>JANNCN010000113.1:0-4819 GCA_031386665.1 Rhodoferax sp. | reverse complement strand
CCGGACCTCAACAGTCCGTTGACCAGATGAGGCCGCCGTCAGCGTATCAGCATCAGGGCCAGTGGCCTCGCGCGGGAAACCGGGCACCCCACACTCAAGGCCGGATATAAGGACGCAGCCGATCAGCCACGCACGAACCGAACGGAAAGCTCTTGTCATCCGGGAGGCATTCATATAGGGCTTTGGGGTGAAATGCGCGTGGCAACGATCCGCGCACTACCCCAAAAAAAGTGGCCAAGCGACAGCTTGACCCATTTTTCACCATCGCGCGTGCTTTCACCCCAAAACCGCATGCACATTGCCCGGTCGCCGCGCGGTGTTTCACTCACCAAAAATTTTTGCCAGACGCGCCGAAAACCAGTCAAAAAGACCGCAACAACTCAACGCCCCATCGCAGCGCGGTACGCAGCCTCAACTACGCGCATCACGGTCGCATGCAGCGTCCCCAATTTTGGATTGTTCCCATGGCGGCTTTTGGGCGGTGCTTTGAAGTAGCGATCAGTCCACGGCAGCTCAACAATGGCGTTGAAATCAAACTTGGTGTCATAGGCCAACCCAGCCAGAGCATACGCAGCGGGGTTTTGGGCTTGGGTGATGGCAACCTCACCCGCCCTGAGTCGATTTAGTTTTTGCGAAGTGCCATAAGCCACTTTGACCACATCGCCGTCTTCGCGTCGCTCCACACGCAAGACCAGCGCAGGGCGCGACTTGGGGCCGGGGTTGGAGTCCGGCAATTCAGGGAATAAGCACCAAACAATGTCGCCCACAGCGGGCAAATGCCATTTCGCGCTCAATCGAACAAATCCTGACTTTCCAAAACTTTGCCTCGAGGCAAATGCTTGGCTGCGTCTTTGCGAATGGCAGTCATTTGTTTGGCGGTCAGTGGCCCATCATCAAGTTCGTACGTGGGCAAATTGTCATCCGCAAATTTTGACAACGCCATGTGAATGACCTGGGTTTCGGACACGTCAAGCTCTGCAGCCAAGGTTTTGACGGTGTTGCGTGTCACGCCAAACCGTGTGTCTTTTGCACGGAATTTCACGAGCAGGTGGTCGTTGGTCGTTTGCATGCTGGCAGCTAAATTTGTATATGTTTAATATATCCAAAACAGAGTTTTTTACCTATTGAATGAAATTGTCCTCAGCACCGACCCAACCATTCAACCCAAGCGGCCTCACTCCAAATCAATGTGCTCAGAGCTTCGCGCCTTGGCCAAGCGCCCTTTTTCAAGCCAATGATCGACCGTTGACAAAAACTTCTTGGCTTCCAGCGGCTTGGTGAAGTAGTCCACCAGGCCCTCGTCGCCACCCAGTTGAATGTCTTTGGGTGCGGCGTTGGCGGTCACGGCAATGATGGGGATGGACTTGGTGATGGAATAGGTTTTGAGCACTTCTAGAACCTGGTAGCCGTCCATGCCGGGCATGTTGATGTCCAGCAAAATCAAATCGGGCTTGCGGCCCAGCGCCAACTGAATGCCCAGGCCGGGGGTGTGCGCGGTAATCAAATGGATTTTGGGGCGTTTGGACAGCAGCTGCGAAACCAACTTCAGGTTCACCGGGTTGTCATCAATGCACAAAACAGTGTGCAGATGAAGCGCTTCGTCAAATTGCGGCACCGCCACATCGTCAGCGGGGGCAGGCACATCAGCCACAGGCGACTCGTCGCTTTGCAACTCAATCCAGAATGTCGTGCCAATGCCAACGTGGCTGTTCACACCCACGTTGCCGTCCATCAGGTGCATCAGCCGCTGCGCAATGGCCAGCCCCACACCAGCGCCACCGGTTTGAGATGGAAGTGACCCGCCCCTGTTGAAGGCCTTGAAAAGATCGGGCAGGCGACTGGGCGCAATGCCCTCGCCAGAGTCGGTGATGTCCAGCAGAATTTGCCCTTGCTCGCCGACGTGGGAACGAATGGCAATGTCACCTGCCACGCGGTTGAAATTGATGGCGTTGGAGATCAAATTCAACAGCACTTGACGCAGGCGAACGCGATCAGCGCGGACATAAATGGAATCGGGCACCACCAGATGCAAAGTCAGCTCGCGCGTGGCGGCCACGGGTCGCAGCAGCTTCCAGCAATCGTTCACCGCATCCACCAGCCGCACGGGTTCCAGCGAAATAACGACATTGCCTGACTCCAGTTTGGCCAGGTCCAGCACCTCGTTGATCAGCTTGAGCAGGTGTTGGCCACCCGTCAATATTTCTTCAATACTGTCTTGGTGCTCGGCGCTCAACTGCTCGTCAAACTGCATGATTTGGGCAAAGCCCAAAATCGCGTTCAGCGGTGTGCGCAGCTCGTGGCTCATGCTTGACAAAAAGTCGGATTTGGCCAAATTGGCTTGTTCTGCCGCGTCTTTGGCATGCGTCAGTTCCTGCTGGCGGGCAATATCCTGCGTGGCGTCGGTGAAAATATTGAATACATAACTAATGGCCCCCCGCTCGTCGGTGATGGACCCGATTTTGCTGGCCGACACAAACTGGCTGCCGCCTTTGCGGCGCAGCTTCAAAGCGCCTTCCCATTTGCCTGTTTGGGCAATGGCCAATTTGATTTCAGCCCAGCGATCGTCGGCCTCTGATGCCACCAGGGCGTCAATGAGCCGCTTTTCGACAAGTTCAAGGTTGGAGTAACCCATCAGTTCTGAGTGCGCCCGGTTTTGGTAAACACCGCGCCCGGTCGCGTCTGAAATCACGATGCATTGTTTGCTGGCTTCAAACACTCGGCGAAACAATGCCAGGCGTTCAACCGCGGCTTTGTGCTCGGAGATGTCGGCAATCGATGCTGTCAGCACCACGCGCCCGCCCAGGCTCAAGCGGTGGGTGGCTACCTCGACGGCGATTTCGGTGCCGTCGCGGTGCCGGGCGCGCATCTCGACCCGGTGGTTGACACTGGTGGCTGCCGTATTTTGCAAAATTCGGGCCAAGCCCGACTTGGGCGCTGCAGCCGAAGGCGCTTGAATCAGCACTACCTCATCGAGCAATTGGCCTTTGACCTCATCGGCTCGCCAGCCCAGCATGAGTTGTGCGCGGTGATTCCAGTCGGTGATGCGGCCTTCGGCGTCCATGCTGACCACGGCGTCCAGCGCTGTGTCCAGAATGGCTTGCAACTGAATTTTGCTTTCAATCGATGCGCGCAGCGTATGAAACGAGTCGCGCCCAACGATGACCAAGGTGATGCTGCCCAAGACAAACATCGCAGCAACGATGTGGTCGCTTGGGCTGCCGGCATACAGCGCCGACAGGGCGGGTGGCAGCAAAGTGGCCAACACGTAGGCGCGCATGGCATTGACCTGCGCCGCCATCGACACCATGGCCACCGCACAAACGCACAGCAAGGTGCCAACGATAGCCACCGTCCAAACGCTGACGCCTTGCCAGAGCGTGAGCGTGGCCCCCAAGCCCCAGGCTGCGCCAGCCACAAGGGCATAGCTGAAGAAAATCAGCTTCCACCGTTCGATATTGAGATTTTCTGGGGGTGTGCGGCGAAATTGATGGCATATCAAAAAGCCCAGCCCCGTGGTGAGCAAAATTGCAAACATGCCAAGCAGCATGGGGCCATTCGGCACCCGGTTCCAGATCAGTGCGGTGCAGACCGGTGCCAAAACGACGGACAACCAGAGACTTCGGGGGCGCCGCGCAAAGGCGTCTTGCAAAAGCAGGGCCTCAATGTCGTGAGTGACGACCTGCCCACTGTTGTCGGGCGGCGGTGGCAAAGTTTGCGATGTGTCGTCGCTCATACCTGATTGGAGCTCGGATTGTTCATCCGGGTCTGGAGTTTCCCAATTTTATCCGCGCAAACCCCGGTTTAAGCCAGGTTCTTTCGCAAGCGCTGCTGTGCAAAAGCCACAAACCAGTCCAAACAGGCGGGGTTGGCCATGGCCTCTTTGTTGATGACTTTCTCGATGGGCTGGCCCAGCAGCATTTTTTTGATGGGAAGCTCCTGCTTTTTGTCTGACAGGGTGCGGGGAATTTCAGCCACCTGAAAAATGTCGTTGGGCACAAAGCGCGGGCTCAACGCGGTTTTGATGGCGCTGTTCAATTTGGCACGCATCGCGTCGTCTAGCTGCAGGCCGTCGCGCAGCACCACAAAAAGCGGCATGTAGCTGTCGCGGCCCAGGTACTCCAGGTCCACCACCATGCTGTCCAGCACCTCGGGCAGGGCCTCGACCGCGCTGTAAAGCTCGCTGGTGCCCATGCGCAGGCCATAGCGGTTGATGGTGGCATCACTGCGACCATAAATGATGCAACCACCGTTGGCGTTGATCTTCAGCCAGTCGCCATGCCGCCACGGCGCGCTGCGGCCGTCTTTGGCGGGGTACATGTCAAAGTAGCTTGACAGGTAGCGTTGGTGGCCCGTGTCGCCCCAAAAATACAGCGGCATGGAAGGGATCGGCCGCGTGCAAATCAGCTCGCCCACTTCGTCCATCACGGGTTCGCCCTGCTCGTTCCAGGACTCCACCGCGCACCCGAGGATGCGACATTGCATTTCGCCAGGAACCAGCGGCAATTCCCGGTTTCCACCAATGAACGCTCCCGCGAAATCAGTCCCCCCGCTGATGTTGCACCACCAGATTTCAGATTGCCGCAATTTCGCAAACTGCGCAGTACCCCAATTTTGCGCCTCTTCACTCAAAGGGGATCCGGTGGTGCCCAAGGCTCGCACCTGGGACAAGCCAGGCAATTGCGACAGGTCAACGCCCGCTTTCATGCAGTTGGCAAAAAATGCGGCACCCGCGCCAAAGTAGGTGACGCCCAGCTCGGCGGCAAAGCGCCACAGGGTAGTCCAGTCGGGTGCCAGTTTGTTGCCACTGGCGTCGACCGTT
>JANNCN010000108.1:0-17759 GCA_031386665.1 Rhodoferax sp. | reverse complement strand
AGGCGTCGCCTTTGACATCGGCGCCTACAAAGACGCGCCTGCGGGCTTGCGCATTTGGTGCGGTGCAACGGTAGAGCAATCTGATTTACAGGCGTTGATGCCTTGGCTGACCTGGGGTTACGCCCAGGTGACTCAGCCTGCCACTTTGTAAGCGCAGCATGTTCAAAGTCAGAACCTACAACCAGATTTCGGTCAAAGGACTAGACCGTTTTTCGCGCCAGTCCTATGAAGTTGGCAGCGACATTGGCAGCCCCGATGCGTTTTTGCTGCGCAGCCAAAAGCTGCAAGGTGTGGAAGTGCCCAAGTCTTTGCTGGCAGCCGCGCGCGCCGGTGCAGGCACCAACAACGTGCCGATTGGGGACTACAGCAAACTCGGCATTGTGGTGTTCAACACCCCGGGTGCCAACGCCAATGCGGTGAAAGAACTGGTGATGGCCGGCATGATGCTGGCCACGCGCGGTATTTTGCAAGGCATGGCCTACGTGAACACGCTCACGTACATGACCGATGCCGCTGAGATGGCCGCTTTGCTTGAAAAAGAGAAATCCCGCTTTGCCGGCGGCGAGCTCAAAGGCAAGACGCTGGGCATCGTGGGCCTGGGTGCCATTGGCTCCATGGTGGCTGATATGGCATTGGCGCTGGGCATGAAGGTGGTGGGGTTTGACCCGGCTTTGTCGATTGACGCGGCTTGGCGTTTGAGCAACGAAGTCACCCGCATGGAAAACCTGCAGGCCTTATTGGCTCGGTCTGACTATGTGAGCCTGCACGTGCCGGCGATGGATGCAACCCATCACCTGATCAACGACGCGGCCTTGGGCGGCATGAAAGCAGGCGCTGTGCTGCTGAACTTTGCGCGCGAAACGATTGTTGATTCTGTGGCTGTTTTGAAGGCGCTGAACAGTGGCAAGTTGGGCAAGTACGTGTGTGATTTCCCGGAGCCTGCGATGTTGGGGCACGCGGACGTGATTGCGATGCCGCATATCGGTGCCAGCACTGAAGAGTCTGAAGAAAACTGCGCGGTGATGGCCGCCAACCAGTTGATGAATTACCTGGAGAGCGGCAACATTCAAAACTCGGTCAATTTCCCGGCGATCAGCATGAGTCGGTCCGCTGGCACCACCCGGATCACGTTTTCTAACGACAACGTGTCTGGCGTCCTGGGGCATGTGCTGTCGGTACTGGCCGACAAAAAGGTCAACGTCATTGACATGATCAACAAGAGCCGGGGTGAGTTGGCCTTCAACATCATTGACGTCGAAACCCGTCCCACTGACGACGTGGTGACCGCCATCGCGGCTGTAGAACACGTGATCCGGGTGCGTGTCATTTAAGACCTTTCAATCGGATTTTTCAGCTTGAAAATCCTCATCGCGGGCGGAGGTATTGGCGGTTTGGCGGCTGCGCTGGCTTGCACCCAAGCGGGCCATGGGGTTCAGGTTTTTGAAAGCGCAACCGAATTTGCTGAAGTCGGTGCCGGTGTTCAGTTGGGCCCCAATGTCACCCGCGTGCTGCACGACTGGGGGCTGACGCAGGCGCTGACAAAAATTGCCGCTTTCCCCGCGCAACTTCAAGCCCGCGACGCCAGCTCGGGCCAAGTATTAGGCACTTTGATGCTGGGTGAAACGGCCAAGCAGCGTTACGGCTTTGCTTACGCCACGGCGCACCGTGCTGACTTGCATGGCGTGTTGCTGCAGGCTTTGAAGTCTCCAACGCAATCTCAAACCTCAACCGTCACCCGGTTGCATTTGAACCGTCAGATCGAGAGTTTTCAGCAAGATGGGTCGGGTGTGACAGTGCGCATGGTGCAGGCTGCCAAGTATGAAGAGGTGCAAGGCGACCTGCTGATTGGCGCAGATGGCCTTTGGAGCAGCGTGCGCACCGCCTTGCTGAACGACGGTTTGCCGCAGCCCACAGGGCACCTGGCTTACCGCGCTCTGGTTCGTCAGGCTGATCTGCCCCAGGCCTTAAGGTCAACCCAAATTACCGCGTGGCTCGGCCCCCGCCTGCATGTGGTGCACTACCCGGTACGCGGTGGTGACTGGCTGAACGTAGCTTGTTTTGTGCACGGCACCACGGCCAACCAACCAAACGATTGGGACGCCCAGGGTAACGCCGCAGTGTTGCGCCAAGCCTTGGGGCCAACTTGCCCGTCATTGCAAGACTTGATTCATGCCATCAGCGACTGGCGGCTGTGGGTGATGCACCGACGCGCGCCCATGGCTGGCCCGCACCAGCACGCGCAGGGCCGCGTGGCCTTGCTGGGTGATGCCGCGCACCCTATGCTGCCGTTTTTAGCTCAAGGTGCGGGCATGGCCATTGAAGATGCCGCCGCTTTGGGGCAATGCCTAAATGCTGAAAAAGATGTGCCGCTGGCGCTGCAAAACTACGCCAACCAGCGCTGGGCGCGCAACGCCCGCGTGCAAGCCAGATCGACCCGCAATGGGCAGATATTTCATGCGACCGGCTTGCTGCGTTGGGGCCGGAATTTGTCTATGAAAGTGCTGGGCGAGCGGGTGATGGATTTGCCGTGGTTGTATGGCAATCACCCTGAATGAACGGCCTGTACATGAGGTGATTTGTAAAAGTCATATCACCGGTGATATGACTTTTTGAAATTCGGCCTGAAAATGCCAAATTATGAACAAAAAGTGCCTCTAGCTCTCGAATAATATCAATAGTTTGCTATATTAATAATAGCAATTGGCAGGTGCCGCTGAAGATGCCCATCAAAGCTACCCCTCAGAACTGCGGGGCAGCGTCTGCTCAGGTGTAAGCCACGCCCTGCGTATTCACATAAAGCGAGTACACCGAGGTGCTGGCCGTCATGAACAGGCGGTTGCGGTGAACGCCTCCAAAACACACATTGGCGCAGCGTTCGGGCAGGTCAATGCGGCCAATCAGTTTGCCGTCCTTGTTGAACACGTGCACCCCGTCCAGTCCAGCTTCGCCCATGCCCCAGCCGCACCACAGGTTGCCGTCTACATCCACCCGAAAACCATCGGGGGTGCCGGGGCCTGCGTCAATCAAAACGCGCTGGTTGGCTAACAACCTGCCACCGACCACGTCAAACGCCACAATGCGGCGCGGGTCAGAGCGGCACTCAACCACATAAAGCTGCGACTCGTCGGGCGAAAACGCCAGCCCGTTGGGTTGCTTGATGCCCTCAGCGGCAATGCTGATAGAGCCATCCGCATCGACGCGGTAGACGTTGAATGGCAATTCGTTTGCCGCCTTTTCGCCTTCATAAAACCCGGTGATGCCAAAGAACGGGTCGGTGAACCAGATGGAGCCATCCGACTTCACCACCACATCGTTGGGTGAATTGAGTCGCTTGCCTTCAAATGAATCGGCCAGCACCGTGATGCGACCGTCAATTTCGGTGCGGGTCACGCGCCGTGTCAGGTGTTCGCAGGTGACGATGCGGCCTTGGCGGTCACGCGTATTTCCGTTGCCGTTGTTGGATGGTTTGCGAAAAACCGATGTGACACAGGTTTCTTCGTCCCACTTGTGCATGCAGTTGCCAGGCACGTCGCTCCAAACCAATTGGCGCGTGTCGCCCAGCCAAACCGGACCCTCCGCCCATCTGAATCCAGTGGCCAGCCGCTCGACTTTGGCTAAACCAAGGCGGTATTTATCAAATGACGGGTCGATGCTGACGACGGAAGAATCAGGCAAGCGCGGGCTGGGGTGAAAGTCGGACATGGCGTGGTTTGAGTTTGGAAATGGAATCGTATGAAGTATGGAACGAAGGGAGAGGGGACGTTTGAATAGACCTTGTATGACTGGAAAGTATGCATGGCCCTATTGTGCTGTTTCCCACCGTCCCGCCAAATTTTTGAGCAACACGCTCATCGCCTGCAAACGGCGGTTGCGCACCTCCAGTAGCGTGCGTTCAGACGCCAGTGCGGTGGCTTGCGCAGTGACGACATTGAGGTAACTGACAGTGCCTGCCTTGTACTGGTTGTTGCTGATCTCAAGGTTGCGTTGCGCGGCATCTAAAGCGTCAGCCTGCAGGACGAGTTGCTCTTGCAGGCTGGCAGCGGTCACCAAGTTGTCTTCAACTTCTTGCATCGCGGTCAGCACGGTTTGCCGATAAGTCGCTGCGGCTTGGTCAGCGCTGGCACGGGCAGATTCTTCGGCAGCTTTGCGCGCGCCGCCATCAAACAAGGCAATTGCCAGCGAGGGGCCAAGAGACCAAAACAGATTGGGCGCACTCAAAAGTTCAACCAACTCGGCGCCGCGAAAGCCTGCAGTGGCTGACAACGTGATATTGGGGAAGAACGCGCTTTGGGCCACACCAATCTGGGCATTGGCTGCGGCGACGCGGGCCGAAGCGGCGGCAATGTCGGGCCTGCGCTCCAGTAACTGCGCGGGCACTTGCAGCGGGGCGACAGGAGCTTGCGGCAGTGTGGCAGTAGATGCCAAGTTGAAGGCGGCTGCACTTTGGCCCAACAGCGTCGCGATGGCGTGTTCCAACAGGGCGCGGCCGCTGGTGGATTCGATCAACTGCGCCTGCGTGGAGCGCAATTGAGTGGTTGCTTGCGCCACATCGGCCGCTGACGCCACGCCGCCCGCGTAGCGGTTTTGCGTCAATTCCAGCGACCGCTGGTAGGCGCTGACAGACCGCTCCAGCAGGACGCCTTGCGACTCGGCGCTGCGCAGCGAAAAATAGGTTTGCGTCAGCAAGGCCTGCGCCGACAACCGGGCGGAGGCCAAATCTGCCGCGCTCGCCTGGAATCTCGCATCAGCGCTGCTGACCAAGCCCGCCACGCGACCCCACAGGTCCAGCTCCCAACTGGCGCTGGCAGACAAAGAATTGCTGGCTGCAGCGGACATGCCGCCCGGCGCCACCCCGTTGCTAATTCCGGCGTTTGCGCTCAACGCTGGGCTCAAGCCCGCACGGCTGCTGCCCAAGGCGGCTCGCGCGACTTGAACCTGCGCGGCACTGGCTTTGAGGTTTTGATTGCCGACAGCCAGCTGCTTTTGCAACTGGTTCAACTGGGGGTCATTGAAAAGCAGCCACCATTCTTCAGGCACATTGGCCGCATTGGGACGGACTGATTTCCAGAGGATTGATTCTTTGAACGCCAGGGGAATGTCCATGGCAGGTTTTTCATAGGGCGCTGGCGTCGAGCACGCAGTGAGGGCTGCTGCAATCAGAAGAGCTGGAAGGAGGGCTGGAATTTTCATGGACCCTGTTTTCACCTGAAGGCTGGGCATGGTGATTAACTTCTTCATGTGTTGGCAGATGGTTCGGGCTGAGAAATAGGCAACTGAGGCGTAGCTGTGCTGGGGCCGGTCGCTTTCGCGTTGGATTGGCGCTGTGTCCAGCGCGTGGCACCCCGAGCGGCGGCGGCACGCATTCGGTCCATGAGCACAAACACCACCGGCGTGGTGTACAGGGTCAACAACTGCGACAGAATCAAACCGCCCACCACGGCAATGCCCAGCGGTTGGCGCAACTCGGCCCCATCGCCCGTGCCAATGGCCAGCGGAACAGCACCAAAAATCGCGCAGACCGTGGTCATCAATATAGGCCTGAAGCGCAATTGGCAGGCTTTGAAGATCGCCTGCGACGCGCTCAGGTGCCCGTGGCGCTGCCGTTCAATGGCGAAGTCAATCATCATGATGGCGTTTTTCTTGACAATGCCGATTAGCAAAATGACCCCGATGAAGGCGATTATGGACAGCTCGGTGTTGAACATCATCAGTGCTAACAACGCTCCAACCCCCGCCGACGGCAAGGTGCTCAAAATCGTGATGGGGTGAATCAGGCTCTCGTACAAAATACCCAGCACTAGGTAAATGGTGATGAGCGCGGCCAAAATCAGCATGGGTTGTGTCTCTAACGACTGAGCAAATGCGCGCGCCGTCCCTGCAAAAGTCCCCCGAACCGACACGGACACACCCAATTCAGCCACCGCATTCTCAATGGCGGCGGTGGCTTCAGACAGCGACACCCCAACCGGCAAATTGAAGCTGATGGTTGACGCTGGCGTCCCACTTTGGTGATTGACGGCAAGCGGGGTGTTGGTCAGCTCCAGCCTTGCAAAAGCACTCAAGGTGATTCGCTCACCCAGACTGTTGATGAAGAACAGGTTGCGAAGTGACTCGGAGTTTTGCAAATGCTCGGGGGCCAATTCCATCACCACCCGGTACTGGTTCAGCGGGTTGTAGATCACGCCCACCTGGCGCTGCCCAAAGGCATTGTTCAGGGTCGTGTCAATCATGCGCACCGATAGCCCCATGCGGGTGGCGGCGTCGCGGTCAATGATGACGCTGGTTTGCAAGCCACGGTCTTGCTGGTCGGTATTGACGTCCACCAGCTCGGGTAGCGCCATCATGGCCCGGCGAATACGCGGATCCCAAGTGCGAAGGTCCTCCAGATTGTCACTTTGCAAGGTGTATTGGTATTGGGCGTTGGACTGGCGCCCGCCAATGCGAATGTCCTGCACAGGGATCATGAATAAATTGGCCCCTGGCTCCTTGGCCAGCTGGGTGCGCAGGCGTGCCACCACCTGGTCTGCCGATACATCGCGCTGGGAAAGTGGCTTGAGCGACATAAACATCTGGGCTGAGTTGCGCTGTGAGCCACCCGTGAAACCCGTCACGTTTTCTACCGCCGGATCGGCCTGCACCACAGCCAAAAATCGGTTCAAACGCTGTTGCATCGCCTGGAAAGAGGTCGCCTGGTCGGCCTGAATGAAGCCGATGACACGGCCCGTGTCTTGTTGCGGAAAAAAACCTTTGACGATGACGCCATACAAGTAAAAGTTCAGTCCAACTACACCCAAAAAAATCACCAAAATGACGGGCTGGTGCCGCAGCGACCAAGCCAGAGACCGCCGATAGCCTCGCATCACCAAAGCGCCAAACCGGTTAGACCAACGCTCCAGCCAGGACTGCCGTTTGCCCTCAGGCTTTGGTTTGAGCAAGGCCGCGCACATCATGGGCGTGGTGGTCAGCGACACCACCATAGACACCAAAATGGCGGCAGACAGCACCACCGCAAATTCCCGAAACAAACGCCCCACAATGCCGCCCATCATCAACACAGGAATGAAGACCGCAATCAGGGACAGGCTGATCGACACCACGGTAAATCCGATTTCACGCGCACCCAGCAACGACGCCTGCAAGGCAGACTTGCCGCGTTCCATGTGCCGGGTGATGTTTTCCAGCACAACGATGGCATCGTCCACGACGAATCCAGTGGCGACCGTAAGTGCCATCAGCGACAAATTGTCCAGGCTGTAGCCGCAAAGGTACATCACCACAAAAGTGCCACACAGCGACACGGGCACTGCCACAGCGGGGATCAGCGCCACCCTGAAATTTCGCAAAAAAAGCACAACCACCATGATCACCAGACCGACTGAAATGGCCAAGGCCCGCTCCATCTCTTTGAGCGAGGCTCGAATGGTGGGGGTGCGGTCCATTACCACATCAAGCTGAATGCTTGACGGAATGGTGGCACGCAGGTGCGGCAGCAAGTCGCGCACTTTGTCCACCGCTTCAATGATGTTTGCTCCTGGTGCTTTGTTCAGGATCAGCAAAATGGAGGGCTTGCCATTGGCCACCCCGTAGTTGCGCACGTCTTGCACTGAATCCACCACGTCAGCCACGTCTTGCAAACGAACCCCGCTGCCATTGCGGTAGCGCAGGATGATGGGGGCGTACTCTGCCGCGGTGGATGACTGGTCATTGGCACCGATTTGCCAGCTGCGGGCACCATCCTCGACAAAACCTTTGGGTCGATTGGCGTTGGACGTGGTGATCGCAATGCGCACGTCTTCCAGCGCCAAACCATTGGCCGACAGTTTGTTGGGATCCAATTCAACCCGCACGGCTGGCAAGGCACCGCCGCCGATGCTCACCTGCCCAATGCCAGTGACCTGGGCCAGACGCTGCGCCAAAACGGTGGACGCCGCGTCGTACATTTGACCCCGGGTCAGAGTGTCTGAAGTGAGCGACAGGATCATGACCGGAGAATCCGACGGGTTGACCTTGCGGTAAGTCGGGTTGCTGGGCATGCCACTGGGCAGCAAAGCCCGCGCCGCATTGATGGCGGCCTGCACGTCGCGCGCGGCACCGTTGATGTCGCGGTTCAGATCAAACTGCAAGGTGATCCGGCTGTTGCCGAGCGACGAACTGGAGGTCATTTCAGTGACGCCCGCGATGGCGCCCAAAGACCGCTCCAGCGGGGTTGCGATGGTTGCGGCCATGGTTTCTGGGCTCGCGCCTGGCATGGCCGCTGAGACCGAGATGGTGGGAAAATCGACCTGCGGCAGCGGGGCCACAGGGAGCATGAAGAAACTGATGACCCCTGCCAGCGCCATGCCCAGTGTGGCCAGCGTGGTGGCCACGGGGCGGTTAATGAAGACGCTGGAGAAGTTCACTCGCCACTCTGCAGTGCAGAACCAGAGGATGTTGACGACGTTGTGGGCGTTGCTTTTGTCTCCCCTTTGACCCGCTGGGCCAATGAGGCAAATCCCAAATAAATCACGGGGGTAGTGAATAAAGTCAGCAATTGGCTCACGATGAGCCCGCCCACCATCACCACGCCCAGCGGTTGGCGCAACTCACTGCCCACACCGCCACCCAGCATGAGTGGCAGAGCGCCCAAAAGCGCAGCCAGCGTGGTCATCAAAATCGGGCGAAACCGCAGCAGACAGGCCTGGTAGATGGCATCGCGCGGCGGCAGCCCTTGCTCTCGCTCAGCATCCAGCGCAAAGTCAATCATCATGATGGCGTTTTTCTTGACAATGCCGATCAAGAGCACGATGCCAATGATGGCGATCACGTCCAGTTCCAGTTTCAGAACCAGCAGCGCCAGCAGCGCACCCAAAGCCGCAGAGGGCAGGGTGGACAAAATCGTCACCGGGTGAATGTAGCTTTCGTACAGCACGCCCAGCACGATGTACATGGTGACAATCGCGGCAAGGATTAACAGCAAGGTGTTGGACAACGAGGCCTGAAACGCCAAAGCCGCCCCCTGAAAACTGGTCTCGATGCTGGCGGGCATTTGCAAGGCTGCTTGTTCGTCTTTAATGGCTTGCACGGCCTCACCCAGTGACACCCCAGGCGCTGCGTTGAATGAAATCGTCGCCGACGGAAACTGCCCCACGTGGTTGATGGACAGCGACGCAGGCTTTTCGATCACGCGGGCCACGCTGTTCAGCGGAATCTGTTTGCCAGAACTGGACGGCACGAATAAATTTGTCAGCGCTTGCGGGCCAACTTTGTATTCAGGGGCGACTTCCAGCACCACCCGGTACTGGTTGGATTGCGTGAAAATGGTAGATATCAGGCGCTGACCAAAGGCGTTGTACAAGGCGTTGTCGATGCCCGCGACGGTCACGCCCAGCCGGCCAGCCGCAGCGCGGTCAATTTCAACGTAGGCTTGCAGCCCTTTTTCTTGCAGGTCGCTGGTCACGTCAGCCAGTTGGGGCAAGGTGCGCAGGCGCTCCAGCAGTTGCACCGTGGATTTGTTCAATTCGTCAATGTTGGGCGACGACAGCAAAAACTGGTATTGGGTTTTGGAGATGCGATCTTCAATGGTCAGGTCTTGCACGGGCTGCAAAAACAGTTCAATACCGGGCACCGATTGAGTGTTTTGGGTGATTCGACGAATGATGGAGGCAATGTTTTTGGAATCGGCGTCACGCGTTGCTTTGGGTTTGAGGTTGATCAAAAACCGCCCCGCATTCAGGGTCGTGTTGGCACCATCGACCCCAATGAAGCTGGACAGGCTATCCACAGCGGGGTCTTTCAAAATCTTCTCGGCCATCAATTGCTGGCGCTCAGCCATGGCCCCAAATGAAGTGGACTGCGATGCTTCGGTAATGCCCTGAATAACACCCGTGTCTTGCAACGGAAAGAAGCCCTTGGGCACGACAAAATACAGCCACGCAGTCATAGCCACCGTGACGGCAAAGACAAACAGGGTGGCGACTTGGCGGTCCAGCACCCAATTAAGCATTTGACCGTAACGGCTGATGGTGTTGTCAAAAAACCGCCCTGTGGCGCGGTACAGCCAACCATGGCTCGTCTCGGGGGTGTGCTTCAGCAGGCGGGCGCACAGCATGGGCGTGAGCGTGAGCGACACCACAGCCGAAATTAAAATGGCAACCGCCAGGGTGATGGCAAATTCATGAAACAAGCGGCCCACCACATCGCCCATGAGCAAGAGGGGAATCAACACGGCGATCAGCGATATCGTCAAGGAGATGATAGTGAAACCAATTTGCTTGGCACCTTTCAGGGCGGCTTGCATGGGTGGCTCGCCCGCCTCAACATAGCGGGCAATGTTCTCAATCATCACAATCGCATCGTCCACCACAAAACCGGTTGAAATGGTCAAGGCCATCAGCGTCAAATTGTTGATGGAAAAGCCCGCCAGGTACATGATGCCAAAGGTGCCCACCAATGACAAAGGCACAGCAAAGCTGGGAATCAGGGTGGCAGAGGCGCTGCGCAGAAAGACAAAAATAACGGCCACCACCAATAAAATGGCCAGCATCAGCTCGATTTGCACGTCTTTGACGGATGCGCGAATGGTCACCGTGCGGTCTGTCAGCACCTGCACGTCAATGGCTGCAGGCAGGGTGCTTTGCAATTGGGGCAACAACGCCTTGATGCGGTCAACTGTTTCGATCACGTTGGCACCGGGCTGGCGCTGGATGTTAAGGATGACGCCGGGCATCGCGTTTGCCCAGGCCGCCAAGCGGGTGTTTTCTGCATCGTCTACGATGTTCGCGACGTCAGTCAATCGCACCGGTGAACCCGCTTTGTAAGTGACGATCAGGCTGGCGTATTCAGCGGCCGATTTCAACTGGTCATTGGCGTCAATCGTGGACGCCCGGGCTGCGCCATCAAAACTGCCTTTGGCTTGGTTCACATTGGCGGCGTTGATCGTCGTGCGAACGTCTTCCATCGACAAATTGGCCCCGGCCAACGCAGATGGGTTGACCTGAATTCGAACGGCGGGCCGTCTGCCGCCCGCGATAGACACCAAACCCACTCCTGGCACCTGCGAGAGTTTGGGGGCCAATCGGTTTTCGACCAGGTCATGAATGCGGATGACTTGCAACGAAGGCGAGGTGATGGCCAGCGTCAAGATAGGTGCGTCTGCCGGGTTGACCTTGCTGTAAGTGGGCGGCATGGGCAGGTCGGTCGGCAGCAAGTTGGCACCAGCGTTGATCGCGGCTTGCACTTGCTGCTCGGCCACATCCAAAGTGACGTCCAGCGAAAAACGCAAGGTGATGACC
The DNA here is from genome assembly GCA_031386665.1 of Rhodoferax sp. GTDB lineage: Bacteria > Pseudomonadota > Gammaproteobacteria > Burkholderiales > Burkholderiaceae_C > JANYCG01. The sequence continues at coordinate 6,489 of JANNCN010000108.1, read as the reverse complement.
GACGCACCGCCCGAGCTGGTCGATGACATTTGGCTTAAGCCCGGCATTTGGCCAAACTGGCGCTCCATGGGGGCTGTGACGGCGGAGGTCATCACGTCCGGGCTGGCCCCAGGGTAAAGCGTGGTGACCTGGATGGTGGGGTAGTCCACTTCAGGCAGAGCCGACAAGGGCAGCAGTCGGTATGCCAGTGCCCCCGCAATCAGGATGGCGACCATCAACAACGAGGTCGCCACAGGGCGCAGAATAAAAAGGCGTGACATGTTCATGGCAAGGCCGCAGGCTCGACTATTGGCTTTGCTGCTGTTGGCGGCGCTCACGCAGTTGTTGGAAGAAGGCCCTGCGTTCATCGCCCGTCATTTTGTTGACACGGGCCGCCTCTTCAGGCGGTAGGCGGCTCATCATTGCGCGCGCCCTCTCTTGGGCTTCTGGCGGCAGGTTGTCGATCCAGGCGGAGGATGCAGGTGCGCCCGATGTTGCTGCGGGTTTGGCATTGGTTGACGGAGCAGCTGGGGCTGCCAGGGCCGCCTGACCCGGGGTATCAGCGGACGGATTGGTAGGTGGATTGGCCGATGAGTTACCCGATGAATTACCAGAGGGGCGGGCTGATTTGGCTGCACTTACGCCAAGGGCTGGCGCATCTGCGGCGCGGGCGGGTGCCGCAGCTGTGGGCGATCCGCCAGGGCTTTGCCCGCCTTCGACCTTAGCGCCCCCGCCAGGGCGGCCTGCCCCACCTGCTGCGCCAAAGCCGCCTCCGCCGCCTGGCCGCACGGCGGGTGTAATGACCTCCACCTTGGCACCGTCGCGCAGGCGGTCAGCGCCGTCAGTCACCACCTTGTCACCCGCTTCCAGGTCGCCCTGCACGCTGACCCAGTCGCCCTCGGTCGTGCCCAAGCGAATGCGACGGATCGACACACTGCTGTCGGCTTTGACCACATAAACAAAGGTGCCCTGTGCGGCACGCTGTACGGCCGTGGAAGGAATGGACAGCGCGTCCGCCAGCGTGTTGACTTGCAGTTTGATGTTGACAAACTGGTTGGGGAACAGCGCACTGTCTGCGTTGGCAAACTCGGCCTTCACCTTGATGGTGCCTGTCACCGCATCAATCGCGTTATCGGTGGTGCTGACTTTGCCACTGGCCAGCAGGTTGCGTTGCTCGCGGTCCCAGGCCTCGACGGTGAGCGGTTCAGTGCCCTTGAGCTTTCGGGCGATCAGTGGCAAATTGGCCTCTGGCACAGCGAAAACGACGCTGATGGGTTGGGTCTGGGTGATGGTGACCAGCCCCAATGCGTCACTGCTGCGCACCATGTTGCCCAAGTCAGCTTGCTTTAGCCCCAGCCGGCCGGTGATGGGCGCGGTGACCTTGGTGTAGGACAACTGCAGCTTGGCGCTGTCGACCAGGGCCTGATCGGTTTGAACCGTGGCGGTCAGCTGACCCACCAAGGCGTCTTGTGTGTCGACCAGTTGCTTGGCAATCGAGTCCTTGGCCAGCAGATCTTTGTAGCGCAGCAAGTCAACTTGCGCATTTTTCAAAAGCGCCTGGTCTTTGGCCATTTGACCCTGCACCTGGGCCAATGCGATTTCAAAAGCACGCGGGTCGATTTCGGCAAGCAGGGCACCGGCTTTGACCAATTGGCCCTCTTTGAAGCGAATCGCCTTGAGTTCGCCGTCCACCCGAGCGCGAACGGTGGCGGTGTTCAGGGCGCTGATATTGCCAATGGCGGACAGCACGACCTTGACATCTTGCTTGCGAGCCGCCGCAACGGTGACGGGTTGCACCCGGTTGACACCTCCAAAACGTCTGCCAGCCGCCCCAGACGCCGCCGCACTGGGCGTACCAGCGGTGCCGCCCTGGGCCGACGATGCCGCAGACACTGCCCCAGACGCGGCACCGGAAGGCGAGTCAGACGGCGCACCAGTCCGACCGCTTGCCGCGCGCTCAGCTGCATTGGCAGGTGTCGATGATGTCCTTTGCCCCCACCACCAACCCGCACCTCCCGCGGCTGCCACCGCGATGACCAAAGACAAAATGCCCAGCCCCGAAAGCCCAGCCTGGCGGCGTGATGTGAGGGCTTGCAATGGCTTGGGCTTCCAAAATGTCGCGGTGCAGATTTTCATGGGGACGGGTCAATCAGAAGTGGGGCCAGGCCAAAGCGGTTGAGAAGGTGAGGGTTGGCAAATGGTGTTGATCAACGATAGCCTGCAAAACGGCATGTGTTTGTCGGAAGGCCGAAGGGTTGGTAAAGCCTCGGTAAAGATGCCAGCGGCGTGATGCCGTCTTGAAACGCAGGCTTAGCCCTGAACCGGGATTGGCGACACTTTGGCCATGTACAGGTCAACGGCTTCTAGTTTGCCGTTTTCAGCAAACCAGGCCTCGGTTTTAAGGGCCGAGACTTTTTCGGCAATGGCGCTTGCGAAGAACTGATTGATTGAAACTTGTTCTTCTTCGGCCACCATGCGAGCGTAGGCCATCAATGAATCCGGAATGCGAAGTGCGTAATTGGCCATGGTGTGTTTCCTGAATGAAAGGGATGGAGTGCAACGCAACTGGGGGGTTGGCGACGGTGAGTTGCAAAGGTGGAATGGGAGGGTGGGATGGGAAGGTGGTACAGAAAGTGGGGTCGGGTGCTGTCAGCCGAGTTCGGCGACGGCAGGGCCGTTCATTTGCAGGCTGCCGTCCAGCGCAGCCAGCGCTTGCTCAGGGGTGATCACATGAACCCCAAGACGGGCCGCCGCCGCTTTCATTCGGCTGGCATCGCGATGGCTCACGATGTAAGGGGATTGGGCGGCATGCGCGGTGGCCAGCAACAGGTCGTCAACCGGGTCACGGCATTGCGGTCGCCAAAGCGGGCTCAAGACAACGGGGCGGCAGATGGCCGCCAGGTTTTTGGCAAACGCGCGGGTCGGCGCAATGCCTTGGCCTGCAGACCCTTTTGGGGTGGCGGCCAGCACACTGAATTCGGTTTGCAACAGCCAAGGCAGGCTGGCGGCGGCTTCAAAGCTGCCCAATCGCAAGGCGCGCACCAAGGCGTGGGCGTGTGCATCGCCCGCACTGGCGGCCAGCAGGGTGGATGCGTCCAGGACAAATTTCATGGCAAGGGCCTTAACAAAACCGATATATCCGAATGGGGACAGAATTCGAAAAGATCATATCACCGGTGATATCAAGACCAGCGTAGACCCTGGAAAAGCTGCCAAAAACCGAAATTATTGATTTTTTAGGCCTCTAGCTCCCGAATAATATCAATAGTTTGCTATATAAATAATAGCAATGTAAGTCAATGTACAAGTTGTAAGTTGGGTGACTCTGCCAATCCCAAGGCATGGCAGGGCAAGGTAAAGCAATGCAATGCAATGCAATGCAATTCGGTGCGGGGCAACGCCGAGCGCATCAAAGTTCAGTGCGCAGAGTCCAGATTTCAGGGAACAGCACCACATCGAGCATTTTGCGCAGGTAGCTCACACCGCCTGTGCCGCCCGTGCCGCGTTTGAAGCCAATCACCCGTTCCACGGTGGTGACATGGCGAAAGCGCCAGAGGCGAAAGGCGTCTTCCAGGTCGGTGAGTTCTTCACCCAATTGGTACAAGTCCCAATGCGTTTTGGGGTTGCGGTAGACCAGCAGCCAGGCTTGTTCCACCTGCGGGTCGGCAGCGTAGGGGCGTGTCCAATCGCGCTGGGTGTGAGAGCCAGGCACGGGCAAACCCCGGCGCGCCAACAACATCAAAGATTCGTCATACAGGCTGGGCGCTGCGTAGGCGGCCTGCACCTGGGCCAGCAGGTCAGGCCGATGCGCGTGGGGTTTGAGCATGGCGGCATTTTTGTTGCCCAAGGCAAATTCAATGCAACGGTATTGGGCGCTTTGAAACCCGCTTGAATTGGCCAAATACGGGCGAATGGCGCTGTACTCAGGCGGCGTCATGGTGGCCAAAACGTCCCAGGCGTGCACCAGTTGCTCCATGATTTTGCTGACACGCGCCAGCATCTTGAAGGCGGTTCCCAGCTCGTCTGCCGCGATGTTTCGGATGGCGGCACACAGCTCGTGCAGCATCAGCTTCATCCACAGCTCGCTGGTTTGGTGCTGCACGATGAACAGCATCTCGTTGTGGTCGGGCGACAGGGGCATTTGTGCAGCCAGCAGTTCATCCAGGTGCAGGTAGTCGCCATAGCTCATGCTGTGGCTGAAATCAAGTTGCGCTTTTTCCTCAGTGACGATAGATTCCGGCAAGGCTGGTACGGTGTGTGCGGCTTGCGAGGGCGCGCGGCCCTCAGTTGGCTCGTCAGTCATCTCAAGTCACCGCATGTTTTTGGTTGAACTCGGGGCGCATCCATTCCTGGGTGTCTAGCACCTGTTTAAGCTGCTCAACAGCTTGCCAAACGTCTTCAAAACCCACGTACAACGGCGTGAACCCAAAGCGCAAAATGTCTTTGTGCGACGCGCCATCGCCCGCCCGAAAATCGCCAATCACTCCGCGTGCAATCAGCGCCTGCACCATGGCGAATGCGCCAGAGCCCAGTGGCCCACTGCCTGCCTCTCGTGTCAGCGACACCTGCGAGCCGCGTTGCGCGTGCACCGTGGGGGTGGCAACGCCCAAGCCGTGCCCTGCGCAGCGCTGCGCCACCAGTTCAATGAACAAGTCAGTCAGTGCCAACGATTTTTTGCGCAGTGCCGCCATGCCGCCCAGGGGCTCGGCGGCAAGCAGGGTGTCCAGGCCACACTCAAGTGCGGCCATGTTCAAAATGGGTTGGGTGCCGCACAAATAGCGGGCAATGCCTTGGGCTGGGGCGTAGTCTGCGGTGAAGGCAAAGGGCTGCGCGTGGCCCCACCAACCGCTCAAAGGCTGCTGCACGTCGATGTCGCGGCGCTGGGTGTGTTTGGGGTTGACCCAAACAAACGCAGGCGCGCCAGGGCCGCCGTTCAGGTACTTATAGCCGCAACCCACCGCAAAGTCGGCCTGCGCTGCGGACAGGTCAACCGGCACGGCGCCCGCGCTGTGGGCCAAGTCCCACACCGTCAGCGCCCCGGCCGCATGCGCCGCCCGGGTGATGGCGGCCATGTCGTGCATGGCACCGGTGCGGTAGTTGACGTGCGTCAGCATCAAAACTGCCAAATCGGCATTCAACGCAGCGGCAATCTCGTCGGGCTCGACCAAATGCAAGCGGTAGCCGCGCTGTGCGCACAGACTTTGGGCAATGTACAAATCGGTCGGAAAGTTGCTGCGCTCGCTCACAATCACGCGGCGCTGTGGCGCGTCATGTTGGCAGATGGACAATGCAGCGCTCAATACTTTGTACAGGTTGACCGACGTGCTGTCGGTCGCAACCAGCTCGCCAGGCCCCGCCCCCACGAGGCGCGCGATTTTGTCGCCCAAGCGTTGCGGCTGCTCAAACCAACCTGCCTTGTTCCAGGAACGAATCAAATCAACGCCCCACTCTTGGGTCACCACTTGCGACACCCGCGCAGCCGCTGTTTTGGGCAACACCCCCAGTGAATTGCCGTCTAGGTAAATCACCCCTGGCGGCAAACTGAATTGCTCGCGCAGGTGGCGCAGCGGGTCTTGGGCGTCAAGTTGTTGGCAATCAGATAATGTGTTCATAAAAGTAGAGTCTTCGCAATGCGGCGAAGTTTGCACCGGCTGAAAAATTATGGTGTCGGTAATTTCCAACGGGGGACAAATTTCTTGATCTGCTGCCTCACCCATCAAGGGCAATTGCCCGAGTAGGACTTCAATTCATAAAGCGTGGCACCTTGGGCCATGTTGCTGCCCACGCAATAGGTGCTCCAAGGCGTTCTTACTTTGGTGGCAGGGTTGCCAGCCGAGTCGCGGGTGGTGGTGATCTCGGTGGTCACGGGAGGCGTGTTTTTGGCAACCCATTCGAAAGTTTTGGCCATTGGGTCGAGCCGAGTTGCCTGTTTTTCAATCAGGTTTTGCAAGGCAGTGCGGGGCGGTGTTGGCATGACTGGAATGGCTAGATTCAGCGGGGAGGTAGGCCTAGGCGTGTCCGCCCCGCTCGCGTGGGCGTCACCCACGGCACGGGCCGCGTCTGAATGCGATGCATTGCCAATTGGTGCTTGCGCGGTGGTTGATTGGCTTTGTGGCGTGACGGCCCGGGCTGATAGGGCGGGCTTCGCGCGAGCAGCGTCAATTGCTACATTGGGCGCATTCAGTTCCGGTTTTGCAAGCAGTTGCGTGTCTGTGATGGGGCTAGATGGCGTTTCGGGTGCAATGGCGGCGCTGGCTTGCGGCAACATTCGCACCTGCAACCGAGAGGTTGGTGATGGGATTGGAAGTTGCGAATCCGCCAGCCAATTCCCCCCTATCAACGGCAGCAGCCCCAACAAGAGCGCATGCAGTAACAGTGAGCCGAAAACGGCCAAAGCAAGTCTGAGACGCATCATTGTGCGGGATTGTCGCATTGGGCAACCGCGAGATTTGTAACGATTGACCTCGGGCCGATAGTGGGCATACTCTTCCAAGTGTCAAAGCCAAAACC
>JANNCN010000057.1:0-25524 GCA_031386665.1 Rhodoferax sp. | reverse complement strand
CCTTGCGCCGAACGGTGTCGCCGCCAGAGCATAAGGCGCCCATCACAACCTGGTCACCAGCGTGGCTGCGCGCAGGTAAGGTTCTTCACCGTACACGACAGCCTCATCCTGGCAGGCATGCACCAGCTTGATCACGTGTTCATCATCCGATGCCATGGCCAGTGACACGACCTGCGCCCAGCTTTTGCGTGGCACCGACAAAGACTTGTCGAATGACGCCAAATCAGTTGCCAAGGAGCCCGCCGCCAAGGAGCCCGCCGCCAAATAGGCCGCCGTGAAGTTCTGCGCCAGCACGGACTGAACTGCGACCAGCGGCCCACTGTGTTCCAGCCAAGGGCGCAATTTGCGAAAAGCACGCAAAGCCGTGACCATGTGCAGCACCGTGAAGTTAGGGCTGGCCACGTAAAGACGGACAGCCAGGAGGGCCAACTCTGCAACACGCACGTCCAGACTCAAGGCAGGCACCAGACTGCCAGCCAGGCCTTTGTAAACGGGCGACAAGCTGGCGTCAATCATGCGCATCGAAATCATAGCGCTGTCACTGTGCCATCCGCGTGCTTCACTGACCAGGCGGTCTGCCCAGGCTGAAAATTCGAGCAGGGCGCTGCCCGAAGGCGGCGCAGGCGGTGCAGGCGGCTCCGGCAAGGGCTGCCAGCGCCAGGCCCAGTAAGCCAGCGCGGCAGCCAGTTCAGCCGCATGCCCCGCTTCAAGCGCGTGAGCGGTGCGAATCAACCCGTGAAAAGCCGCTGCCGCCACACCTGGTAAAAGTTCCGGCAAGGCCTGGCGCAAGGTCGCATCCAGGCCCGCTTGGGCTACCAACTCGTTCAATGTGGCAAGCAGTGCCGGGTAGGCGTGTGCCTGGCCGCGCAAGGCACGCCAGTCCGAAACAGGCACCTCCGCAATTGCTGAATTGACTGCTGATGCGCCAAAGGGCGCATGGCTGCCACCCATGTGCTTGGCATAGGTGTCATAAAAGCCTCGCAGGCGTTGCGCACTGGCCCCCATGCTTTGCAGGGCATGCAAGGCCATGGGCATGTGGTTGGTTAACTGGCCTGCGTACTCGGGCGGCAATTGCAGGTTGGCATGCAGCAACTCGTGTAACGGGTTGTTGGCGTCGATAGGGTTTGGCAGTGGGGGGTGCATGGTCAAGCTTTGAAGAATTGAAAGAAGGAATTTGAACGACGAGATTGGTAAAATTGCCATCATGCAAGTTAAAGTTAACTTGAAGTCAAGTGTTTTTTTATCTTTCTTTTCGTTGGCTTCTTCAAAGGTGAATTTATGAATCAACAAGCCACGTCAGCGGCCAGCACTTGGGTATTGATTGGAGAGCTGGCCAGGCGAAGCGGGGTTGCTGCAAGCGCCTTGCGGTTTTACGAGGATCAGCAGTTGCTGACGAGCCAGCGTAACGCCGCCGGGCGACGCCAATTTGCTCGCGGTGACCTGCGCCGGGTCGCTTTCATTCGCGCGGCCCAAGCCGTGGGCTTGAGCCTGGATGAAATTCGCGCGGCCCTGTCGAGCTTGCCAGAAGGGCGCACCCCCAACCCCAAAGACTGGAGTCGCCTGTCACGTGCCTGGCGCCCCTTGCTGGATCAGCGCATTGCTGACATGACCCGCCTGCGGGATCAACTCTCAGCGTGCATTGGCTGTGGCTGTCTGTCGTTGACGAAATGCGCTTTGTACAACGCGAATGATGTGGCGGGGCGTCGGGGTTCGGGGGCTCGCTACCTGTTGGGCGACCAGCCACCCAAGCGAAATGTGTAACTCATCCCGTTTCTAAATCATGACTGAAGGTTGTACGCCTACTGAAGATCTCTGCTTCTGTTTGCTGAATTAGGGGTACACCTGTATACTGTTATTTTATACAGTATACAGTGCTTGATTCACGCCAAACCTCATCATGCATTGGATCGCGCTGCAACCCCTGCCACCGTTGCCATCTGAGGCGGCTGACTCGGCTGATTGGGATGGTGATCTCACCGGATTAGGCTGGTGGGCCTTGCAGTTCACGCCCAAAGTCGCTCGCGTCAGCGTCGGTTTGAACACAGAGATAAACGCTGATGCAAGCGCTGGGGCGAGCGCGAACGTGCATCGGAATGGGAGTGGGAACGGGAACGGAAGCAGGAATGCCAAGGCCAAGCCTAAGCTCAAGGCGGATGACGCGCTGGTGATGGAAGTCTCCGCCAGCGAACGGCTGTTTGGTGGACGCGCACGTTTGCTTGAGCAGATGTTCAAGTCAAACAAGCCTTCCACCCACTTCAACTGCGCGCGCGGCCCCACGTCGTTGATTGCGGTTGCCAGGTTGCAAATGCCCGCTGGTGCCCCCCGTGTCGCCTCTGATGCCTTGCCGCTGCGAACCCTGGAGGCGGCGCGTGCGCATGAGGGCACCTTGGCTCGCTTGGGTTGCACCTGCTGGGGTGATTTACGAGCGTTGCCGCGCGATGGTTTGGCGCGGCGTTTTGGGGCTGAATTGCTGGACGCTCTGGACCGGGCTTACGGCCTGAAGCCCGAGCTTTACCCCTGGCTGGTGTTGCCCGATGTGTTGGAGATCAAGCTGGAGCTGCAAGCCCAGATTGACACCGCCCCTGCGCTGCTGTTTGGCGCACGCCGTTTGCTCAAGCAAATGCAAGTCTGGCTGCAACTGCGCAACTGCGGGGTGCTGGCGCTTGAGCTGGGTTGGACCATGGACGCGCGGCGCGACACCGCCACGCAAGGCAGCTTGGTGCTGCGTACGGCAGAGCCCACGCAAGACATGGCGCATTTGCAGCGTCTATTGGCTGAAAATCTGGCTCGCATCACCTTGCCCGCGCCCGCGCTTTACCTGCATCTGCGCACTTTGCAGACTGAAAAACTGGCAGGCCAAAGTGCCAGTTTGCTGCTGGACGATATTCAAAAAGGCGACAGCCTGCACCAAATGCTGGAACGCGTGAGTGCGCGTTTGGGGGCCGACAGCGTGTTGCAACTGCAAGCGCGCGCTGACCACCGGCCCGAGCACATGCAAACCTGGCGGCCTGTTTTTGATGCCCCTCAACTCATCGCAGTTGAGGCCACTGTTGCCACGCTGCGGCGCAAAGATCGGGTGGGCGTCAAAACCAGGGTGTCTTCAAAACCCAACGCGCCCGGTATTCCCACAATTTCAGACGCCCCAGCCCGCCAACACCTCCAACATCTCACTTTGCAAGGCAACCCGCTATACCCCACCTGGTTGCTGGCTAAACCCCTGGCGCTGGCGGTGCATGGCAATACCCCGCTCTACCTGGGCCCGCTGACCTTGCTGGCAGGCCCGCAGCGCCTGGAGACCGCTTGGTGGGGCGCTGCCCTGGCCGATGGCGACTGCGCCCTGCGTGATTATTTTGTCGCCCGCAACGAGCAGTCTGGCCTGTTATGGATTTACCGGGAGCGGCTGGGTGGGGCAGTGAATGGGCTAGTGAAGACGGGCACCTCCAGCGACATTTCTGGCAACCTCGCAAATCCCCGCCAGGACTTGCGGGGCAACCAGGATTGGTATTTGCATGGGCTATTCGCTTGAAGGCTGCGCCCGGGTTGCTGCCATTAAGCGCGCTACTTGATGGTTAGGGTGAAATTCAAATTTGTCAGTTCGGTATTACAATTGATTCATGAAAGCCATTTCTATCAAACTCCCAGACCCTTTGTTTCACGATTTGGTTCAAAGGGCCGCAAGCAGCGCGTCGACCCAAAGTGAAATTATTCGGTCGGCGCTGACCGCTTATTTGCAAAAAGACGGGCAGGCACCCACCGCCTCTTGCGCAGACCGAGCCAGTCGATGGACCGGCATGGTGCAAGGCTCTGCTGATTTATCCAGCAACCCTGCGCATTTGCATGGTTTTGGGCAATGAGAAATCAGGTGATTGTTGACACTGGCCCCTTGGTCGCCCTGCTCAACAGAAACGACAACGCGCACACTTGGGTTGTGCAGCAACTGCGAGATATTCAACCACCCATGGTGACTTGCGAGTCCGTGCTGGCCGAAGCCACTTACCTGACGCGCCAAACCCCAGGCGCACGGGCTGCGCTGATCGAAATGCTGGATGAAGGTTTTCTGCGCATCGGCATGGCACTGGCAGATCACCACAGCGCCATTCTTGGAATGGTTCGCCGCTATGCTGATCTGCCCATGTCGTTGGCAGATGCTTGTCTGGTGCGCTTGGCAGAGTTGTATCCGCAAAGCCCTGTGCTCACTTTAGACAGCGACTTTTCGGTTTACCGCAAAAACGGACGACAGGTCATTTCGATTTTGCGACCCTAAGCCACCTCACCGCTGCGAATACAACTCCCGCGCGTCGCGCTCGTAGGCGGCCAGGCGGCGCACGGCGCGTTCGCGCTGCGCAGGGGTGGTGCTGTTGTGCAATTGCGTGAAATTGGCACAGCTCTCGGCAATCAGTTTGTCGCTGTAGGCGCGGTAAGCCGGGTTGGGCGAGGTGTTGGCGCGCTCCAAATAGCCCCGCAAGGCCGAAAGCGCTTCGGCAGGGGAGCGCTTGGCCGCCACGATTGACCCAACCCCGGTGCCTGCACCCGTGGTTTGGCGCAGCGTTTGCAACAGGTCTTGCTGACGGCGCTGGCGCTCGGTGTAGCTCGATTGCGGGTCATAGCTGGACGCTTCCAGGGCATTGCGCAAGGCGCTCAGTTGGCGCTCCTCCAGCGCGCCATAAAACTCCTGGGCACGCTCTACATTAGACTTCAGGCGGCGTTCAAACAGCTCTTTGGGCGTCAGTTGAAACCAGTCTTTGCGCCACTCGGCATTGTTTTTGCCAAATTTTCCTTCGATATGGTTGATTTGCTCCGGGCTCAAACTCAAGGCCAGCGCGGCTGCAGCTTTTTCAGCTTGGCTGGTAACCGCGTTGATGCGCTCGCGGGTGTCGGCAAACAGGGCGCAAACCGGCGCTGGGCTGGTGTCTGCCACAGCCAGCCGCTGGGTTTTTTGCAACAGCTCGGCAATTTTGGGCAACTCTTCATTGCGATGCCATTGCAGCAAACGGGCAAGCTCTGCACGCACGGCGGGCGACTGGGTGTCGTTGAAGTCGGCGTAAGCGTCAATCCACCAAAATCCGAGCTCGGTGGCGTTGTTGTAGCCCAACTTGATCGCGCTGCAAGCCTGCAACAAAACCAATGCGCCAACGGCCAAAAACCGGCCCAGCCAGCCCGGGCCGATAATTCGACGTCGATGAAACAAACGCATGGAAAAACCTGACATCAAGAAAGACAAACACATGACCCCAACTAACAACGCGCCAGGCCATCCGGTGGTGGACGTGGTCATCATGGCTGCGGGCAAAGGTACCCGCATGAAAAGCAAACTGCCCAAAGTATTGCATCAACTGGCCGGTCGTGCTTTGGTGCAGCACGTGGTAGACACGGCAGCAACTCTAGCCGCCCGCAAAATTGTGGTGATCACTGGGCATGGCGCTATGGAAGTTGAATCGGCGCTCACCCGGTCGGCCCAATTGCTTGACTCGGCTAGTCGGAAATTTGATTTGAAGTTTGTCCGCCAAGAGCCGCAAAACGGCACCGGCCACGCGGTCCAACAAGCCGTGCCCGTGCTGCCCGACGACGGCATTGTGGTGGTGCTGTCGGGTGATGTGCCGCTGACCCAGCCCGACACCTTGGTCGAGCTGATTGCCGCCTGCGCGGGCGACAAACTGGCGCTGCTCACGCTGGAAGCAGGCAACCCCCATGGTTATGGCCGCATCGTGCGCGCAGGCGACAAAGTGCAGGCGATTGTGGAGCAAAAGGACGCGACGCCTGAGCAGCTTCAAATCAAGGAAATCTACAGCGGCATCATGGCGGTGCCTGCCCTTCAACTCAAAAAGTGGCTGGCCCGCTTGGACAACAAAAACGCCCAAGGCGAGTTTTACCTAACGGACATCGTCAAATTTGCGGTGGCTGACGGCACTGAGGTGATTGGCTACAAAATAACTGACAAAGTTCAGACCGACGGCGTGAACAGCCCGGTTCAACTGGCTGAATTGGAACGTGAATTTCAAAAGCGGCTGGCCCAGCAATTCATGGAAGCGGGCGTTCGCTTGGCCGACCCAGCGCGTTTTGACGTGCGCGGACAGTTGACTTGCGGCCAAGACGTGTCGATCGACATTAATTGTATTTTTGAAGGCCACGTTAGCCTGGGCGAAGGCGTCAAAATTGGGGCGCATTGCTGTATTGCCAACTGCACCATTGGCCCGGGCGCGGTCATTCACCCTTTCACCCACATCGATGGCGAGAAACTGGGCGTCAGCGTTGGCGCGGGAGCCCTGGTGGGGCCATTTGCCCGCCTGCGCCCTGGTGCTCAATTGGGCGACGATGTACACATCGGTAATTTTGTGGAGGTTAAAAACTCCACCATGGCCAAGGGCGCCAAAGCCAACCACCTGGCCTACTTGGGTGATGCCGTGGTGGGTGAGCGGGTGAACTACGGGGCAGGTTCGATCACCGCCAATTACGATGGGGCCTTCAAACACAAAACCGTGATTGAGGCCGACGTGCACATTGGCAGCAACTGCGTGCTGGTGGCCCCGGTCACTATTGGCGCGGGTGGCACGGTGGGCGGTGGCTCAACCATCACCAAAGACACGCCGCCTGGCACATTGAGCGTGGCACGCGGCAAGCAAGTGATCATTGCCAACTGGAAGCGCCCTGCGAAATGACATCAGCCGGGAAGCTGGACCGAGCGGTTGGCGTACCGATTGAAGTGACGCCAGCGCAGCAGGCCCTGCTCGACGAAAACCGGGCATTGAAAGCTCAACTGGCGCAGGCCAAAGCCGAGTTCGGCAGCTTCACCCAAGCTGTCGCACATGACCTGCGGGCTCCCGTGCGGAATATTCGCGCCTTTGTGCAAGTCATTGAGGAAGACTTTGGCGGTCAGGCGCGCGCCGCGGCGCCTGCTGAAGGGCTTGCCGACTTGCCCGCTAAGTTACCCGCTGATTTGGCGAACCATTTGTCTACGATTGCAGATGCTGCAAAGCAACTGGCGCAAAGGCTGGATGCTTTGGTGCAGGTCTCCAAACTGGCAACGTTTGACTTCAAACCGGAACCTGTTGCTCTGGAGCCGCTGGTCAGCGCCCTTGTCAAGGGGTTCAACGCCAACCCGTCAATCGCTTGGCACATTGCCAAAGACTTGCCCAACGTGCAGGCCGACCGCGCCATGCTGACTCAAATTTTGCAGCAGCTCATTGACAACGCCGTCAAGTTCTCGGCGGGCAGCGCCGCAGCTCAGGTTGAAATCGGCTGGCGCAGCGTCGATACCTTGCATGGCGAGCTGTTTGTGAAAGACAACGGCGTCGGGTTTGATGTGCGGTTTCAAAGCCAGTTATTTGGTATTTTTCACCGATTTCACGCGGCTGATCAGTTTGCCGGTTTGGGTGTGGGTTTGGCCATTGCCAGCCGCCTGGTGCAACGCCATGGGGGGCAAATTTGCGCAACATCTGCCATTGGCCAAGGTTGCGAGATGCGATTTACTTTGCCAATGTCTGCGGCTCAGTCGGTTTAGTTGTGATTTATTTGCTATAATATATATAGCAAACTATCTATATTATTCGAGAACTAGAGGCCAATTCAATCATATTTTTGGCAAAAATCGCTCGTTTTTGGTAAAAAAGAACCTGCAGGTTCTTTTTTTAATTTTTCGCAGGTCGCACGTTCGGTGGCTCCTGGTAAGTGGCGCTGGGCACGCCGGGTGCATCTTCGCTGTAGGATTCTGTGCTGACGGGCGGTGGGTTTCCTGTGGCGGTCGATGCAGGGGATGAAAAAGGCGTCGTGTCAAACAACGGCGCCATGATGGCCACTGCGGGCAAGGCGGACTCTGCCCGGGTTGCCAAAGCGGCTTGCACTGGCACAGCGGTCTTGCTGTAAACGCGAGCCAGATGGGTTTTGACTGTGTTTTGCGTCACACCCAATTCCATGGCCGCAGCGTTGGCCGTCAAGCCTGCGCCCAGCAGCGACATGACGCGGGCTTCGGTGGGAGTCAAGTCATAGAGCCTGGCCAGCACCTGCTGATGCGGTGGCACGCCAGCCGTGGTGATGGATATGAAAATAGCAGCGCTGGCGGTTGTGAATACGGAACGGGCCTCGCTGTTTTTAAGCGGCAAGATGTAAGCCACAGCGATGGCTTGGCCCGCAAGCGACAGCGGTATGCCAATGCCGCGCCCGCCCAAATCGGCATCGCTGCCCGCAGCGCGCAGCAGCGCATCGGACATGGCGAATTTGACGCTGTCATTGGCGGGGACACACCGCCCTTTAATTTGTTGTATCACCTGGCCCGCTTCAAACAGCGCCTGCGCCGCCGGGTTGGCGTACAGCACGTGGGAGGTGCTTTCGACCAAAATAACGGGTGCCTGCAAGCGCTCAAGTCCCGCGCGGAATGAGGCGGTCTGCACGCGCTCGTGGTCCAGCAAATCACCAATCATGGCGGCACGGCGAAAGTGCGGCGACAACAGCGCCATGAAGCGCCGCTCATCGGCGGTGATGATGCCGCGCTAGGCCGAGGTCACGCAGGCCAGCACGCCCAGGCGCTGGCCCGTTTGCACAAATTTCATCACGCAGCCATCGCGCAGGCCTTGCGGCGCAACCCAGTTTTGGTAAAACGTTGTGGCTTGAAAAACATCTTCAGCCATGTCGTTCAGGGTGGAGTGGGGGTCGTCCAGCGCACTGTTCGCCAATTCCGGCATGCCCGGAACGCCGGTCAGCCCATAGTCGTCGTTCAGCACTTGAAGCTGGACCGGGTCCCAAGGCGAGTGGCTCGCCAGGCGTGGCCGCACGAACTGCGGGTCGTACAAGTTGATTGACGTGTAGGCCGCGTCCATGGCAGTGCAGACCCGCGTTAGCGTTGCGGGCCAGCCATCTGGGTTTAACGCGCAATCGTAAATGTCACCCACGATGGATGAAAAAGCCTCAAGCCGAAGTCCTTGCATACAACAGGTGCCTCCCAAAACGCACTCGCTATGGTTTTTAACCTGCCGCAGCTCACGCAGCAGCAGGCTCAAATCATTCTAGCGGGATGGGTTTTTGCGGGCAATGCAGAGCCTCCCTAGGTCGCGGTCATCTGACCTCGGGCCAGGGCAAGGCGGTTGGTATGGCGCAGACGCACAGCCAGGTTCAGCGTCAAGTTTTGAATGACGATGAAAGCGGTGTCTGGCCACTGGTTGCGAAGGGTGTCAAAGGCATCACGGGTCAGTTCGTAAGCCAAAAGCTGCTCTTTCGCGACCACCGTGGCAGAGCGGGCAGCGTAATCCAGAAAACCCATTTCCCCCACCACACCGCCCCGGCGCACGCTGGACAAGCGCACGTCTGGGCCCGTTTCCCCCGCTTTTTCCTGCCCTGGCACACGCGACTCAATAGGCACCATCACGCTGGCACGGCCTTGCAAGACCACCAGCATCGAATCACTGAGTTCACCCGCCTTGAAAATGACCTCACCCGCCTGGTACAGCCGCTCTTGCATGCTCGCTTGCATGTGCTTGAGTTGACTGGGGGTCAGCCCGGCGAAGAGCGGAATCTGCTCATGCATGACCGTGGTCTGTTGCGAGCGTTCGCCCTCGCGCTCGCCAATCAGCGCGTTTTCAGCGGCCTCCAGTGCGCGGTCCAGGTCGGGTAGCAGCACGGTCTGTGGAAAGTACTGATTCAGAAATTCAAGCGCGTTGCCCTCTTCGTGGCCTGCGCCAGCATGCCAAATTTGCACGCCTGCCACTTTGGCCGCACGCGTCCAGCGGGCCAGCGCCATGGCGATGCTGCTGTCAACTTGGCGCACTCGGGTCCAGTCGGCAATCACCGTGTGGGCTGCGTCCAATGAGGCGGTCAGGCTTTGGTCCAGGCTGGGCAGGGCGCCAAAGAACAGCTCGGATTCAAATTCCACCACTTTGATAGCCCGTCCGTGTTGCACCATCAGGGCCAGCTCACGCGGGTCGCGGGCGCAATTGGAATGGATTTGCTCGCCGGTCCACAGGTGGCGAACCGGTTTTTTGGCGTTGCGCGCGGCAAACATCATCAGACCCAAAAACAGGCCGACAAACACAGCCACGGCAGCATTGATGGCGACGGCAGTGACTGCCACTACCAGAACCAGCAGCAGGTCTTCTGTTGTTGAGCGCGGCAGTTTAGCCCCGCGCAGCCAACGCCAGGCCAGTTTGATCGAAGGCCGATCCGCCATGTAAAAGCTGTCGCACAGCATCACGCCCGCCACAGCCGCCAGCGCAATCCAGTGAAGAGCGCCGCTCAACGCCAGCAACGCCACCACGACGCCCACCGCCAGGACTTTGCGCCGCGTGAATGCCCCTGTGCGCATAGTGGCCGCCGCAGCTTGCTGAGAAGCCGCCAAAGGAACCGCACCGACTGATGCGCCCATCGCTGCGGTCAGCGACACCGCCGCATGCTGCCAGCTGCTGGCGCAACGGTCGTCCGCTTGGGACACAGTTTCATTCGCCACCGTCATGTTGATGAACAACATCAAGCCCAACAGTGCGGCGTTGTAAAGCAGGCTTTGCACCAAGGTGGCAGTTTGGGCGCCCGGTGCGACCAGCGCTGCAAAGTCAGCCGTGGCCCAGGGCAGGGCCAGCGCTTGGCCAGGCTTCATCACCATCGAAACCGTAGCGCCTGACAGCAGCCAAGCCACTGCCACCCCGGCGGCGGCGATCAGCCCAATCGCCGAGGCAGGCCAACGGGGCCTGAATTGGCGCACGGCAACGTTGCTGGCTATCGCCACCACGCACACGCTGGCCAGCATCGCCACACCGTGCCCGTTGTTGCCCAGTCGCCACAGCTGGCGGCTTTGCGAGATGAACAGCAACAGTGAAATACTATTGGAAAACCCGGCATAAACTGGCGCGGGAATCATTCGCGTGAAGCGGTCGGCGCGCAGTAAAAACAAGAGGGCACAGACCGCCGCCGCCATGGCGCCAACAACACACATCAAGACCAGCAATACCTGCGGCGTAGCGGCCAACCCCCAGGATGGCAGGTACTTGACGAATTGCACAAGTATGGCGCTCAAAGTGGTTGCCTCAAACAGCCGTGCGCTGAACACCATGGGCCGCCCCCCGGCGGCGCTCATGAACTGCATCGCCGCCAGCGCCAGCAGGGTGCCAAACACGCCATTGCTTAAATAGGACGCCGGAAAGTTGACGTAGACCAGAGCCACGCCGCACAAAGCAATGGGAATCGCTGCGGCCACCCCATCCAGCGCGCCACTGATGTCCTGGCGCAGGGCGCTGGCCGTGGGTGTTGTTGTGGCTTTGGCAGGGGGTTCGGCGCCAGGTGCGGAGGTGGCGGCACTTGGGGCCGCGTTGGGTTCGCGCAGGTAAGCTGTCAGCTCGCCCGCTGATCGCGCACTCAGTACATGGCCAGCTTGAGGGCCAAATTGATGGTCAGTGCGATCCGCCTGCAACTTATTCAGGCGGTCATTCAAGTCAATGTCCAGCCGCATCAAGGCGCTTGGCAATTCGGTGGGGCGAGTTGTAGAGCTCAAAGTTGGAAAAATTCTAGGAGTCGAGATTGCCGCCGTCGTCATTCAAACGCATGAGAGCGCTTGGTTTTCTACCTCAACCTGTGGATGTTTTCAAACGACGCTGACCCTGAGTTCGCACAATCGCGCGGCCTGCAAGCACTCTAGCGCGATGACCCTGCGGGCTGGGTTTGTCAGGCGGAAATTGGTCAACAATTGCTATTAATTATATAGCAAACTACTTATATTATTAGAGAGCTACAGGTCTATTTAATTCATATTTTTGTGTTTTGGGCGAAAACTGCCGATTTTCACCACAATTGTGGTAAAAATAGGCAGTTTTGACTTAGCTTGGTAAAAAGCTCGCAGGACTCAGCAGCAGCTTCGAAAGTGGCTGCTTTTCTACCTTAAGCCCTCTCAACCCCACTTCACCCCAGCTTCACCCCGGGCTCAAACTTGCCGCGCTTCACGCTAAAAAACGCCTTCACATTGCGCACATTCGCATCGGCAGAAAAAAGCCGCTGCGACAGCGCCAAGTACGCGGGCATGTCGTGGGCAAACACGATCAGCACAAAGTCGGGGCCGGGCGACACGCGATAGCACTGCTGCACGCCTGCGTCTGCGCAGGCGCGGTGCTCAAACGCCTCCAGATTTTGCGCATCCTGCCGGTCCAGCGTGATTTCGACAATCGCGGTCAAGCCGTGGCCCGTGATTTTTGCAATTTTGTCAGTGCTCACAATCGCAATTTGCCGCTCGATCAAACCCGCGTCTTTCAGCCGTTTGACACGGCGCAGGCAGGTCGGTGGCGAGGTAAAAACCCGCTCGGCCAAGACTTGGTTGGTGATGGACGCGTCAGCTTGAAGCTGGTTCAAGATGTTTAAATCGGTCGCATCTATGTTGATTTGTTCTAAATTTGTAGCCATTTTGAAATATTTGACCGTTCTGATTTTCAAATGAAATTAAAAGCCAAATTTCGTGAAATATCAACTCCATATTTTTCTTCATTGGTTCTAGCATTGCTGCTTCCTTGGTCAGGTCGGCTAACTTTTTGGAGAAATCACTATGTGTGGCATCGTCGGTTCAGTTTCTACCCGCAACATCGTCCCCATCCTGGTGCAGGGCTTGCAGCGCCTTGAATACCGGGGTTACGACTCTTGTGGCGTCGCGGTGTATGCCGATGGCCGTGACGCGAAGCAACCCGCTGGTTTGCAGCGCGCGCGCAGCACATCGCGCGTGGCCGAGCTCATGGACCAGGTCGCGGCCACCCACCTGGAAGGCTTTTTGGGTATCGCCCACACCCGCTGGGCCACGCACGGCGCACCCGCTGTGCACAACGCGCACCCGCATTTCAGCCACGGGCCCGATTCAGTGTTTGCCAACGGCAAGGCCAACGGCACTGGCAACGCCCCCGACGCTCGCCCTGGCCGCGTTGCTTTGGTGCACAACGGCATCATTGAAAACCACGACGACCTGCGCGCCCAGCTCAAAGCCCGGGGCTACACTTTTTTAAGCCAGACCGACACCGAAGTCATCGCCCATTTGGTCGACAGCCTGTACGACGGCGACATTTTTGAGGCTGTGAAAGCCGCCGTCAAACAGTTGCACGGGGCCTATGCCATTGCCGTGTTTTGCAAAGACGAACCGCACCGCCTGATTGGCGCGCGCGCTGGCTCGCCCCTGATTTTGGGCGTAGGCAAAGACGGCAAAGAGCACTTTTTGGCCAGTGACGCGATGGCCTTGGCCGGTGTGACCGACCAAATCGTTTACCTGGAAGAGGGCGACGTGGTGGACATTCAGTTGGGCAAGTTCTGGCTGGTCGACAAAGCCCACAAAGCCGTGGCCGCCGACAAACGCCCCGTCAAAACCGTCAACGCCCACAGCGGCGCGGCCGAGCTTGGCCCCTACCGCCACTACATGCAAAAAGAGATTTTTGAGCAACCGCGCGCCATTGCCGACACGCTGGAAGGCGTTGAGGGCATCGTGGCCGATCTGTTTGTGCCGCAAAACAGTGACAAGGCAGGTTTAACAGCCGCCAAAATCTTCAAAAACATCGACTCGGTGTTGATCTTGGCCTGCGGCACCAGCTACTACAGTGGTTGTACCGCCAAGTACTGGCTGGAGAGTATCGCCAAAATCCCGACCCAGGTTGAAGTCGCCAGCGAATACCGCTACCGCGAATCCGTACCCAACCCCAAAACCTTGGTTGTCACCATCACCCAATCGGGCGAAACCGCTGACACCCTGGCAGCTTTGCGCCA
Source organism: Rhodoferax sp. (assembly GCA_031386665.1). Classification (GTDB taxonomy): domain Bacteria; phylum Pseudomonadota; class Gammaproteobacteria; order Burkholderiales; family Burkholderiaceae_C; genus JANYCG01. The sequence continues at coordinate 11,823 of JANNCN010000057.1, read as the reverse complement.
TGCCCAAGGCTTGGGCATGAACCACACGCTGACCATTTGCAATGTGGCCACCAGCGCCATGGTGCGCGAGTGCGAGCTGGCCTACATCACGCGCGCGGGCATCGAGATTGGCGTGGCTTCCACCAAGGCCTTCACCGCGCAATTGGCCGGCCTGTTTTTGCTGACCTTGACGCTCGCCAAATCGCGTGGCCACTTAAGCGCTGCAGATGAAGCCCGCCACCTCAAAGCCATGCGCCACCTGCCCGCCGCGTTGAGCGCCGTGCTCGCGCTCGAACCCCAAGTTATCTCGTGGGCCGAAGACTTTGCCAAAATGGAAAACGCGCTGTTTTTAGGCCGCGGCCTGCATTACCCTATCGCCCTGGAAGGCGCGCTGAAGCTCAAAGAGATCAGCTACATCCACGCCGAAGCCTACCCCGCAGGCGAGCTCAAACACGGCCCGCTGGCCCTGGTGACCAGCGCTATGCCCGTCGTTACCGTTGCCCCCAATGACGCGCTGTTGGAAAAGCTCAAAAGCAACCTGCACGAAGTCCGTGCTCGTGGCGGCGTGCTGTACGTGCTGGCCGACGCGGGCAGCAAAATCGAAAGTGGCGAAGGCATGCACGTCATCTGCATGCCTGAGCACTACGGCGAGCTGTCGCCGTTGTTGCACGTCGTGCCACTGCAATTGCTGGCGTACCACACGGCGTGTGCGCGGGGGACGGATGTGGACAAGCCACGGAATTTGGCTAAGAGTGTGACGGTGGAGTGAGGGTGATCGCCACGTCGACTATTAATTTCGGGAAAAACCGCAAACAAACCTCCTATGGCAAATCTCCCTTGCTTCGATTCCGCGCAACTTTAGGCAGCGTGCAAGATCCTCGGTGACACTTCGCAAGGCCTACGGGGCCAGGAGATCGAGCACATCCTGCGTGAGGTCGGCGCACTGGACCCTTCACCGACGCAGACAAAGTGGCAGCGCCTTCACAACGCATTCGCTGCGATGCAAAACAAGCAGGATATCGGGAACCATCTGATTTTGTTCATAAACAAGGCGATGTCACCGGCCAGGTATGCGAGCGAGCCCGAACTTTTCCGCTGGCGGCGCGACAATCTAAACGTAGCTCTTGCCTTTGCTGGTTACGCCGTCCGAGAGGACGGCAAAACGGTGCACACGACAGTTGAAACCACCCTGGAAGCCGTGCGAGCTAGCGCGGGACACTTGCGCACGTTGCTTCAGAGTCGCGCGACGCACGCTGAAGTTCTGAAGTGCTGCCAAGCCGAATTGCTCCGACAGAACTATTTTCATGCTGTCTTGGAAGCGGTAAAGGGAGTTGCCGAGCGAATCCGGGTCATGTCAGGCTTGACATCGGACGGGGCCGACCTTGTAAGCCAAGCCTTTTCTACAAAGACTCCGATCATCGCAATCAACACGCTCAAGACCGACAACCAGGTGAGCGAGCAGAAGGGCATCACCAATCTGCTGATAGGGGTGTTCGGAGCAATCCGAAACCCGACTGCGCACGCCCCCAAAGTCATCTGGGCAATGCCGGAGCAGAATGCAATCGATGTCCTAGGCATCCTGTCATACGTGCATCGGAAGCTGGATAGCTCATCCAAGGTTTGTTCAGTACCTTAAGCAGCAACAAAAACCCCGCCGCTTCCAAGCGGTAAACTGTAGTTTTGCATGGAGCTCCTCATGAAGTCCCCACGCGTCATTTCAGACCCTGAGATCCTAGGTGGCACGCCCGTTTTCATAGGCACGCGGGTGCCTGTTCGTATCATCTTCGAGCACTTGGAAGCAGGCGACTCATTAGAAATTTTCTTGGAAGACTTCCCCTCTGTAAGTCGGGAACTCGCCATTCAAGTTCTTGAAGATGCCAAAATGGCGCTCGTGCTCGATGCGCATCCTGCTTGACGAATCCGTACCTGGCCGTCTCGGCCCTTTGTTGCTAGGGCATTCGTCCATGACTGTTCAGCGCAGGGGTTGGGCGAGCATTAAGAACGGCAAGCTTCTTGCCCTTGCTGCCGGTGAGTTTGACGTGCTGCTGACCGCTGACAAAGGCATGGAGTATTAACAAAACCTGGTTTCGTTGCCCGTATCAATACTCATCGTGCTCGCTCGTACCAATCGCATTGAAGATTTGGCCTCCGCAGTACCAGCCATCTTGTCAGCACTTGCAGAACTCCAGCCGCGAACGCTGCGTAAAGTTGCTGCCTAATGTGCAGACAAGCGACCGATTTCCCTAAGAGTGCGACGGTAGAAAAGCGTGGGCGAAGCGAGAAACTGCATGAATCAGCCTTGTAGGAAATTTCTGCCAAGCAAAATTCCCCGCGGACGACACTGACCCGTGCTGATGCTCTACAAGCTTTGCAGGCAAAGCTAGGCACACTTCAGGCAGGCTGGCATGTGCATGCCAAATTTTGTGCGGTCATGCGGTCGCGCAGTCTTCTTCCTAGGAATTTTCATGTGGATCAAAATCGGTTTTGACATTGAGTTGGCCATCACCTCGCCGATGGCCATCGTCTACCTGCTTCATGTTCATCCGTCTCGACAAGGGGATCTTTTGCAACCCGATGTTGTTTCTGTCAGTCCAGGTCTTGCGGCCGACGAGTACCTGGATGTTTTTGGCAATCTGTGTGGTCGGGTGAACGCTCTGACGGGTGTGAGCCAAGTCGGTTTCCATTCTGAGGCGGTCGTTCGAGATTCGGGCTTGCCCGATGAAGTGAAGTGGGGCGCCTGGCAACACGACCCCACCCACCTGCCCACCGAGACTTTGCAATTTTTATTGCCTAGCCGCTATTGCGAAGTTGACAGCGAGCTGCTGCAATTTGCCTGGAACCAGTTTGGATACACACCCTTGGGCTGGGCGCGCGTGCAGGCCATTTGTGATTTTGTGCAGGGCCACATTCGTTTTGACTACAGCGCTGCCCGTGCCACGCGCACTGCACTGGAGGGTTACCGCGAGCGCACGGGCGTGTGCCGCGATTTCACGCACCTGGCTGTTACCCTGTGCCGTTGTATGAACATTCCTGCGCGCTACTGCACCGGCTACTTGGGCGACATTGGCATACCGCCCGTGCCTTACCCGATGGATTTCAGCGCGTGGTTTGAAGTGTTTCTGGGCGACCGTTGGCACACCTTCGATGCCCGCCACAACACGCCGCGCATCGGGCGGGTGCTGATGGCTCGGGGCCGCGACGCGGGGGACGTGCCGCTCACGATGGCGTTCGGGCCAAACACGCTGAGCAAATTTCAAGTGACGACTTATGAGGTTGACAGCGATGGAAATTCTGTGTGAAGGATGCGTTGATCGTCACTTGCGAACACGGTGGACATCAGGTTCCGTCGGCGTACGCGGCGCTGTTTGCGGGTCATGAACCGTTGCTGCAATCTCATCGTGGCTGGGACAGGGGTGCCTTGCTGCTGGCGCGCGAGTTGGCTGTTGCACACAACGCACCGCTTTTTGCGTCAACCACAACCCGCTTGCTAATCGACTTGAACCGTTCAATCGGCCACCGTCAATTGCATTCCGAAATTACCCGAGGTTTGCCGCCTGCCGTGCGCCGCGAGATTGCGGCACGCCATTACCGACCGTACCGCGACAAGGTAGAAGGTGAAGTTGAACGCCTGATTGCAGCCGGACAGCGTGTGGTGCACATCGCATCTCACAGTTTCACGCCAGAACTCGATGGCGAGATCCGCCAAGCCGACGTTGCGTGGTTGTACGACCCGCAGCGCCCAGGGGAGCGCCTGCTTTCAAAGCAATGGCTGGCTGCGATGCGGCAGCTCCGACCCGACCTGAAACTGCGGCGAAACTACCCCTACCAAGGCCGGTGTGACGGGTTGGCGTCACTGCTTCGCACACGCTTTTCGCCTGAACAATACGTTGGGCTTGAACTCGAAGTGAACCAGCGTTTTGTGATTGACGGCGGTAAAAGTTGGACCACTTTGCGCGCAGACATTTTGAAAACGGTGCCTGTACGCGGATAAATTCGCCGGTAAATTTGGCTCATAGTCGTTCGTCGCTCCCCTAGAATGCCTACAAAGGGAGATGCATGACGCCAGAGCAACAAGCCAGAGTCAATATTGACAAGCTGCTAACACAGGCAGGCTGGCACCTATGCAACACAGCAGAGGCCAATATCCACGCCGCACGTGGAGTGGCCTTGCGCGAATTCCGCCTCAATGAGGGGTATGGCGTAGCCGACTACCTGCTATATATTGACGGCAAGGCGGCGGGAGTGATCGAAGCCAAGAAGGGAGGCAGCACATTGACTGGCGTGGAAGTGCAAAGCGCCAAATACTCCCAAGGACTCCCCGCTTCGTTGCCCGCCTGGGTGCGGCCATTGCCATTCAGTTACGAGTCCACCGGCATAGAAACCCATTTCACTCAGGGACTGGACCCGCAGCCGCGCGCACGCAGCGTGTTTGCTTTTCACAAGCCCGAAACCTTGGCGGCTGTTTTGTCCACCTGGACTGCAACCGCCAAAGCCTACCCTTCCACGGGTTCAGCAATTCCAGGGTTTGATTCAGGGCAGCAGCCGCGTAGCTCGACCGATGCGGCAGAGCAGTCCCTTGCGACCTATGGCTCTGGCGCCGCCGCCCCCACTCTCCTTGGCCGCCTGCAAACGTTGCCGCCGTTGAAGGAGGAAGGCCTTTGGCCCGCGCAAGTCATCGCCATCCGCAACCTGGAAAATTCGCTCAAAGCCAACAAACCCCGTGCCCTGATCCAGATGGCCACCGGCAGCGGCAAAACCTTCACCAGCATCAGCTTTATCTACCGCCTGATCAAGTTCGCCGGTGCCAGGCGCGTGCTGTTTTTGGTAGACCGGGGCAACCTGGGCCGCCAGACCAAAAAAGAGTTTGACCAATACACCTCGCCGTACAACAACTACAAGTTTGGTGAGGAATACATCGTCCAGCACCTGCAAAGCAACCAGCTAGACACCACGGCCAAAGTCACGATTTGCACCATTCAACGGCTGTTCAGCATGCTCAAGGGCAGGGAGCTCGCGGCGGAAGACGACGAGCAAAGCGTGGACGGTTTGGGCAACTTATTCAAAACGCCCGACCCCATCGCCTACAACCCAGCCTTCCCCATAGAGACCTTCGACATCATCGTCACCGACGAAGCCCACCGCAGCATCTACAACCTGTGGCGCCAGGTGCTGGAGTACTTTGACGCGTATCTCATCGGCCTGACGGCAACGCCCTCCAAGCAGACCTTTGGCTTCTTCAACCAGAACCTGGTCATGGAATACGGCCACCCCCAGGCCGTGGCCGATGGCGTGAACGTCAACTACGACGTCTACCGCATCCGCACTCAGGTGAGCGAGCAGGGTGCACAGGTGGAGGCCGGCTACTCCGTGGGTTACCGCGACCGCCTGACGCGCAAAACCCGCTGGCAAGAGCTGGACGAAGACATGGCCTACGACGCCGACGCGCTGGACCGCGCCGTGCAAACGCCCGACCAGATCCGCACCATCGTCCGCACCTTCCGCGACAAGCTGCATACCGAAATCTTCCCCGGCCGTACCGAAGTGCCCAAAACCCTGATCTTTGCCAAAGACGACAACCACGCCGAGAAGATTGTTGAAATCCTGCGTGAAGAGTTTGGCAAGGGCAATGACTTTGCCCAGAAGATCACCTACAGAACCACGGGCGAAACGCCCGAGAACCTGATCAGCGCCTTTCGCAACAGCTATTTCCCCCGCATTGCCGTCACGGTGGACATGATTGCCACCGGCACCGACATCAAGCCGGTTGAAATCGTCATGTTCATGCGCTCAGTCAAAAGCCGCAACTTCTTTGAGCAGATGAAAGGCCGTGGCGTTCGCATCTGCGACCCCAACGACCTGCAGGCCGTGACACCCGACGCGGTGAGCAAAACGCACTTCGTCATCGTCGATTGCGTTGGCGTGTGCGAGCAAGACAAAACCGATTCGGCCCCCATGGACGCGAAAAAGTCTGTCCCGTTTGACAAACTACTGCAAGCCGTGGCGCTCGGCAATGTAGAGCCTGAGGTGCTGAGCAGCGTAGCTGCCCGCCTTGCCCGGCTAGACCGCGAGCTGACCGACCCCGACAGGCAACGCATCGCCGCAGCGTCTGGCGGCTACAGCCTGAAAGACCTGGCGCGCGGCATCGTAGAGGCGCTGGACCCAGACCTTGCATCTAATCACCCTGAGCTGGTTGAAGGGCGCACGCTAGCGGCAGTCAAACCCCTGTGCGACCCAGCCCTGCGCAACCTGCTGATTGACCTGAAGAAAAAGGCCGAGCAAGTCATAGACACCGTCACGCAAGACCAATTGCTGGAGGCCGACTTTTCAGAAGCCGCCCGCGACCGCGCCAAAGGCACGGTCGAAAGCTTTGAAAAATTCATCGCCGACCACAAAGACGAAATCACTGCGCTACAAATTTTGTATCAGCAACCGCAACGCCTGAAATGGCTACAGGCTGAAACACTGACATTTGAAGCCCTTAAAGCTCTGGCCGACACCCTGCAAGCCCCGCCGCATTTGTGGACAGAAGGCCAACTGTGGCAAGCCTATGCCGCACTCGACAAAAGCAAGGTCAAAGGCGACAACCGCAAACGCATCTTGACTGATCTGGTCAGCCTGGTGCGCTTTGCCATGCACCAAAGCAACGAGCTGGTGCCCTTCCCCGAGCGCGTCAACGCCAACTTCAAAGCCTGGCTGGCGCAGCAAACGCAGGCCGACACCACATTCACCCCCGAACAACTCCATTGGCTAGACATGATCCGCGAACACATAGCAGGCAACTTGACCATCGTGCCCGACGACTTTGAATACTCCCCCTTCGCCCAGGAAGGCGGCATGGGCCGCGTGTACCAGCTGTTTGGCGCGGAACTGCCCAAGGTGCTTGAGGCTATGAATCGGGAGTTGGCGGCGTGAGTGGTCCGCATGCGACTAATGCGAACATGAAGCCACTGCGTAAAGGGTGGGAGTGGATGCCGTTAGGCAAGTACGTGGAAAACCATGATGGCCGACGAATTCCCATATCAAAGAAGGAACGTGAATCTCGTTCTGGATTGTTTCCGTACTATGGTGCTTCGGGCGTTATCGACACTATCGACGGTTTTACCCATGATGGTGAATTCCTGTTGATTGGAGAGGACGGTGCAAATCTGCTTTCCCGTTCAAAGCCACTTGCGTTTTTGACCAAGGGAAAGGTCTGGGTCAATAACCATGCACATGTATTGAGGTGCAAGCCTGGCTATTCCAACGCTTACCTTGCGTATTTCATTAACTCAATCGACCTCTCTCAGTATGTGACGGGGACTGCGCAGCCCAAGCTTAGTCAGTCGATGATGAACAAGATATTGATCCCGGTGGCACCGCCGGAACAGCAAGTTGAAATCGTCGCCGAACTCGAAAGGCAGTTTTCCCGCCTCGACGAAGCCGTCGCCAACCTCCAGCGCGTCAAGGCCAACCTCAAACGCTACAAAGCCTCCGTCCTTAAAGACGCCGTAGAAGGCCGCCTCGTCCCCACAGAAGCAGAACTAGCCCGCCGCGAAGGCCGCAGCTTCGAAACCGGAGAGCAGCTTTTGCAGCGGATTCTTGAGACGCGGCGTAAAGAGTGGAAAGGGCGCGGAAAGTACAAGGCGCCAGTGGATTTCGATAGTGCCGAATTGGATGAACTGCCCGAAGGTTGGGCATGGGCATCGATCGATCAACTTGCCGCACCAGACCCGAATTCAATTACAGATGGCCCGTTTGGCTCCAACCTGAAATCTGAGCATTACCAGGAGACGGGTCCTCGGGTCATTCGTTTGCAGAACATCAAAGACGGTGATTTTGCAGATGCCTACGCGCATATCACCATTGAACATTTTGAGCGCCTTCACAAGCATCAAATTTACGCTGGCGAATTGGTCATCGCATCACTGGGTGAGAACCCACCTCGCGCCTGCATTATTCCGCCATCGGTCGGACCTGCAATCGTGAAGGCTGATTGCATACGCTTCAAACCCCATACTGCACTTTCTGTTGAGTATTTGAATGCGGCACTAAATTGCCAGCCGACCAGAAAACGGGTGAAGGATGTCTTGCACGGCATCGGCAGACCGCGGTTGTCGCTGGGCGAGATTCGCGCGATTGCATTACCCATTCCTTCAGCATCCGAACAGAGTCGAATCGATGCGGAAGTTGATCGCCGAATTTCATTAATACGCAGCGTCGAGTCAGAGGTTGATACAAACCTCAAGCGTGCGCAGGCGCTGCGACAAGTAACTCTAGCGACCGCTTTTGGAAACGCAAGTAAATAGGGAGTCCAAGAAATGTCAGTGCACGCTAAAAGTGGGAATATGAAATACGTTTTTCGCCGAAATAGTTCGATTGGTGCTATGGATGCCGAATCCGATGAGAAGTACCTGAAAGACTGTTTTTTAGATACGGGTGATTTGGATGTGCTGTTGGATTGCGAAGACCCCAAGCGAATTGTTGTTGGGCGTGTCGGTGCGGGTAAAAGTACGCTGCTTGGGAAACTCAAGGAGTCTCATGCCAATGCGTTCGAAATTCGGCCCGAGGAGCTTTCCCTGAATTTCGTTTCCAACTCGGACATTATTCAGTTTTTCGAAAGCGCTGGTGTCAAGCTTGATCTTTTCTATCAACTGCTATGGAAGCATGTGTTTGTGGTTGAGTTGCTGAAGAAGCGCTATCGCATTACCGAAAAAGACCCCAAAGGCTATCGGAGTTTTTTGCGTGAAATATTCGAAAGAGACGATGCGAAACGGCGTGCGCTCGATTACCTTGAACAATGGGGTGACAAGTTTTGGCAGGATACAGAGTTGCGGGTCAAGGACTTCACGACAAAGTTGGAACAGAAGCTTGCTGGCGCTATTGAAGCCAAGTACGGATCAATATCTGTAAACGCTTCCGGGGCAAAGGCGCTCAGTGAAGAAATGCGCGCTGAAATAGTTCATAAAGCCCAAAGCATCGTCAATTCAAACCAAGTACGGGAGCTTGGTGAAATCGTCAGTCTGTTGGCAGATAACGTCTTTGCAGATCCAATGAATCGCTATTACGTGGTTATTGATCGACTGGATGATTCGTGGGTAGACGAGGGCGTCAGGTACAAACTTGTTCGAGCATTGATTGAAACAATTCGCTCATTTCAACGTGTTCGGTCGGTGAAAATCGTAATTGCGATGCGCGAGGACCTGTTGAGACGCGTGTTTGATCAAACGCGCGATGCCGGGTTTCAAGAGGAAAAATACGAATCGCTCTTTCTGCGAATTCGTTGGAAGAAGCCCCAGCTTCGAAAGTTATTGGACATGCGCATTGGCAAATTGGTGCGAGAGCAATACACGCAAAGGCCTGTGACGTTCGATGATGTTTTCCGAGGTGAGGTCCGCAATGAGAGTGCGATCGACTATGTCGTAGATCGGTCGCTGTATCGTCCACGTGACGTGATTTCTTTCGTGAATTGCTGTATTGAATTATGCGAAGGCAAGGAATATGTGCCGCCTTCTACGGTGCAAGATGCTGAAAGAAAGTACGCAGATGGACGACTGCGGTCTCTGGCTGACGAATGGCGGGCGGAATATCCAAGCCTGATGGCATACGCTGCGTTGGTGCGCGGGAGACAGGCGACGTTTCGGTATTCTGAAATTGCTGAGCCACAATTTCAGGAGTTCATGAACGATGTTTTTGCCGACTTGACTGATGGAGATCCAGTGAAACGGATGATCAGTGAGTATCTTGAGAACAAGCGATCTATGAACAACTGCCTGACTCAAATTCTCAAGATTCTTTACACGGCTTCAATGATTGGGATCAAGCCCCAGGCTACGGATAAAGTGAGTTGGTCACACATGGAAGATAAGGGCGTTTCCGAAGGGCAATACAAGGGCAGTTCGTCAGTCCATGTCCATAAAATGATTTGGCGGGCTCTTGATATTGTTGTGCCACCTCGAGTGGCGGGAAAAGGCCGATAGCTAGACAGACCCCATGCGTCAGCTCGACCTTTTCTCCGCCCTGCAGTCCAGCACCGAGGGCATCGACATCGAATTCAAATCGGCGCGAGGTGGTGTGGCCAACACCCAGGGCCGCACCATTGTTTTGGGCGTGACGACGTGGTGACAAGTCGCTATCAAGCTACCGGGCTTGAGGCGGAGTTCGAACCCGGCTCGCGTGGCCGTGTGCTGCGCAATTTGCTCGGCATCGCCCGCGTGCGCGACATGAATTTGGCGGAGTCGCAGGCGCTGGAAATCGCGCAAGACCTGGCCCTGGACCGGTTTGATGCCGATCGTCAGTTCACGGCCCAGGACATTTGCGATCTGCACACCTTGTGGCTTGGCCCAATCTATTTGTGGGCGGGTAAATACCGGTCGGTTGATATTGGCAAGGGTGGTTTTCAGTTTGCGCATGCGCGCCTCATTCAGGGGCTGATGGCGGAACTGGAGCGGGGCGCGCTCAAGCAACATACGCCGTGCAGCCCTGCGGACGACGCTGCACTGGCGCTGGCCTTGGCGGAAGTGCATGCGGAGCTAATCCTGGTGCATCCATTTCGCGAAGGCAATGGGCGTCTGGCGCGTTTGCTGGCTTTGTTGATGGCCTTGCAGGCGGGCCTGCCGCCGTTGGACTTCAGCCCCATGCTGGGGCGAGGGCGGCGCATCTACATTGGTGGAATCCATGCCGCAATGGGGCGGGACTACCGGCCTCTGGCCGCCGTGTTCGAAAAAATTATCGCGCGTTCAAAGCAGCGCGCTGCTGCCAATACGCCGTAAAGCTTTCCAGTGTGGCGGGTGCCTTGGCTTTGCCGCTTGTAGCAAACGGAGCACGAATGCCTTCTACCGCAGATGACGTTTTCGCAGAAATCCGAAGCGCAGCCTTGCGTGCGGCCGCGGTGCGGCTGCGCAGGTAGGGGTTGGATTCTTTGAGCGTCATGGGGCATATGGTACTACTCACATGCCGGGCGGGGAAAGTGTTTGAACATTGGCAACAGGCATCAAATGAAAATCCCTGACGCAATCCTCTATCAAAAATTAATGGTGCATGCGCACGCATCGGGTCGTCCCATTGATGAATTTTTGAGGGAACAGTTGCCCCTATTCTGGCAGGCGCTTATGACGAAGTGCTTGCGCGGCCATCTGTTGTCATGGTGTTCACCTACGGCGCGTTTGAATATTGGTTCGACACCTATCAGCAGCCGGAGCCCTATGACCCAAGCGCGGGCAAGCTGCCGATTGAAGCACACCTGGTTTTTGCCATTGGCATATCAAAACCCAAGCCCGCCAGGTGAGATGATTCCCGGCTCAGGGGCATGAAGCTCTCAGCGATGCCAGGTTCTGGTGGCCCGTGGGACAGAGGGCATTTCGAAATGGGAAAATGCAATGCATATGCGGTATGCAATTAGCATACCTTCTTGATAGTTCATATTTTGTGTAATAATTATGCAAAATGCATATTGCATAAATCAAAATGAAGTCAACAGGAATCAAAGCAAGGCTGGCGCAGGCGCAATGGTCACTCAAGCCGCAAGACCTGGCCATGGCGTTCAAGCTGGTCTGTCTGGCGGGGCAAAAGCTGCCTTATGTGGCGCTGGGGCAGGCCATGCACATGTCGCAGTTCGAGGCGCACGCCTGCATGGCGCGCCTGAGTGGGGCCAGGCTGCTGACAGAAGTGAACGATGCCCCGGCGCTGGTGATGGCCGCATTCCGGCCCATGGTGCTGCAAGGCGCGGCATATTTCTTCCCGGCCGTGCGCGGCGAGATCACCATGGGCTTCCCGACGGCCTACGGCGTGGAACCGCTCAAATCCAAAGTGCTGTTTGCGGACGAGACACCGCCAGTGTGGCCCCATGCCGACGGCCCGGTGCGCGGC
>JANNCN010000169.1:0-12673 GCA_031386665.1 Rhodoferax sp. | reverse complement strand
GAACACGTGATCAAGCTGGTGCATGCCTGCCAGGATGAGGCTGTCGTGTACGGTGAAGAACCTTACCTGCGCGCAGCCACGCTGGTGACCAGGTTGTGATGGGCGCCTTATGCTCTGGCGGCGACACCGTTCGGCGCAAGGCGGAACGCCCGGAGTCTGGAAGGAAATTCAAACACTTCGGCTTTGGGTGCCTCATCAGCACCGCCTGCGCCACCCATGCCACCTTCTGTTTCTCTTTCTCCTTCCACCGCCAACAGCGCACTAAGCCGCACCGGCCGCGCCACCAAATTCAGCGTTTGCATCAGCGGCGGGCCACGCCGTTTCACAATAGTGATCTGCAATGCATCGCCTTGCATCGCCGGGGACGCAATCAAGCGCAGCACGGCAGGTGACGACTCACTTTGGGCGGTGACGGGGCGCATCACAAACAGCAGCTTGCCGTGCTCGGCCGTGGCCATTTGCAGTCTGCGCAACTGGTCAGCCCGCGCCAGCGGCAACCAGGCCAGCACGGCAGCGACGTCTTTGCAACGCAAGGCCTGTTCTGCTGCCCACATGCGGCTGGCCGGTGTGTCAGTGTTGATGCACAGCAGCCGCTGCGGGTTCAGGCCATGGCCTGCCAATGCAGGCGCAAACGGCACATGCGGCGCACCCACCAGCACCAATGCTTTGGGCGTATTGGCAGCGCCATAAGCACGGCTGACACCGACCAACGCAGGCACCAGCAAACGCCATTCGCTTTGTCCGCTTTGGGTTTGCAAGATTTCGACGGCAGCGCCAATGGGCCAGCCACCACCGGGCAACTGGGCGTCTAATTCGCTGCTGCCCGTGGGCATGGTTTGACCTTGCGATGTGGCAAGCTCGGAGGCGGCCCACACATCGTCGATGTCTTGTAGAGGTTTGGTGGAATTGAGACGCACTAAAATACTGTATAAAATAACAGTATACAATTTACTTTGAAATTTAGAAAATTTTGATGCAAACAGGATTGCTGTTATCCAATACTGTAATAAAGTAATACCATGCTTCAAACCTCTAAACTAACTACCAAATTTCAAACGACCGTACCCACACAAGTGCGAAAAGTACTGCACCTTCAAGCGGGTGACATGGTGGCCTTTGAAATTAAGGGAAACGACGTGACGCTAAAGCGGGCGACACCAATGGACTTGGCCTTTGCGCAAGCGCTGGAAGGCACGTTGACGGAATGGGGCAGCCCAGCGGATGATGAGGCCTTCAAGGACTTGTGATGTCGACGGCCCCATTTCAGGCTCTCGCACTGCAGGCTTTCGATATTGTTGTCGTACCTTTCCCATTCACAGATCGCGCCACAACCAAGCGCCGTCCGGCATTGGTGCTCTCAACCGCCCAGTTCAACCAGCAGGCGCAACATGCCGTCATGGCCATGATTACCAGCACCGACCAATTTGCATGGCCTGGCGACTGCCCCATTCATGATTTGACCAATGCTGGGTTGACGACCGCATGCCTTGTCAGGCTCAAGTTGTTCACACTTGACGAGCGCCTGGTGATCCGCAGAGCCGGCGCATTGGCAGCGGCAGATCAGAAAAAACTCCAGGCCAACTGGAAAGAACTGATGGCGTTCAAATAACGCCAAGGATCCCACATGGAATGAGTCAAGACCCTACCGGTGCCACCCCGCCAGACCCACGGCGAGTCAGCTTGAACAAACCCCGCTTGACCAGCCGGTAAACAGCGCGCACCAGGGTCAAAGTCAACAGCGCTTCGACAAACGTCATTAAAAATGCCAATGCCACATTGCCCTGTGCACTGCGGGCCTTGAACTTGGCCAGCATTCGATCCCGCGAAATTTCAATGCTGTCGTAAAAGGTGGGCACCACCAGCAGAGTCAGCACGGTGGACGTGATGGTGCCGCCAATGATGGCAATGGCCAGCGGGCGGTAAAACTCGCCGCCCTCGCCCAAGCCAATGGCCACCGGCAGCATGCCCGCAATCAACGCAAAAGTGGTCATCAAGATCGGGCGCAGGCGCATGCGACCGGCTTGCATCAGCGCGTCTTCACGGCTCATGCCCTCGTCTTGCTGTTTGCGGGCGCAGTCCAGCAGCAAAATGGCATTTTTGGCAACCAGTCCCATCAGCATGATGACGCCAATGAAGCTCATTAAATTCAGCGTGCCGCCCGTCAACAGAAGCGCCACCACCACACCAATCAGGCTCAGGGGCAGCGACAACATCACTGCCAAGGGAGCCGTGAACGACCCGAATTGCATCACCAAAATCAGGTACATCATGCCAATGCCCATGACCAGGGCGATCAGCATTTCTGTGAACAACTCTTTTTGGCTGCGCGCGGCACCGCCCAGTTCAATGCCGTAGCCCGGCGGGAAGTCAATGGCTTTGGCAATTTTCAAGGCATCTGCCGTCACTTCGCCACTGGAGCGGCCTTGCGCGTTGGCCGACACAGAAATCATGCGCTTGCCATTCAAGTGTTGAATTTGCGACGGCCCCCGGCCCATGGTGACGCTGGCAATTTGATCCAGCGGCACCAGCATGTTGGTGCCACTGACCGCAATGGGCAGGCGCTCGATGTTTTCGGCACTCACCCGGTCGCTGGGGTGCAGGCGCACCGCCACGTCACGGGCTTCGCCGCTGGGGTCGATCCAGTCGCCAACCTCAACCCCTGCAAACGCCACCCGCAGGGCTTGCGCCGCATCGTTGGCTGAAATGCCGAGCGAATTGGCCAAGCCCCGGTTCAGTTCGATCTTCAATTCTTGCTGCGGCCCCAGTTCAGACAGACCCACGTCAACAGCCCCCGGCACTTCGCGCAACTTGTCCAGAAAGTCGTTGGTGATGGCAATCAGACGCCGCGAATCCGTACCTGAAAACTGAATTTGCACCGGCTTGGACGCGCCATTGTTCAAATCTGCCAGCACGGTGTATTCGGCACCCACCAGCTGCGCCATTTGCAAGCGCAGCTCCACCGCCAAGTCGCTGGCCGAGCGTTTGCGCAGCGTGCTTTTACCCACGTCCACGTAAATGCGCCCACCTGTCGCGGCCACGTTGCTGTTGGTTGCCACCGTTTCAGGCAAGCTGCGCGCCAGCATGGCTGCAGCTTCCATTTTGCTGCGGGCATATTCCAGGCTGGAGCCCGGTGGGGTACGCACTTCAATCGCCAAATTGCCTGAATCAGCCACTGGCAAAAAGCTGGAGCCGCCAAATTTGAAATGCAGGCCAAATGCACCCACCAAACTTAAAGCCGCAATCACCGCCATCCAGCGCCGATGGTGCAGCGCCCAGGCGATCACACGGCCATAGCGGTCGGCCTGGTGGTCAAACCAGGTATTGAAGCGCGCCAACAATTTGCTTAAACCCGTTTTGGGTTGCTGGTGGTGGCCAATTGGGTCGCCCCAGTAGGCCGACAGCATGGGGTCGAGCGTGAACGAAATGAACAAGCTGACCAAAACCGAGGCCACCACCGTCAACGCAAACGGGCGAAACCATTCGCCCGACACCCCTGGCATGAACGCCACCGGAATGAACACCGCAACGATAGAAAACGTTGTGGCCGCCACCGCCAGACCAATTTCACGGGTGCCGTCAATCGCCGCTTGGCGGCGGTCTTTGCCGCGCTCCATATGGCGCACGATGTTTTCGCGCACCACAATCGCATCGTCAATCAACACGCCAATCGCCAGCGATAGCCCCAAAAGGCTCATGAAATTGAGCGAAAAACCGCACAGCCAAACCGCAATGAAAGCGGCAATCACCGAGGTGGGCAAGCTCAAGGCGGTGATCAGCGTGGAGCGCCAGGAGTTCAAAAACACGTAGACCACAAAAATGGTCAATACCGCGCCATACAGCAGCGACTCAATCACGTTTTGCAAACTGCTTTGAGCGTCTTTGCCGCCGTCTTGCGTCACCTCAAGCTTGGTGCCATCTGGCAGGGTTTTGTTGATGTCTGCCACCAGCGTGCGAATCTCATTGGCCACCGACACGGTGCTAGCCTCGCGCGAACGGGTGATGGACACGCCCACGTTGGGGCTGCCACTGCGCACGCTGAAATTGTTGACTTCGGCAAAGCCATCGGCAATGTCGGCCACCTGCGCCAACCGCACCACTTCAGCACCACGTCGTTTGATGACAACCTGGCCAAACTCGGCGGGCGAACCAATGCGCCCAACCAGGCGAATGCTCTGGTCTTCTTGTGCGCCGCGCACTTTGCCGACAGGTGCCGTGGCATTTTGGCTGCGCAGGGCGTTGACCACTTCCGTCACCGACACGTTGTACTCACGCAGACGCTCCGAGCGCAGCAGCACACTGAGCTCGCGCTTGAGGGAGCCACTCACACTGACCACAGCCACCCCACCGATGGCCCTGAATTTGTCCGACAACACGTCTTCAGCCAAGCGTGAAATATCCGCGTGGCTTTGGGTTTTGGACGACAGTGCCAACTGCATGATGGGTTGCATCGACGGGTCGATTCTTTGCAACACTGGCTCGCGGATTTCAATCGGCAGCTTGAAGCGCACAGTGGCAATGGCGTTGCGCACCTCGTCAGATGCCTCAATCATGTTTTTGTTGAAATTGAAAACGATGATGAGGCGCGCGCTGCTTTCACTGGCGGTGGCGCGCACTTGGTCTACGCCTGAAATGCTTTGCAGCGACTTTTCAATGCGGTTGATCACCTCGCGCTCCACCGTGTCAGGCGACGCGCCTGGGTAGGGTATGGTGACGACCAGCACTGGCTGCTCAACGTCGGGAATCTGGTTGACCCGCAGCTTTTTAAGGGCCAGCAAGCCCAGGGCCATCAGCACGATGATGATCACCAGCGTGGGGATGGGCCGCTTGATGCTGAAATCTGAAAGAAACATATCAGCCCCCCGCCTTAGACGCGGTTGACGCTGCAGCCGTGGGCGGCGTTGCGGCAGCCGCAGAGGGTGAAGTTGGTGCAGCCGGTGCCGCAAGCTGCGCCTTGGCTGCATCGCGCAGTTCAATCTTTTGGCCGTCAATCAGAGTCGTCAACGGGCTGCGCAAAATTGTGTCACCCTCGGCCAGGCCGCTTTGAACCCGGTAGTCGCCGCGACGGGCATCGCGCTCACCCAGTTTGATGTTGACTTTGTTGATCACTTTGCCATTCACGCGCCAGGCAAACGCCTGGTCACCCGCCAATACCAGAGCGCTTTCGGGCACCAGCAAGGCCATGCTGCTGCTAGCGGCAATGCGCCCTTCGGCATACAGACCCGTCACTTTGGGCAGGTTGCCAGGGTCAAAACTGACTTGCACCTCAACCTGGCGCGTGGTGGGGTTGGCGGCTGGGTCCACCCGCTTGACCTTGCCGGTGAATTCTTGCTGCGCTTGGCCGTTCACCCGAAAACTCACCGCCTGACCCACCGCCACATCGTTCACCCGGTCGGCTGACACCAGGCCTTCAAAGCGCAGGCTGCCGGGGTCGATCACCTTGAGCAGTTCTTTGCCGACTTGCGCGGTGTCACCGGCTGAGACCTTGCGCTCACTGACCAAGCCGTCAAACGGCGCGCGCACCTCTGTGCGTTGCAACTGCTGGCGGGCCGCCGCCGCACGGGCCTTGGCCGCGACAACGTCGCTTTGGGTGGTGTTGCGCCGCACTTCGGCGTCTTCCATGGCCTGCATCGAGGTCATGCCCTGGGCTTGCAAGGTTTTGAGGCGCTGCAATTGGCGTTCGGCCTGTTCGGCCCCCTGGGTTGACGTACGCACAGATTCCTCGGCAGAGGCCATGCTATCGCGAATCGAAATGTCGTCCAGCCGCACCACCAGCTCACCGCGCTTCACGGCGTCGCCGTTTTCTTTGAGCACCTTGAGCACCACCGCCGACACCTCGGCCCGCAAGTCAGCCTTGCGCTCAGGCTGAATCGTGCCTGTGATGACGGGGCCAGCCGCAACCGCCTGGCGCGTCAGCGTGCGCAGGTCATCAGGGGCGAGCAACAAGGCGCGCTCCGGCAAGGCAGGTGCCGAGGCAGGTGCCGCTGGGCCGCCAAATGGGCTTTTGTTGCAGGCCACCAGCAACAGGCCTATACCTGCCATGGCGAGGGTTTTACGGGTTTGCGCGCTGAATTTGTAAGCGTGGAATTTGGGCAAGTTGGAAGCGGTCATCAAATAGGTCATGAAATGTGTCATGAAATGTGTCATGAGTGGGATCATTGGATAAAACAATCGAAGGTGAGCCACTTGAATTTGTGATTCTTGGCCGAACGAACCCGGCATTTCAACATGAAACCGCCATTGCGGCTATCGCATGTGCCAGATTGCACCTGGAGCCGACAGAAGACGTCAGGCGGCGACAGGCTGTGATGTCGCCAAGCAAGTCTTTGCATTCACCTGTCATCAACTCATTTCACAAATATGCTACACTAATCATAGCAAACTATGACCATTATTCGAGAGCTAGAGGCTCATTTAATCAATATATTGGCAAAAAATCGATCTATTTTGCAAAAAAAGAACCTGCAGGTTAATTTATTGCAAATTTGCCTATGTGAGGCCATTGCCGGTGCGCCATCAGCCAAGCGGTGATCGACACGCTCAAAATAGCCCCCGACATCAGCGCCAAGCCCACGGTGGACTGCATCACCAACGGGGCCAGCACGCCAGCGGTCAGGCTGTTGGTCATGGAGCCGATGAATATTTGCAATGACGCGGCCATGCCACGGCGCTCAGGATGCAGGTCGAGCAGCAGCAGCGTCAACGCGGGCTGCATCAGCGCCCAGCCAAAGCAGTACAGCGCCAGCGGCCAAAAGGCCCAGGCCACATGCGCCTTGAACAGCATGTTGGCTGCCAGATTGATAGCCACTGCCACCACCATGATGACAAAACCATGGCGAATTTGCCGTTTGGGCGCAATCTTGCCCGCCAGCCGCCCACTGGCCCAAGCGCCACTCATGATGCCGCTGATGGTGACCAAAAACAGCCAAAAGAATTGCGTGGGCACCAAGCCCAGGTGCTGCCCCAAAAACACCGGGGCCGACAATATATAGATGAAGGTGCCGTTGATGGGCACGCCCACCGCCACGGCCAGGAGCAAAAACTGGGGGTCGCGGCCCAAGGTCCAGTAGCCTCGCAGCAGGTTGCGCACTTGAAAGGACTGGCGCCGCGAGAAGTGCAGAGTTTCGGGCAGCAGCCGGTAATTGGCCACCCACAGCACCAAAGCCAGTGCCGCCAAAAACCAAAAAATGCTGCGCCAGCCAAACCAGACAAACAGCCAGCCGCCAATCAGCGGAGCCACAGCAGCGGCCACGCCAAAATAAATCGTGACCAAGCTCATCACCTGCTGGGCTTCGCCGGGGGCGTACATGTCGCGCGGAATGGCCCGCGCAATCACAATGCAGGCCCCCGTGCTTAAGCCCTGCATGGCCCTGAAAAACACCAGCTGCGAAATCGTCTCGGCCATGGCACAGCCCACGGTGGCGAGCAAAAAGATAGCCAAACCCCACAGCACCAGAGGTCTGCGGCCCAAGCTGTCTGACAACGCCCCGTGAAACAAGCACATCACCCCAAAGCCGAACAAATAGACCGACAGAGTTTGCTGCATTTGAATCGGCGACGCGCCCAGCGACTGGGCAATGCCTGCGAACGCGGGCAGGTAGGTGTCTACCGAAAAAGGCCCCAACGCGCCCAAACTGGCAAGCAAAATGGCGAAAGACCAGCGCGGTGCGCGCCAAAGTTGTTGAGCATCAGGGTTCATTGACGCCCAATGATGCCAGTCTTTGGCGAACCCAGTGTCACCCGCATGCGCCAAACCAATGGGTATCATCAAGCATGGGTACAAGTTCGTCATCGGTATCGGGGGCTTTGGCCAGGATGGGGCCGCAGCGCTGGGTTAGCCGTTTTGTGGACTGGCTGGAAGGTTGGCGGCGCGTGATCTTTTTTGGCGCTCTGTCAGTGGTGATGGTGCTGTCCCCTGCCACGTACGACCGCGCCAACCGCCTGGTGATTGCGCGGCACATTCATGTGACCACCTGGCAAATATTGCCTTGGTTCACGCTGCTGTCCAGTGCCATCAGCCTGGTGTTGATTCGAGTGGTGGTGGTCAGCGCGGTGAGCTACGGGCTGGCGGCTTTGGCACTTGAAATGGTGGTGCGCGTCCTGGTTTTGGAATTTATTCCGCTGGTGGCGGCTCTCTTTGTAACCATGCGTTGCGCTCTGGCAGCGCGCCCTGTGGTCGCCGGTATCGACATTCCGCGCGATTTGGACGGCCTGGGTGGGCGCACAACGGAGCGTATTCGCGACGAGCTGGTGCCCCGCGTGATTGCCTATGCGTTTTCAGTGTTGACCATGATTGTGGTCAGCGGCATCGTCGCACTGATCTTGTCGTACTTCAGTGTTTACGGGTTTTCACGCCACGGTTTGGTGCCTTTTGCCCGCACCGTGGGCCAAGTGTTTGACCTGGCAGTCACCGCCGGGTTTGCGCTTAAAGTCTTGTTTTTCAGCCTGGCGGTGGCGGTGATTCCAATTGCCGCCAGCCTGGATGCGCCTGATGACGATGCCAACGATTCGTCAGCCCTGCAGCCCGGCACGGTCCGCATGTTCATGGCGCTGTTTTTGATCGAAGGTCTGTCGCTGGTGGTGCGCTATGTCTGACACCGCTTGGTTTGAAATCGCTGGATTTGAAACCGCATTGGCAGGCCGCGATAATCGATGGACATAACGACTAACACGACCTCCCCCGATCTGAACTAAAGCAGAATGATCCCCGAAGATTCCGCGCCCACCCCGCCAAAGCCACCCACCCCGACTGGTTCGCCACAAGGCACGTCGGCCCCCGGCAATGCGGGCTTTTGGCCTAGCGCATCGGCCGCGCCCATCAAACACGTCGAATTCAAAGCGGTGCTGTTGCTGGTTTTCACGGCGGTGCTGGTTTTGGCATTTTTGGCCTACGTGCTGGTGTCGCGCGGCGTCTTTGAAAATACCCAAAACCTGGTGCTGATGGCCGACGACTCGGAAGGTGTGCAAGTCGGCATGGACTTGACGTTTTCGGGCTTCCCGATTGGGCGGGTGCAAAACATTGAACTGGACGACCAAGGCAAAGTGCGCATCATGATCAGCATTGCCGCCAAGGACGCCAAGTGGCTGCGCACCTCCAGCATTTTCACCATGGAGCGCGGCGTGGTGGGCGACACCCGCATTCGCGCCTTCAGTGGCGTTTTGACCGACCCGCCCTTGCCCGACGGTGCGGTGCGCGGCGTATTGCGGGGCGATTCCAGCTCTGAAGTGCCGCGTTTGGTGGCCACTGCCCGCGCGCTGCTTGAAAACCTGGAACGCATGTCGGGCGAGCAGTCCAGCCTGAACGTGAGCATTGGCAACATGCAAACCATCACCGGAACGTTGAGCGCCAGCATGACGGGCAAGTACGGCGTGTTGGGCACATTTTTGGGTGGCGAGGCCAATGCCAAAAAAGTGGTTGACGCGCTGGACACCACCAACGCCCTGTTGAGCAAAGCCGACAAGCGCGTGTTTGGAGCCAAGGGCCTGATGGACGAAACCCAGGGCACCGTGGCCCAGCTCACGGGCATGCTGATGGACGCCCGCAACACTCTGAAACGGGTGGACGGCCTGTTGCAAGAGGCCCAGGGCGTGGCGGTTGAAGTCAAAGGCGTGGCCTCTGAAGCGAGGGGCGTGGCCAGCAATGTGCGCATTGCCACGACAGATTTAAGCCTGCTGCGCACCGAGGTCGATGCGTCTTTGCGCCGCATCAACAGCCTGGTTGAAGAAATCAACCGCAAATGGCCGTTTGCCCGCGACACCGAGATCAAATTGCCATGACAGCCAGCCCACTCCTACCTGCCGCCAAGATGCCCAGGTTGCGCTTGATCGCCGCGCTGACGGGTCTGGTTTGCTTGGCCGCCTGCAGCAACAAACCACTTGCACCCGACTGGCAGTCCAACGCCTTGGGCTCGCTCAAAGGCTTCACATCGGCCTACATGGCGGGCAACACCCAAGTGGCTGATTTTGAATTTGGCCGCGCCAAAGCCGACATTGCCGCCACTGGCCGCATCGACTTAATCGCCCGCGCTGAGCTGGTGCGCTGCGCGGTGCGCGTGGCCGCCCTTGAATTTGACGACTGCCAAGGCGTGCAAACCATCGCCCCCGCAGACATTGCCGCGCCCGAGCGCGCATACAGCGCCTACCTGCGCGCGCTTAAGAGCGACAGTAGGCCAAGCCTGGACGCCGCCCAAATCGCCCTGCTGCCCGAACAGCACCGCGCCGCAGGCAGCGCCCCGGATGCCGCCAGAAAAACCGCCAGCTTGGCCACCATCACCGACCCGCTGTCCCGGCTGATTGCTGCGGGGGTCGCATTTCAGCAAGGCCAGTTGCCACCCAGCGGGGTTGAATTGGCCGTGACCACCGCGTCCGACCAAGGCTGGCGCAGGCCATTGCTGGCGTGGCTTGGCGTGCAAATGAAGTTGATGGAAGCTGGCGGTGACGCCGAAGGCAAAGCCCGCATTCAGCGCCGCATGGACTTGGTGGTGAGTGCCGGTGCGCCCACAAGCGCTGCGTCAACCCCCACCCCAACGCGCCCATAGCGAGCGCATGGCCACTCTGGCTCGTGCCCAGGCGGCTTTAACGACCGCTTTCGCCCCAATCGCCCATTGCCAAGGCTCAGACGCGCGAATCTGCGCCATAAGAGCGTCTTTCCAAACCTTCCAGCGCGGGTACCACTTGGCAAACAGTTCAAAACGCATCAACGCCGGTTGCGTCAACTGAAAAAGCCGCGCCAAAATAGCGGTGCCCAAAATCTTGGCCCCGAGCAAAATCGCCACCCCCAGCACCTTTTGCGAATGCGCAAACAGCCACAGCGCCAGCAGCTTCACGGGCAGCAACAGAGCCCAAGGCACGGCAAAAATGACCAATGCGCCCCATCGCGGCAAGCCGGCAATGAACGCCTCCATTCGCGCCCACAGCGGCAGCCGCGCCAAGCGTGCGAACAGCCGGGCCAGCGGCACCCAGCCCCACTCTTCAAACAGCAATATGAGGGCTAAAACGCCGTAAGTGAGGGCGTGAAAAATGCGTTTGACGACGTTCATGGGTAAGTCTTGGCGACGTGAATCACGTTTAAAACTGTGACAACGCCTTTGGATTGTTGCAGAACCACGATGTAATTCGGGTGAGCGACCAGTTCCATGGTGCCTTGAACCCTGCCCTTGCGCCGGGGGAAATTGGGGTCTGCCAACCGATCCACCTGTGCGTGGATTCGCTCATCAAGGTTCAGCTCAGCATCCACATTGTCTTGCGCAATGTACAAGACGATTTCTTCCAACGCCAGTTGAAACTGGTCAGTTTTGATGACTTTGAACATTGCGGCCGAGTGCCGGAGCCTAAGCCGCTTTGCTTCGCATGGCCTCAACCCGCGCCCGCAACGCACGCCTGCGAGACGCGACTTCATCGTCCGTCAAGATTCGATTCGTCCCATCCGCCAACCCGTCAATCGACGCCTGCACCTTGGCGCGAAACCAGCGGTCGTAGTCAGCATCTTGCTGCGCCGCTTCGTGCGCCGCTTTCAGGGCAATGCTGCGGTCGGGCCGGGCAGTTTTCTCGAGCGCGCTGTCTTCGGGGCGCCACTCGGCCGCGTCAATCTGGCACTGGTTCCAGCCGACACTGCGCAACAATTGCAGCGCACGGCGCGGGTCCGCAAAGCGCCTTGGCTGACGCCTCGAGGTGGCCAACACGGCCTCAAACTTCAAAGTCTGAATGCACACCAAAAACGCCGCCCCATCGCCGCGCAAAGTGATCCCCGTCACGCCGCCAATCGCCGTGGCGGTTTTGAGTTGTTCGAGGTTGAGGGTTTGCATGAGAGTGAAGCTGGTTTTAAATTGAAATTGAAATTGAAGTTTAACTGTTTTTTGAAATTCAATTAACAGTTAAATGATAAAAATTCGCTGAAAATTGCTGCTAACCTGCGAATCGTGATCTGATGACAGGGTCGCCCAATGCACTCTAAGCGCACCCATTCTTCAAGGCTATTCTTCAAGGGCATTCTTCAAGTCCTTTCTCCAAGACTTTTCTCTTGAAACGCCAAAGAATTAGCTCAATCTTTTACTGCCAAACTTTCAACCAAGCCCCATTTCACACCGTTTCGCCCCATGTCACCCTACATCGCCTTCCTCATTGCAGCCATCGTCCTCGCCATCACCCCAGGACCCGGAATTGCCTATGTTGTAGCGCGCGCGGTGTCGGGCGGCCGCCGGGAGGGGTTGGCTTCTTGCTTAGGGACGGCCATTGGCGGGCTATTTCATGTGCTGGCTGCGGCTTTGGGCATGTCGCTGTTGATTGCCGAGTCGGCGTTGGCATTTAGCATCGTCAAGTACGTTGGCGCGGCCTATCTAGTGTTTCTGGGTCTTCGAATGCTGCTGCGTCAGGATCAAACCGCCCCGGAGGTCAACGTGCCGTCGCAAGGGGCCGGCCGTGCTTTTCGCGAAGGCACTTTGGTGGAAACGCTGAATGTGAAGACCGCGCTTTTCTTTTTGGCTTTTCTTCCCCAGTTCGTCGTCGCCTCGCAACCCATCATTGCCCAACTGGTGGCGATGGGCGCAGTGTGCGTGTTTTTGAACACCGCTGTCGATGTGGTCGCGGTCTACGCCGTTGACCGATTGCTCCAGGCCAAGGCTTCACACGTCGAGCGATCACGGGCCAAAACTAAGGCACGAGGGCGCATGGTGACGCG
>JANNCN010000144.1:0-6021 GCA_031386665.1 Rhodoferax sp. | reverse complement strand
GGTGTGGAACCAATCCAGGTACTGGCCCCAATTCACTGGGTAATCGACGCCTCCTTTGGGCTGCTTCTTTGGCTTGCTCATCAGCCGATTCTGACACCAGTGGAGCTAAGGGGATAGCCCACCCTGCAGGTTCTTTTTTGCCTAAAACTCGCCAAAACGGGCCGCTAGTTGTTGACGCCTTCGTCCAGCGCCATCTGGCGCAAGCGGTTGGGTGCCAGCGCACCTGCCGAATCGAGAATCGGATAGGCAATCGAGCAAATATGCGAGTTGATGCGCTTCAAATCGCTGATCAAATCAAGGTGCAATGAACTGGTTTCAATGCTTTGCACGGTATTGACAGCCAGGCGATCCAGGTGGGTTCCAGCGTACTGGCGCTCCAGATCGCGGAAGCGGGTTTTCTCTTCCAGCAGCTTTTGCGCGTCACGCAGGTTGCCGTTTAAAAACACACTCATCCCCAAGCGCAGGTTGTCTACCAAACGCGCATGCAATTCGCAAATTTCAGCCATGCCTGCTTGAGAAAACTCGCGCCCTGGGCTGATTTTCTTGTCTTCAATGTCCTGAATCACCCGCTCGACGATGTCGCCGATTTGTTCCATGTTGATGGTGAAGCTGATGATGTCTGTCCAGCGCCTGGCTTCACTTTCGCCCAGCGCTTCACGCGAAATTTTGGTCAGGTAGTACTTGATGTCAGAGTACAGCTCGTCCACTGTGTCGTCCATTTTGCGCAGCTCTTTGGCCAGCGCCAAGTCGTTGTCGCGGATCACACGCAGGGCGCCCAGCAGCATCGCTTCGACCACATCCGCCTGGTGCATGGACTCGCGCACCGCGCATGAAATGGCCAGCGACGGCGTGCTCAAGGCCGATGCATCCAGGTGCCGCTGGCGGCCTGCCACCGTGCTTTTGACGGGCTTGGGCAGCATGCGCGCAACCCAGCCGCCGACCCAATGCGTCAAACCGATGAACACCACGCCCACCGCCAGATTGAAAGTCAGGTGAAACATGACGACCACAGTGGCTGGGTCACCCATGAATTTGGGCATGTAGCGCAACCAAAGGCCAATCAGCGGCGCGGCTGCCGCCACACCCAACACCTTGAAAATCAAATTGCCCAAGGGCACCTGCCGGGTTTCAATGTTGGCTTTGAAGGTGGTCAAAACAGCCAGCAAACCGCTGCCTAAATTGGCCCCCAACACCAGCCCCAGCGCCACTTCAATCGGGATCACCTGGCTTACGGCCAGCGTGGCGGTGAGCAGCACAATGGCCAGGCTTGAATAGGACAAAACCGCCAGCAGCGCGCCGACAAAAATTTCGAGCAGCAAGTCGCTGGCCAAGGTGCCCAGCAGCGCCTTGACCGCCGCCGCTTGAGTCAGCACTTGCGCCGATTGCGACACCAGGCGCAGCGCCAGCAGCATGAGGCCAAGACCAATCAACACGCGGCCCACGCGCCCCAGCGTAGTGGATTGGCTAGTAATGAAGAGCACCACGCCGATGAAGATGAACAGCGGCGACAACCACGACAAATCGCGCGAAAACACCACGGCCATCAGGCTGGTGCCAATGTCGGCCCCCAGCATCACGGCCAAGGCGGAAGGTAGCGTCATCAAACCCTGACCGACAAAGGCCGAGACGATGAGCGCCGTGGCCGTGCTGCTTTGCACCAGCGCCGTGACGCCAATGCCCGACAGCGCGGCTGCAAAACGGTTGGTCACGCTTTTGGCGAGCACGCTGCGCAAGTTGGCCCCCAACACCCGCAAAATGCCCGTGCGCACCAGGTGCGTCCCCCAGACCAAGAGGGCAATCGCGGCGAGCAGATTGAGCAGATGGGTCACGTTGGCAGGTGGGTCAGGAGGGCCGTAGGTTTGTCAGGTCTTGGCCCGGCGCACGCGCAGCAGCTCGTCCAGAATCAAACAGGCCGCACCAATGCTGATTGCGCTGTCGGCAATGTTGAACGCAGGGAAGTGCGTCGAGCCCCAATGAAAATCGAGAAAATCGACCACATAGCCGTACAGCAGGCGATCAATCACATTGCCAATAGCGCCGCCCAAAATGCAGGCGATGGCAAATGAAAACAACTTTTGGCCCGGGTGCGACTTGAGCATGAAGACCATGAAGACCGCAGCCACCACACCAATGGTTGTGAAGAACCAGCGCTGCCAGCCACCTGCCCCGGCCAGGAACGAAAACGCAGCCCCCGTGTTGTGTGCCCGCACCACGTTGAAGAAGTTGGTGACAAACGTGCTGTCGCCCAATTGATAGTTGCCCACAATCAGCACTTTGGTGAACTGGTCGGCCATCAAAATAATCAGCGCCAAACCCAACCAGGTCAGCATGCCGCTAGCATTTGAGTTCGTATTTTTTGCCATTATGCGAACGTCCTGATTTCGCCTGCGCCGTGCAAATTGCTGTCGCAACGGCTGCACAGTGCTGGGTGGGCCGGGTTGCTGCCAATGTCGGACACGTAATGCCAGCAGCGCTCGCATTTTTGATCCGCTGACGCGCTGGCGCTCACGTTCATTTCGTCTCCAGCCACCAAAGCCATCGCCGACGTGATGAAGGCGAACTTCAAATCGGCACCCATACTGGCCAGCAAGGCGTGGTCAGCCACATTGACGGAAAGCGTCACGCTGGCTTGCAAAGACGAGCCCACTTTGCCATCAGCCCGCAGCGTTTCGATCTCTTTGTTAACCGCATCGCGAATCTCGCGGATGCGGCTCCACTTGGCCAGCAAGGCATCGTCAGCAACACCCAGCTTGGCATAGGTTTCGGTGTAAATGCTCTCGGTGCTGCCGATCAACTTCCAGGCTTCTTCAGCCGTGAAGCTCAAAAACGGCGCCATCCATCGCAGCATGGCATGGGTGATTTGGTGCAAGGCTGTTTGCGCACTGCGCCGTGCGTGTGATTTCGCAGCGGTGGTGTAAAGGCGGTCTTTCAACACATCAAGGTAAAAGCCACCCAAGTCTTCGCTGCAATACAGCTGCAGCTTGGCGACCACGGGGTGAAACTCATACACCTCATAGTGCGCTAGGATGTCCGCTTGCAACTGCGCGGCACGGCTTAGGGCGTAGCGGTCAATCTCCAGCATGTCGGCAATTGGCACGGTGTCGGTGGTGGCATCGAAATCGCTGATGTTGGCCATCAAAAACTTCAGCGTGTTGCGGATGCGCCGGTAGGTATCGACCACGCGGGCGAGAATTTTGTCGTCCACACTCAAATCGCCCGAATAGTCGGTGGCAGCGCACCACAGCCGCAAAATTTCGCCACCGTATTTTTGCGCCGATTCGCCCAGCGGCATGTAGTTGCCCAAGCTCTTGCTCATCTTGCGGCCTTGCCCGTCTACCGTGAAGCCGTGCGTCAGCAACCCTCGGTAAGGGGCGCGACCGTTCATGGCGGCGCTGGTCAACAGCGACGAGTGGAACCAGCCGCGGTGCTGGTCATGGCCTTCTAGGTACAGGTCGGCTTCAGGGCCTTCGTTGTGCGCATGCAAAAACTGACCCTGGGCATTTTTGTCGCCGTGGCTGCCTTTGAGCACGGTGAAGTGCGTGGTGCCCGAGTCAAACCACACTTCCAGAATGTCAGTGCTTTTGTCGTAGTCGGCACCGTCTGGCCCCAAGACGTCAGTCGCGCTCAATTTGCTCCAGGCTTCGACACCGCCTTTTTCAACAATGGCGGCGGCCTGGTCAATGATCTCCAGCGTGCGCGGGTGCAACTCGCCCGTGGCTTTGTGCAAAAAGAAAGGAATGTTCACGCCCCAGTTGCGCTGACGGCTGATGCACCAATCAGGCCGCCCGGCGATCATGTCACGCAGGCGGGCGCGGCCATTCTCGGGGTAGAACTGGGTGGATTCAATCGCAGCCAGCGCCGTTTGGCGCAGCGTTTGCGGCGCTTTGTCGGTGGTGAAGATTCCCTCACCTTCGTCCATGCGAATGAACCACTGCGCGGACGCACGGTAAATCACTGGCGTTTTGTGCCGCCAGCAATGCGGGTAGCTGTGCTCGATGTTGCGCGTGGCGAACAGTCGGCCCGCGTCACGCAGCGCTTCGATCACCACGGGGGCAGCTTTCCAGATGAACTGACCGCCAAACAAGGGCAAATCCGGCGCGTAAACGCCATTGCCTTGCACGGGGTTCAAGACCTCGTCGTAGGTCATGCCGTTTTTGATGCACGAGTTAAAGTCTTCCACGCCATACGCCGGCGCGGAATGCACGACGCCGGTGCCATCATCCGCCGTGGCGTAGTCGGCCAGGTACACCGGGCTGGCGCGGTCGTAGCCCGCGTGCACGTGGGCCAGCGGGTGCTTGAAGTTGATGAGCCCCAGTTTTTCACCCACACAGGTGGCCAGCACGCTACCGGTCAACTGGTAGCGCTCAAGGCATTTGTCGACCAGTGATTCAGCCAGCACCAACAGGCCGCGCGGCGTGTCCACTAAGGCGTAGATAAGTTCCGGGTTCAGGTTGAGCGCCTGATTGGCAGGAATCGTCCACGCGGTGGTCGTCCAGATCACGGCAAAGGCGTCTTTTTCCAGGTTTGGTAATCCGAATGCCGCTGCAAGTTTCGCGGGCTCAGCGCACAGAAACCCGACGTCTAAGGTTTGCGATTTCTTGTCGGCGTATTCAATCTCGAACTCAGCCAAGGACGAGGCACAGTCAAAACACCAGTAGGTGGGCTTGAGGCCCCGGTAAACGAAGCCGCGCTCCACCACCCGCTTCAACGCGCGCAGCTCCTGCGCTTCGGTCGCGAAATCCATGGTGCGGTAGGGCTTGTCCCACTGGCCCAGCACGCCTACACGCTTGAAATCGGTCATTTGCTGGGCGATTTGCTCAGTGGCGAAGGCGCGGCTTTTCGCCTGAACTTCATCACGGCTCAAGTTTCGGCCATAGAGCTTTTCGATGGCGTTTTCAATCGGCAAACCGTGGCAATCCCAGCCGGGAATGTACTGCGCGTCCATGCCTTTGAGTTGGCGCGCCTTGACGATCATGTCTTTCAGAATTTTGTTGGCGGCATGCCCAATGTGCAGTTGCCCGTTGGCGTAGGGCGGGCCGTCATGCAAGATGAATTTGGGCGCATTCACCCGGGCATCGCGCAGTTTTTTGTAGATGCCTTGGTCTTCCCAGCTTTTCACCCACCCTGGCTCGCGCTTGGGCAAATCGCCGCGCATGGGGAAGGGTGTGTCGGGCAGATTCAGGGTGCTGCGGTAATCGGCTTTCGGCGCCTGAGCGGCGACTTGTGGGGGAGAGACGGGGTCTGTCATTTGAAAACTCAGTAAAACTTAAAAATGCGGAGAAGCGTGGCGCTTGAACACGGCGGGTGCACCTCAAAAACTGTCGGCGGTCAAGCGGCTGGCATCGAGGGGTTTGGGGACGCGGGGCAAAGTACGTCGGGGGCCAGCCCCTTCAAATTCGGGACAATCCACCCACTTCAGAGGCTTGCCAGCCCGCATTCAAGGCGACACTGTCAGGCGGGATGGCCCGCTCAGCAAACCAGGCCCGCGCCTCCGCACAGTCTTGGGTGATGCCTTTGACCAAGGCATCCAGACCGTCGTATTTGAGCTCGCCATGCAGTTTGTGTAGCAGTTCCACGCGAATGATTTTACCGTAAGCCCCGTCTGGCCCCAAGGCGTCGGGCCAGTCCAGGCAATGCGTCTCCAGCAGCACCCGGCCACCGTTCACGTCAGTTGGGTCAAGCGACGGGCGAACCCCCAAATTGGCCACCCCGTGCAGTGGCTTTTCTGCCAGGCCATGGACGCGCACCACAAAAATGCCACCGGCAGCGGGCTTCCAGTGGGCAAAGCGCAGATTCAGGGTTTTAAAACCCAGCTCACGGCCCAACTTGCGCCCATGCACCACGTGGCCCGAAATTCTGTAGGGCCGCCCTAAAAGCCGAGCGGCGTCTTGCATGCGCCCCTCTGCCAGCGCACTGCGCACGGCCGAGCTGGACACCCGCAGCGTGTGAACTTCGTAGCTGTTCATTCGCGCCACGTCAAAGCCTTGGCCGTCGGTGCGCGCATCGCCTGCTGCGTCCAGC
>JANNCN010000103.1:0-17034 GCA_031386665.1 Rhodoferax sp. | reverse complement strand
TGGGCGTTGTGATTTTCTTTGCCACCACGGCGCTGGCTGTTGTGGTGCCGCTGTTTAGCAACCTTCCTTTGGTGCCATTCGCCGTGTTGCTGTGGGGGCCTTGGTGGACAGCCCTGATCATCATGCTGGGTTGGGTGGCGGGTGCGGCCATTTCGTTCGATCTGGCACGCCGGGCGAGCCCACTGCTGTTGCGGAAATTTCCCAAGGTCACCCGGTATGCGAGCATTGACCGCCTGATTCATCCACGCCACCATCTGATGTCGCTGCTGATCTTGCGCATGACGTTTCCGGCAGACATCTTGTCTTACGTGCTGGGTCTCTTCAGTCACAAGACCACACGTTTTGAAAATGCGTTGTCCACCGCGATTGGCGGGGCTCCCTTTGCCCTGCTATTTGCGTTTTTCCCGGCGCTGCCATTGGCGCAACAGGCCCTGGTCCTGCTGGTAGCCACGGGGCTCTTCGCAGTGTATGCAGTGTGGGTGGTGCGCAGCCACCGGCCAGCGCCAGGGTAGGTCGGATGCTGGCCGTGTTGTCAAGCGGCTAGAGCATCTACACAAACGAGTCAACTGCGCCGACGATCGCTTGAAAAGGACGAAGTATTAGAAACGCTATTTGCTATTAAATAAGTAGCTAACTACGCATATTATTCGGGATCTAGAGGCTTATTTTGTTCATATTTTTCGGGTTTTGAGGAAAAGAGAACCTGCAGGTTCTTTTTTTCAAAAAATGACTCAAAATTGGCTCAGAAGCCGATCAAAAATTAAAAAACTCAAAACAGCACAACCCCGCGAATTGACTCGCCGCGCTTCATTAAGTCAAAGCCCTTGTTGATGTCCTCCAGCGGCATGGTGTGCGTGATCAGGTCGTCAATGTTGATTTTGCCGTCCATGTACCAATCGACAATTTTGGGCACGTCGGTGCGCCCGCGCGCACCGCCAAACGCCGAGCCTTCCCACTTGCGGCCCGTGACCAGCTGGAAGGGCCGGGTGCTGATTTCAGCTCCTGCTTCAGCCACGCCAATGATGATGGAGCGGCCCCAACCTTTGTGGGTGCATTCCAGCGCCTGGCGCATCACCTGGGTGTTGCCAATGCATTCAAAACTGTAGTCGGCGCCGCCGTCGGTCAGTTGCACTATCGCGTCTACCACGTTGTCAACCTCTTTGGGGTTAATGAAATGCGTCATGCCAAATTTGCGTGCCATCGCTTGGCGCGAGGGGTTGATGTCAACGCCAATGATTTTGTCTGCGCCGACCATTTTGGCGCCTTGAATCACGTTCAGGCCAATGCCGCCCAGGCCAAACACCACCACGTTGGCACCCGCTTCAACCTTGGCGGTGAACAGCACCGCGCCAATGCCCGTGGTCACGCCGCAGCCGATGTAGCAAACCTTGTCAAACGGCGCGTCTTTGCGAATTTTGGCGAGTGAAATTTCAGGCGCCACGGTGTAGTTGCTGAAGGTGGAGGTGCCCATGTAGTGAAAAATGGGTTTGCCGTCCAGACTGAAGCGGCTGGTAGCATCGGGCATCAGGCCCTTGCCTTGCGTGCCGCGAATCAATTGGCACAGATTGGTTTTGCGCGACAGGCAAAACTTGCAGGTGCGACATTCAGGCGTGTACAACGGAATCACGTGGTCACCCTTTTGCAGCGACGTGACGCCCGGCCCCACATCCACCACAATGCCCGCGCCTTCGTGTCCCAAAATCGCCGGAAAAATGCCTTCGGGGTCAGCGCCCGACAGGGTGTAGTAATCGGTATGGCAAATGCCGGTGGCTTTGATTTCAACCAGCACCTCGCCAAATTTCGGGCCTTCAAGGTCAACGGTTTCGATGGTGAGGGGGCTGCCTGCTTTCCAGGCGACTGCGGCTTTGGTTTTCATGGTCTTTGTTGAAGTCAAACGGTTAAAAATGCTGACTGTTCTGAGTGTAGTTCCCCTGCCAAATGGTGACGTGGCTACACTCAATAGCCCCCAGGTTAAAACCGACATGCGCCTTGCGAGATGCGCCTTAAAAACCATGAAAAATTTCCTCACCGCTCTGATTACTAAGGCCACCGCTGCCATCGTCCTTTGCGCTTGGGCAGGCCACGTCGCCGCCCAGCCAGCGCCAGCCCGCGATGAATTCTTCTGGCTCGGCGAAATGAACAAAGCGTCCTTGGTCATCAACACCGACGAGGGCCTGTTGGACAAAGCCCTCGCGCCGCGTTTCGCAGCAGGCATCAACAAGGTCATCCAAGACGGCAACCTGCCCGGTGCGCGCCGGGTGGCCACCGTCATCACCTTTGAGCCGCTGCTGATTGCGGCAGCTGGCCCGCAAATCACCTTACTGCACGCGGGGCGCTCCAGCCAGGACATGCACGCCACTTACCGTGCGGCCATCTTGCGCGACGACATGCTGAACCTGGCGGACCAGTTGAACAAAACGTCAGCCTCGTTGGTCAAACTGGCCGATAAACACGCGGGCACTGTCGTACCCAACTACACGAATGGTGTGGCAGCACAACCCAACAGCCTGGGCCACACCCTGCTGGGCCACGCGGCGGGGCTCGAGCGCGATGCGCAACGCATTCGCGAGGTCTATGTGCGCATTGACCGCTCGGCCATGGGTACCACGGTGTTAAACGGCACAAGCTGGCCGCTCAACCGCAGCCGCATGGCCGATTACCTGGGTTTTTCCGCTACGGTCGACAACGCCTACGACGCGTCCCAAATCTCGTCCATGGAGCAGCCCGTGGAAGCCGGGGCCATCGTCGCCAGTATCGCGCTGCACGCTGGCCATTTTGTGGAAGACATCATGACCCAATACGCCCAAGCCCGGCCCTGGATGCTGCTGGCCGAAGGGGATGCGAACACCTATGTCTCCAGCGCCATGCCGCAAAAACGCAACCCCGGCCTGCTCAACACCACGCGGCGCGATGCCTCGACCGCTATTTCATTGGCCATGGGCACGATGATCCAGGCACACAACATCACCCCCGGCATGGCCGACCCGAAGGAAGTCAAACCCAACACCGCCATGGTGAACAGCGCCATCACTGTGTTGCGCAACTGGGACCGGGTGATCAACGGGCTGGTGATCAGCCCAGAACGCGCGCTTGAAGAGCTCAACAGCGACTGGACTGCCTCGCAAGAACTGGCCGATGTGTTGATGCGCAAGTACAAGCTGCCGTTTCGGGTGGGGCACCACTTCGCCTCAGACATTGTGGATTTTGCGAAAGAAAAAGACATTAAACCGCTGGATTTTCCTTATGCAGAGGCCCAGCGCATTTATGCCAAAACTGTCAGCGGCTCCGAGATTTCAGGCAACCTGCCGATGAGCCAAACTGAATTTCGCGCCTCGCTGGACCCCGTTGCCATCATTAAAAATCGTGCGTCAGCCGGTGGTCCTCAGCCTTCAGAGATGGCGCGCATGCTAAAGCTGGCCCAAAACAAGCTCGCAGAGCAGGGTGAGTGGGTCAAAGTTAAACGCGCACGCGTCAGCGCTGCACTGGCGCGGCTGGACGCTGATTTTGGGAAGCTGGGTGCGGGAAATTAGAGTTTTTCGGGGCAGGGCAGGGCTGGGGCGGTGGCTACATGCACCTGATTAGCTTGACGTTCTGGCCGCGAACCAGAGTAAAGCTGCGCGGTGTTTTCTCGCCAGCCACGCGAACTAAAAGTGCCATTTGATCGCCAGTGATCTTGCCGTTGTAAATGACGTCTGCAAATGCGGGTGGCGCATCAGGGTTGGTGGGCCCTTTGGCATAGTCTTCATGTTTCCCGCTGTTGCTGAAATTACCCTCAGCGTCAAGCAAGAGCGGTTTGTCAAATGTTCCTGCAGCACAGTCATACTCGATGCGCCCGCCCGCGGTATCCAGCGTCAAACGTACTTGGCGGCCGCCCCATTGCCCAGTCAAGGGCGAGGGAGTTGGGGTTGCAGCGGTGCAGGCCACCGTCAAGGCAATTCCAGCCAAGAAAAGCAATTGAACCATTCGCATTGAAGGTGCCTCATTCGTCGTGCGCAAAGCGAAATTGTAGAGTGCAAAAACAAAACAGGGAGCATTTCTGCTCCCTGCGTACTCGTCAAAGATAGGTAATGGCTGGAGTCGGTAGACCGTGCCTCATCTATCTCAAGCCACCTCAGGCGACTAGAGCCGCACCGCGACGTTGGCGCTGACGCGAGGTGTGTCCAATAAAGCCTAATCCGAGCAACATCAGTGCCAAAGTGGAAGGTTCTGGAACCGGATCAAAATCAAGCTCAGAAATCCAGGTGCCCCAACGCGAGCCACCTGTACCGCCTGGGTGACCACCTGCCGCGTTGTTGTACTCGCGGGCAAACTCGCCAATGATCCAAAAGTTACTTTCGTCATCAGGATCGATGGACACGGCGCTGTAATCACCCCAGCGCTGGCGACCTGCCGAGGCAAAACCAAACAGACTGCCGTTGTGGTAGTCGTCTGTCAGACTTTCTTTTAGCAAAACTTCTGAGCCAAATTTAACCAAATGGCCATCTGCCGCGGTTGTGAAAGTTTGCGCCATGATGCTGATCTTGCCCGTTGCCGCATCAAGTCCAGAGCGGTTGTAGGCAATGACGACGTGACCTTTGGAATTGACGGCCAATGAAGGCATGTAGTAGTCGTACCCCGCTTCGCCAAGGTCACCTTCGGCCAACAGCGCCATGGTGGTGGCGTCAAGCACGAAGTAACGAACCCGTGCTGCGTCTTGCCCATCGGCAGTTGGGTTGACGGTGTGAACGCCGTAAATGCGGCCGTTGGCCTCGAAAACGCTAGAACCAATCCGGTCGTCACCTGCATCAACTATCCGCCTGTTGGCAGCAATAGCTGCCGAGGGTTGACGCGCTTTTCCTGGTGTGGTGTATGCGCTCTCGCCCATCATGCTCACAGCGCCCAAACTTGCTCCCAACGCAGAAGTCGATGTCAAACCGTTGATTTTGTAGCTCAAATTGTCAAAGTCAAACAACGATACGCTAACCACTTTGCCTGAGCTGCTCAAAGACGAACTGTTAACGCCCTGTATTGCATAGCCCCGATCCACGTCCGTGGCGAGGCCGGTGTAGGGCGTGACGAACTGCTTCATGTTCGAGGTTGTGGGCGCACCGACTCCAAACAGGCTGTCCAGCGGAATCACGTTCATCGTGGTGCCCTTGAACGACGTGGTGAAGTTGTTGGTGCCAATGTAGACGGCGTTTCTGTCCAGTGCCAAGGTCGGGTAGTCAGCTGTTCCCCCGGCAAAACCTGTGAACTTAGTGGACTGCCAAGGGCCTAAAGCATCCGATGTGGTCGACACCGCGATTTGAATGTCAGCTACTGACTGTCCGAATGAAATCGCGATCCACCGCTGAGACACAGCGTTGTACATGACGCGTGAATCCCCCTGGGTGCCAGTTTGCCCTGCTGCTGCCCAAAATGCCGTATCAGAGACCAATGAAGTTCGGACACCCGTGGCTTTGTCAAAAATAGCATAGGCACCATTGGTCGTTTCCATGAACTGCGTCTTGCCAATCACACCCATAGTGTCAGGTGGAATCGCGTTGCGACCAAAAGCAGCTGCGTCGTATTGGCTAACGCCTTCAAACGCCGCCAGAACGCGCACTCCTGGTGCAGAGTAGCCACCGCTGAAGCTGGGGAGGGCAGCACCATTGGCATCCAGTGAAATATCGCCCGGAATGGCAATCATTTTGGGTTTTTTAAATTCAAAATAATCCTTAATAACCGGGTTACCTTGCGCCGCACCCATCATCAGCATGGCGCATGAAGCCAGCAGCGAGGTTTTGAATAATTGAGTCACTTTTTTCCTTTAAAAGGCCGAGTTAGTTCTATCTTGAATGGTGTGCAATCAGGTAAAAACCCGAATCAAAACGACTCGAAATTCCTGTTTGTAACCAATCTGAAACAAGCTAAGCAAGAGTTAGGCCAGAAGGAAAAGTGTAGATAAATCAACAAACTACGCACTATGTGAGCGCCTTTTTGGTGATAGTGAACGAAATATGTAAATTAAATCGACAAATTCGGCAGTTTTTAACAGTTCTGGAAACTAGCTCAATCCACCTTCGCCCCGGACGCCTTGACGACCCTTTCGTACTTGGCCAATTCAGCCTTCATAAAAGCTGCGAACTCGTCGCTTGAATTACCCACCGGGTCGGCCATCAGCAGGGCGAAGCGGGCTTTGGTCTCTGGAGTTTTCAGGGCGGACGCGAACGCCTGATTCAGGCGGGCGAGTACGTCCTTGGGCGTACCAGCAGGCGCTACCAGGCCCCACCAGGTGTCGATGGCAAAGCCGCTGAGCGTGTCGGCCACGGGCGGCACGTCGGGCAGGGCAGGTGAGCGGACGAGCGTGGTCACGGCGATGGCTTTGAGCTTGCCCGATTTGATGCCTGCCGAGGCGGTGGCCAGGTTGTCGAAGTTAAAGTCAACTTGGCCGCCTTGCAGTGCCATTTGCGCGGGGTTGCCGCCGTTGAAAGGAATGTGCACGACAAAAACGCCCGCCTGGGCTTTGAACATCTCGCCCGCCAAATGCCCTGCGCTGCCGTTGCCGCCACTGCCGTAGTTCAGTTTGGCAGGGTTGGCGCGGGCATAGGTGATCAAATCTTTGACGGTGTTGATTTTGAGGCGATTCGCCGCGTCGGCGTTCATCACCAACACATTGGGCACGCGCAGCATTTGCGTGATGGGTGCAAAGTCGCGGGCCGCATCAAACGGCATTTTGCTGTAAAGCCAGGGGTTGACCGCGTGGGTTGCCGTGGCGGCAATGCCCAGGGTCAGGCCATCGGGGGCGGCTTTGGCGACGGCGTCAGCGCCAATGTTGCCACCCGCGCCGGGGCGGTTTTCAATGATGACAGTGCCCAGGGTGTCTTTCACACGCTCGGCCAGCGCGCGGGCAGTGACGTCAATGGGGCCGCCCGCGGCGTAGGGCACGATGATGCGAATGGGTTTGGTTTGGGCACTGGCGGACTGAGTGGCAAAAGGTGCCGCGAAAAGTGCTGCGAAAAGTGTGGCTGAAGTGGCAAGGGCCAAGTTGAAAACAGGTGAGCGAGCGAGTCGTGTGGTCATGCAGTAGGGGTGTCCAGGTTGGGTAAATGATCCAAAGGTGCCAATGCTTGTGCATTTTCTTACAACTCTTTGCAATGCGTTTGTCGTCCGCCACCCAGGGGTGTGGCGTTGCATGCCCATGGAGATTTTTCCATGGTCTATTTCCCTTCAGCAGGAGCTCATTATGAAATTTCAAGCTTTGATTTCCGCCCTGGTTCTGGCGTCCAGTGGTGCGGCTTTTGCACAGGCACCTGCCGTCGCGGACCCCACTGCCACGCCGCGCATTGACCAACGCGTGGCCAACCAGCAAAAACGCATTGACCAAGGTGTCGCGTCTGGTCAATTGACGGCCAAAGAAACCAACCGCCTGAACAAACGCGAAGCCAAGCTGGCGGCTAACACGGTGGCCGCCAAGGCTGACGGCAAAGTAACGGCCGCCGAGCGGCGCAAACTGAAGCGCGAAGCCAACCACAATAGCCGCGTGATTCACAAGCAAAAACACGACAAGCAAACGGCGCCGGTTGCAGCAAAATAAGGCAGCTAAGTAAAGCGACTCACAAGCTTACCCAAACAAAAGGCCCGCAGTCACCTGACTGCGGGCCTTTTAACTTGGAGCCGGGTTTGAATCTATCCTTTCCAGCTGGCTGCTGACTCAGGCCTTCGCCTTGTCCGCTTCAGTGATGAAAGAGTCGGCAAAAAATTCGTCTTCAGGCAATGCGCCCTGAGACAAGTAAGCGGCTTTGGCCGAATCCACCACAATCGGCGCGCCACAGGCATACACTTGATGGCCCGACAGGTCGGCAAAATCTTGCAACACGGCCGCGTGCACAAAGCCGGTTCGCCCGGTCCAAGCGTCTTCGGGCAGCGCGTTGGAGATCACGGGCACGTAGCGCAAATTGGGCATTTCGGCCAGCTTGGCTTGAACCCAGTCTTCCAAATACAAATCGGTGGGCCGGCGACCACCCCAGTACAGCGTGGCAGGGCGCTTGATGCCTTTGTGCTGCATGTGCTCAATGATGGCTTTGATGGGGGCAAAGCCTGTGCCGGAGGCCAAAAAGACAATGGGTTTGTCAGAGTTTTCACGCAGGTAAAAGCTGCCAAAAGGCCCTTCCATCCGCAAAATTTCTTTTTCTTTCATCGCGCCAAACACGTGGTCGGTGAACTTTCCACCCGGAATGTGGCGAATGTGCAGTTCAAGCGGTGCTGCGGGCACCGTGTCGGACTTGACCAAGCCGTGGGGTGCACCCGCCATGGAGTAGTTGCGCCTGGCACCGTCGCGCAAAATGAATTCGATGTACTGCCCGGCAAAGTACACAAAGGTGTCGCTGGCGGGCAGTTGCAGGTAAACGCGCATCACATCGGGCGATTTCTTCTCAAGCAGCGTCACACGCGACGGCATGCGTTTGATCGGGTTGGCCCCGGCTTCGGTCACCTGACGCGACTCCAGCACCACGTCGCTGTGCGGTACGCCGCAGCAGGTCAGCACAAAGCCGTTGGCTTCTTCCTCGTCGCTCAGGGCTTTGCTTTGGTGTGGGCCATGCACCACCACGCCGCTGATCTTTTTGCACTTGCAAGAGCCGCAAGCGCCATCTTTGCATCCATAGGGCAGACCAATGCCTTGGCGAATACCGGCGGCCAACATGCCCTCGCCTGGGTTGACGGTGAAGCTGCGGCCACTGGGCAAGACGTGGACTTGAAACGCCTGGGCTAGCGCTTCCGGGTCGAGGCTGGTCATATTTTCGGTATCCTTGGAGCTGTTTTTTCTGATAGCCCTCGATTTTGCCTTCAAATCAATCCCCCCTTGGTGCTTTGCCCGCTCGATTCCGTCGTGAGCGCCTGTTGGTCGTCGGTTGTGGCGACGTTGGCCTGCGGGCTGTGCGCGACCTGGGGGGGCGCCTTCGGGTTTTCGCGTTGACTTCGTCCCCCGAGCGCATCTGCGAGTTGCGGCAAACCGGCGCAACGCCCCTGATGGGCAACCTGGACGACCCGGCCAGCCTGCGCCGATTGGCGGGCCTTGCCACCCGGGTGATTCACTTAGCGCCCCCGCCGCCCGAGGGCTGGGGCGACCCCCGCACCTGCGCACTCACGGCGGCTTTGCGACTGCGAACTGTGCCCGCGTCCTTCGTGTACGGGTCAACTAGCGGCGTGTATGGCGACTGCAAAGGTGACATTGCTGCTGAAACCCGCGCAGTGAACGCCCACACGCCCCGCGCGACACGCCGCGTCGATGCCGAGCGGCGTGTGCGATTTTTGGGTCGATCCACCGGCGTGCGGGCCAGTATTTTGCGTATCCCCGGCATTTACGCGCCTGATCGCGCTGGCGGCACGCCGCTTGGGCGTTTGCAAAAGGGCACGCCGGTGCTGCAAGCGCAGGATGATGTTTACACCAACCACATTCATGCTGATGACCTGGCCCGCGCCTGCGTGAAAGCGCTTTGGGCCGCCAGGCCACAGCGCATATACAACGTGAACGACAACACACAGCTCAAAATGGGCGATTACTTTGACCTGGCGGCCGACCTGTACCAGCTGCCGCGCCCACCCAGGGTGCCTCGAAGCCTGGCGCAGGATCAATTGCCGCTGATGTTGCTGAGTTTCATGAGCGAATCACGCCGCATGGACAACACCCGAATGACGCTCGAGTTAAGGCTGCGCCTGAAATACCCAACGGTTGCTTCAGGCCTTGTAGGGGCCAAATAGCCCGTTCAGGTGGATATTTAGATAGGAATTGCGGCGAGATTGGGCTTGACGCTTCGGTACAGCATGAGGGGTTGCACCATCACCTTGGGAAAGCGGCAACTGCGGGCCAGTTGCTCCAAAACATCCAGGCTACCCAACGCGTCGCGATGGGCTTTTTCCAGTGATTGAGGGTTGGTCAGCTCGTCGCGGTCAAACTCGGCCATCGGGTTGAAGGTATCTGGCCCAGCGCTTGGCAAAGCCGTGACGATGCCCACCAGTGTGAGCGCCTCGGTGGGCATCGCCCCACGCAAAAAATGCATCGCATCCAAACTGGGGTCCTGAAAATGCTCGCGCTTCAAGTTGCCCAGCACCTGTTCGTCAGGTGAATCAATCGCCGGGTAAAGCCGTAGCCTGATCGCCCCGGCCAAGTGGCTGTCGATCCAGGTTTTGAGCCCTTCAACCACCCACGGATCGACCCCCTGCACGGTGGCTGCGGCGCTGATAGCATCATCCAGATCGCCTTTCATCTGCTGCAATCGGCTCTGGCTCTCGGCGCGCGATGTCCGGTCGGTGTTTTCTTTGAGCTCTTCGGCGATGGCCGTGATCGTCATTTCAAGCTGTTTGAAGTCGTCCGTGTTTCGAACGCCTGACTCCACGCTGCGGTTCACGAAAGTACTCAGATCGGCCAGCGTGTCCAGCCCACGGCGAATGCGCTGGTAATCTTCAAGCACGGCCCGCCCTGCCACTTTGATGCAAAAGGTGCTGCCCAACTGCTTTCTCAGCGCCGGATCGCGCAATGACCTGGCCAGCGAGTCTCGTGTTAAATCCAGCAAAAACCCTTGGGCGCTGAGTTCGCCTTCCATTGCCATCAATTGGTTGGGCTGGGGTTTGGTGGCCTCCCACGCGGCGTCGGCAGCTGCCACCCGGGCGTTGGCACCCGCATACGTCATTTGCCCGTGCAAAGAGGCCAGTTTGGGCGCATCGACGTAGAGATAATCCAGAAGGGGGCGTGACATGGCGGGTCGTTGTAGGGGACAGCGGGAAAAGCGAAATTGCCCGGATATAGCCCATGCGCCAGGGTCTGGGTGAATTTGCGACCCGGCGCGCTAATCCTCAAATGCCGGCGGGTTTTGTCATGGTGCTCATGCGGTCCACGGGCTTGAGTTTGATGGTTTTGACATCGGCACCCTTCAGCACAGTCAGGCTGATTTCTGCATCGGGCGGGTCACGCGCCCACAGTTTTTTGTAAAACGCCTCCAACGTCGCCACCGTCACCCCATCAACCGCCAGCACCAGGTCACCCGGCTCCAGCCCCGCCGCCTGAGCAGGGCCGTCTTTGTTGACCCGCACCACCTGCACGCGTCCACCTTGCTCAGATGAGGTCAGGCCAATCCAGGGCCTGCGGCTGAACTTGGTGCTGCCCGTTTGCTGCATCTCCGCCAAAATGGGCTTGAGCAAATCGACGGGTACAAACATGTTGCCTGGTAGGCGCCGCTGGGTTCCCGCAGGGCCGCCCATGGCGTCGGTCACAAACAAGCTGCCTATGCCAATCAGCTCG
Organism: Rhodoferax sp.; assembly: GCA_031386665.1. Taxonomy (GTDB): domain Bacteria; phylum Pseudomonadota; class Gammaproteobacteria; order Burkholderiales; family Burkholderiaceae_C; genus JANYCG01. Next base: position 5,777 of record JANNCN010000103.1, on the reverse strand, counting down.
CCGCGCTGGTTAAACAGCGAGGCACCCGAGTGGTTGTCAATCGGCGGGCTGGTGAACACCGCCGCATCAATGTGGTATTCCCAATAGCCCGAAAACGCCCGTTTGCTGACCATCTGCGTCATGCTCACATCGGCTTCGTCGCCATCGGCCTGCCGCCCCGTGGCCGCCATCAGCGGCTCACCTTTTGCCAAGTCGCTCAAGCTGCCCAAGGCCACGGCTTTCACGTCGCGCCAAGGCAGCAGCGGTTTGATCAGGCCGAAGCCCGTGGCCAAGTCATAGGCCACCGCCTTTGCGGGCAATGTCTTGTTGTCACTGGTCACAATTTGAATGGACTGCGCCTCCAGCATCAGGTAGCCAATCGTCAAAATCAGGCCGTCAGCGCCAATCACCACGCCTGAGCCACTGCGTTCGCGCCCCAGCGTTTCAGCCGACCGCGCCCCTTCGCTCACGCTGACCCGCACTCCCACCACAGCCGCGTTGGCGCGGGCCAAAGCATCGATGGTGACCTGCGCCGCAGACTTGGCTTGCACGGCGCTTGACGCGGCCTCGGGCGCAGGGGTTGGCGTTTGAGCGGCGCTGAAGGACAAGTGGCAAGCCGTCAGGCCAATCAGCGTGAGATGGCGAAAGTGTTTGCGAAGGTGATTTCGAAACAGGGGTCGGGTCAAAGAGCGCATGGCGATGTCCTTCAGGTGAGGATGCACCTGCAAGGCAAAGGATGCGCTCAAAAAGTTCCTGATGCAAGTGTGGGGGGAATGGTGGGCGACCGAACTCGCATTGCGTCCGGCTTGTTCAGAATGCTATGTTTTATATAGCAAACTATGTATATTATTCGAGAGCTAGAGGCCTATTTTATTCATATTTTGGGCGAAATTTCAAAAAAAGAACCTACAGGTTATTTTTTCTAAAATAGTGACCAAAAATGCAATGCAAATCGTGGTGACGTCACGCCCCTCAGCATGCAGCGTTCCACCCAGCGTATTGGGCCAACCGCGCCCCGCGTAGGCGTAAGCCCACAGCCTATTTTCTGCTTGTCTGATGGACGTTGCGCGGGGTATGTTGAATACTGCAAAGTCAGAACGCCCCTCAAATCGGGCAACACCCTGCCGTGGTTCACAAGTTGCGATTTAACTCAACTAAAGCTTGCGCATGCGGTCCGTGTTGCCAGCGCGAAGTTTGACTCTTCGCAAAATCGAAGGCAAACCGATGCGGCGTGCCATTTTTTAGCCAACAGGAGCCCTGCATGACCAAAACCATCAACACCGCGCTGCCCGATACCGCCACCGTGCCGGGCACGCTCAAGCTGCCGCACGAGCGAGACGAGTCGGTCAGCATGACGAACGGCGTAATCACCGCTGTTGGAAAGCAAGCCTTTCGGGATCTCAAGCGTGGTCTGAAAGACACCAGCCGGGGCACCGCTGCCAACCGTGCCTACGAAAAGCTCAAAAAAGACGTGCCTTGAGGTGGTGGCGCAATAACTTTATGCGCCCAAGACCAAGCCCTTAGCCGAGAGTGGCGTTGACCCCTGCACTGAAACCAGGTTGCGCGGGGTAAAGCCGTTATGACGGTTAAATTCAGCATCAAAAAGCAAAAAGCCGCAACATCCAAAGATGTTGCGGCTTAAATACTGGTGCCCGGGGCCGGACTCGAACCGGCACGCCTTGCGGCGGGGGATTTTGAGTCCCCTGAGTCTACCAATTTCACCACCCGGGCATGCGAAAAGCGAATGACTGAATTATGGCACAGTGTGGGCTATGAAAAAAACCACGCGCTACCCCACCATTGAAGATGCCATTGGCAAAACGCCCCTTGCGGCTTTGCAGCGGCTGGGCGCTGCTGACAATGCGGCTCGCGGCAACGTTATTTTGGGCAAGTTGGAGGGCAACAACCCCGCCGGTTCAGTCAAAGACCGACCAGCTCTGTCGATGATTGCGCGGGCGCAGGAGCGGGGCGAAATTAAACCGGGCGACACGCTGATTGAGGCGACGTCGGGCAACACCGGCATTGCGTTGGCCATGGCTGCGGCCATCAAGGGTTACCACATGATTTTGATCATGCCCGAAGACCTGTCCATCGAACGTGTCCAAACCATGAAAGCCTTTGGGGCCGAGCTGATTTTGACGCCGAAAAGCGGCGGAATGGAGCATGCACGCGACCTGGCTGGCAGCATGGTCAAAGCCGGCAAAGGGCGAGTGTTAGACCAGTTTGCCAACCCCGATAACCCGCGCGCCCACTACGAGACCACCGGTCCCGAGTTGTGGGAGCAAACACACGGCAACATCACTCACTTTGTCAGCGCCATGGGCACCACGGGCACGATCACCGGGGTGTCCCAATATTTGAAAGAGAAAAACCCCAAAGTGCGGATCATTGGTGCGCAGCCGTCAGAAGGTTCGCGCATCCCTGGCATTCGCAAATGGCCCGCCGCGTACATGCCCAAAATTTACGACCCGACTCATGTGGATGAGCTGGTGCTTGTTTCTCAGAGCGACGCTGAAGAAATGGCGCGGCGCATGGCGCGGGAGGAGGGCATTTTTGCAGGAATTTCTGCCGCTGGCGCTTGCTGGGTCGCGTTGGAGCTTGCTAAAACCGTCGAAAATGCGTTGATTGTTTTTATCGTTTGCGACAGGGGCGACCGCTATTTGTCGACCGGGGTGTTCCCGGCTTGACCCTTCAAAACCAGTTGCCACTTGTCGCTTCCCGCACACCTCTTCGCGCTTTCAATCATTGACGGATATTTCTAAAAAATGGCCCAAGAATTCAGGTTTTGCCCCAACTGCGCCCACCCGCTGGAACACATTGCCAGCCTTGAAGACGGCGGTGAAAAGCAGCGCCTGCGCTGCATCAGCTGCGGTTACACCCATTGGAACAACCCTACGCCTGTTTTGGCAGCGGTGATTGAATACGAAGGCCAGATTTTGCTGGCACGCAATGCTGCCTGGCCCGGCAAAATGTTCGCCCTGATCACCGGCTTCATGGAGGCGGGTGAAACCCCGCAAGGCGGTATCGAACGCGAGATTGAAGAGGAAACCTCGTTGAAAACGCACGAACTCAACTTGATCGGGGTCTACGATTTTCAGCGCATGAACCAGATCATCATTGCCTACCATGCGGTGTGCACCGGGGATGTCAAGCTGTCGCCCGAGTTGGCCGACTACAAGCTGTATTCGCCCGAAACTGTGAAATGCTGGCCTGCTGGCACGGGTTACGCGCTGGCAGATTGGCTCAAGTCACGCGGGCATGTGCCCCAATTTGTGGAATGGTCACGCAAGGCTTAAGGATTCGCCATCTGCGCGCCAACTGCCGTTTTGGGCAAAGTGCTTAAAATCAGCAGAACCTTGTGAATCCTTGGAACTTGAACCATGAACATAGACATTGAACTCGACACCCGTGGCCTGAACTGCCCGCTGCCCATTTTGAAGGCTAAAAAAGCACTGTCTGGCATGGAAACCGGCCAAGTGCTGCGCGTCACGGCCACAGACTCAGGCTCAGTGCGCGACTTTCAGGCGTTTGCCCGTCAAACCGGCAATGAACTGATTGAGCAACAGACGGCAGGATCAGACTTCATTCACGTGATGCGCCGCCGTTAACTGAGTCATTTCGATCAAGCCACCAAACGCGTGATTTGATCCTTCACCTTGGCCAAGGTAGACGCAAAATCGGCCAATCGCTTGCGTTCCTGGTCAATCACTGCGGGTGGCGCTTTGGCCACAAAGGCTTCATTGCCCAGTTTGCCATTCACCCGGGCAATTTCGCCCTCGATTCGCGTGACCTCTTTGCCCAAACGCAGTTTTTCAGCGGCGGCATCGACTTGCATGTGCAGGCAGATGCGTGCATCGCCCACCATGGCAACGGGGGACGCCTCTGCCGCCGTTTGCCAGCCAGATTCGTCATCAAACAGCTTGACTTCATTGAGCTTGGCCAGCGCCTGAAGCACGGGAGCCGCTTGCGTCATGAACGCAATTTCTGCGCTGGTCTGGCCCAGCACGTATAGCGGCAGCTTAGTGGCTGGTGACACATTCATCTCGCTGCGAAGGGCACGGCATGCATCCACCAAGGCTTTGAGCTTGGTGACATAGGCGATGGCCGCCGGGTCAATCTTCTCAGGCTGGCTTTGCGGGTAGCGCGCTACGCTGACCGATTCGCCTGGTAACCCAGCGACAACAGCAACTTTTTGCCAAAGCGCCTCGGTGATGAACGGAATCACCGGGTGCGCCAAGCGCATCACGCATTCGAGCGTGCGAATCAGCGTGCGTCGCGTGCCACGTTTTTCAGCATCCGTGCCAGTTTGAATTTGCACCTTGGCAATTTCAAGGTACCAGTCGCAAAACTCGTTCCAGACAAAATCGTAAATGCTGTTGGCCACGTTGTCCAGCCGGTAGTCAGCAAACCCTTTGGCCACATCGGCTTCGACTTGTTGCAACACCGAGCTGATCCAGCGGTCTGCCTGGCTGAACTTCAAGTAGCCATGAAACGGCCCCGCCGCCTTGACCACTTGGCCTTGGGCATCGAGTTCTGGCGCGCTGCAGTCGGCCTTGGTGTGCTCTTTCAGTCCGCAGTCCTGGCCCTCGCAGTTCATCAACACAAAGCGGCTGGCGTTCCATAGTTTGTTGCAAAAATTGCGATAGCCTTCGCAGCGTTTGGTGTCAAAGTTGATGTTGCGCCCCAAAGACGCGTAGCTGGCCATGGTGAAGCGCAGCGCGTCAGCCCCATAGGCTGGCATGCCGGTTGGGAACTCTTTGCGAACGCGGGCGGCAACTTTGGGCGCAGTTTCTGGCTTGCGCAGGCCCACGGTTGACTTTTGCACCAGGGTTTCTATGTCCACGCCGTCAATCAAATCGACCGGGTCAATCACGTTGCCCTCCGACTTGCTCATTTTTTTGCCTTCGCTGTCGCGCACCATGCCGTGGATGTACACGGTTTTGAAGGGCACGGTGCCTTCTGGTTTGTCAGCCGTGGTGGTGAAGTGCGTGGTCATCATGATCATCCGGGCAACCCAGAAAAAAATGATTTCGTAGCCTGTCACCAGCACGGTAGAGGGCAGGTACAGATTGGCGTCTGAAAGCGAATTTTCCGACGCGCCGCAGCTGGGGACGGTGGAGGATTCACTACCTGACGATTGCATGGTCGAAAAGGGGACCAGCGCCGAGGAATACCAAGTGTCCAAAACGTCTTGATCGCGGCGCAACTTTTTGCCAGGGGCTTTGGCCTGGGCTTCTGCCTCGCTACGGGCCACCACCACGTTGCCGTCTTCGTCGTACCACGCCGGAATTTGATGGCCCCACCACAGCTGGCGGCTAATGCACCAGTCTTGAATGTTGTTCATCCACTGGTTGTAGGTGTTGACCCAGTTTTCAGGCACAAACTTGACCCGCCCAGACTGCACAGCATCAATTGCTTTTTGGGCAATACTTTTGCCGCTCGGGTCAGCGGCAGACACCTTGGACAAGCCGACAAACCATTGGTCGGTGAGCATCGGCTCCACCACTTGACCGGTGCGCCCGCAGATCGGAATCATGCTTTTGTGCGGCACTGCCTTTTGCAAAAAACCTTGCGCTTCCAGGTCTTGCAAAACTGCTTTGCGGGCCACGAACCGGTCCATGCCTTGGTAGGCGGTGGGGCCGTTCTCGTTGATCTTGGCATCCAGCGTGAAAATGGTGATCAGCGGCAGATTGTGGCGCTGGGCGCAGGCGTAGTCGTTGAAGTCGTGCGCGCCCGTGATTTTGACGCAACCGCTGCCAAACGCCCGGTCGACAAAGTCATCGGCAATCACCGGAATT
>JANNCN010000077.1:0-12497 GCA_031386665.1 Rhodoferax sp. | reverse complement strand
TTGGGTGGTTTGGGCGGGCTGGCGGCTTTGCTGCCCATCGTTGCAGGCATGTTGGGCAATGACAATAAGCAGGGTGGTTTGGGCGGTTTGATGGAAAAATTCAATCAGGCGGGCATGGGTGACATGGCCAAGTCCTGGGTTGGCTCGGGCGAAAACGCGCCTATTTCTGGCGATCAATTGGGTCAAGTGCTTGGTGGCGACATGATGAGCGACTTGGCCTCGAAATTGGGAATGAGCCAAGGCGACGCGGCTGGTTCATTGGCGCAAATGCTGCCAGGACTGATCGACAAGCTCACGCCCAACGGCCACGCGCCCGCAGGCGGTTTGGGCAATTCAGGTGACCTGATGGGCATGCTGGGTGGCTTGCTCAATCAGAAGTAAATTTAATTGGGGTCAGATTCCAATTATCATGATGCGAAATTAACTTCGCATCCCAATGGCCCGATTACCCCGCCTGACACTTCCCGGTTACCCGCACCACGTTATCCAGCGCGGCAATAACCGTCAGGCGATTTTTATCTCTTCAGGGGATCGGCAGTTTTTGCTGGATTTGCTTTTTGAAAACGCCGAGAAGTTCGGCGTTGACGTTCATGCCTATGTGCTCATGGGCAATCACTTCCATTTGTTGGCAACGCCGCAAACCGCGGATTCATTGCCCAAAATGATGCAAGCGGTGGGCAGGCGCTACGTGCGTTTGTTCAATGACTCGCACGGCCGCTCAGGCACCTTGTGGGAAGGTCGGTACAAGTCCACCGTCATCGAAACCGACCGTTACTTGCTGGCTTGCATGGCCTACATTGATTTGAACCCGGTGCGCGCCGGCATCGCCAACCTCCCCGCCGACTACGCTTGGTCCAGTCATGGGCACTACACGGGGCTGCGGGCTGACAAGCTCATTAAACCGCATCCCTTGTTTTGGGAATTGGGCAACACGCCGTTTTCACGCGAGGTGGCTTACAGGGAGCTTGTGCAGGCTGGTATCACGGCTTTGCAGCAGTCAGTTTTAACCGATTCAGTGATGAGTGGTTGGGCCTTGGGGGACGGCGATTTTGTCAATGAATTGCAAAAAAGGACCCTACGCAGAGTCGCCAAAGGATTTGCCGGGCGACCAAATTTACCGAAAGTAGAACTGCAAAAACCCTAATTTTCACATGCTGGGGAATATTTCATTGCTCTCTACTTCAATCTGTCCCTAATTTATTTTTTGCAGGCTGTTGCGAAAATTAATTGGAATCTGACCCCAATTAAATTTCTTGAACCTGATGTTGCAGTGCACTAAAATTAGAAATCAACGACACAACGATTTTTAGGAGTGAGCTTGTGACCACGGCAGCAGAGATTTCGCACCTCCAACAGCACGGTTTGTACAGCGCCGACCAAGAGCACGATGCCTGCGGCGTCGGGTTTGTGGCGCACATCAAGGGGCACAAGAGCCATGAAATCGTCAAAAATGCGCTGAAAATTCTTGAAAATCTGGATCACCGGGGCGCTGTCGGTGCTGACAAACTCATGGGCGATGGCGCGGGCATTTTGATTCAACTGCCTGATGCGCTGTACCGCGAAGAAATGGCGGCGCAAAACGTGACCTTGCCCGCACCCGGAGAGTACGGCGTTGGCATGATCTTTTTGCCCAAAGAGCATGCTTCGCGTCAGGCCTGCGAGCAAGAGATGGAGCGGGCCATCAAAGCTGAAGGCCAAGTGTTGCTGGGTTGGCGTGATGTTCCCGTGAACCGCGACATGCCCATGTCGCCCACCGTGCGCGCCAAAGAACCCATTTTGCGGCAGGTATTTATTGGGCGCGGCAATGACGTGATCGTGCAAGACGCGCTGGAGCGCAAGCTGTATGTGATTCGCAAAACCGCCAGCGCCGCCATTCAAAACCTGCATTTGAAGCACAGCAAAGAGTATTACGTGCCCAGCATGTCCAGCCGCACCGTGGTGTACAAAGGCCTGCTGCTGGCCGACCAAGTTGGTGTTTATTTTCGTGATTTGGAAGATGTGCGGTGCGTTTCGGCTTTGGGCTTGGTACACCAGCGGTTTTCGACCAACACCTTCCCCGAGTGGCCGCTGGCGCACCCGTACCGCTATGTCGCCCACAACGGCGAGATCAACACCGTCAAGGGTAACTACAACTGGATGAAAGCCCGCGAAGGCGTGATGTCGTCGCCCGTGCTGGGTGCCGACCTGCAAAAACTCTACCCCATCAGTTTCGCCAGCCAGTCTGACACCGCCACGTTTGACAATTGCCTTGAGCTGTTGACCATGGCGGGTTACCCCATCAGCCAAGCCGTGATGATGATGATTCCCGAGCCGTGGGAGCAGCACACCACCATGGACGAGCGCCGCAAAGCGTTTTACGAATACCACGCCGCCATGTTGGAGCCTTGGGATGGCCCCGCATCCATCGTGTTCACCGATGGCCGACAAATTGGTGCGACGCTGGACCGAAACGGCCTGCGTCCCTCACGTTACTGCATCACCGACGATGACTTGGTCATCATGGGGTCAGAGTCCGGTGTGCTGCCCGTGCCAGAGAACAAAATCGTTCGCAAATGGCGTTTGCAGCCCGGCAAAATGTTTTTGATCGACCTGGAACAAGGCCGAATGATTGACGACGAGGAGCTCAAGTCCAACCTGGCCAACAGCAAGCCCTACAAGCAGTGGATCGAGAATTTGCGAATCAGGCTTGACGATGTGGTGGGCGGCACCGGTGAGCCAGCGTCCGAGTCAGAAAGCCATGTCACCCTACTGGATCGCCAGCAAGCCTTTGGCTACACCCAGGAAGACATCAAATTTCTGATGAGCCCGATGGCGCAGTTGGGCGAAGAAGGCATTGGTTCCATGGGCAACGACAGCCCGCTGGCCGTGTTGAGCGACAAAAACAAGCCGCTTTACAATTATTTCAAGCAGTTGTTCGCGCAGGTCACAAACCCGCCCATCGACCCGATCCGCGAAGCGATCGTGATGAGCCTGGTCAGCTTTATTGGCCCCAAACCCAACCTGCTGGACATCAACCAAGTCAATCCGCCCATGCGGCTTGAAGTGGCTCAGCCGATTCTCGATTTTTCCGACATGGCCAAGTTGCGTGACATTGAAAAGTACACGCAAGGCAAGTTTCGCAGCTACACCCTCGACATCACGTACCCGCTGGCCTGGGGCCGCGAGGGCGTTGAGGCTAAGCTGGCGTCGTTGTGTGCAGAGGCGCAAGACGCCATCAAAGGCGGTAAAAACATACTGATCATCAGCGACCGAGGTGTCACGTCAAGCCAAGTCGCTATTCCGGCGCTGCTGGCGCTGTCGGCTATTCATCAGCACCTGGTGGTTGAAGGTCTGCGCACCACGGCTGGTTTGGTGGTTGAGACCGGTACCGCCCGTGAAGTGCATCAGTTTGGTGTGCTGGCAGGTTACGGCGCAGAGGCGGTTCACCCCTATTTGGCAATGGAAACCCTGGCCAATATTCACAAAGATTTGACGGGTGATTTAAGCGCTGAAAAGGCTATTTACAACTATGTGAAAGCTGTTGGCAAAGGCCTGTCCAAAATTATGTCCAAGATGGGCGTGAGCACCTACATGAGCTATTGCGGTGCCCAGTTGTTCGAGGCGATTGGCCTGAGCACGGCCACGGTTGCCAAGTACTTCACTGGCACCCCCAGCCGGGTTGAGGGCATTGGCGTTTTCGAAATTGCCGAAGAGGCCATTCGCATGCACAACGCGGCCTTCAGTGACGACCCGGTGCTGACCAACATGCTGGACGCGGGCGGCGAATACGCCTGGCGCGTGCGTGGCGAAGAGCACATGTGGACGCCCGATGTGATCACCAAGTTGCAACACAGCACCCGCTCCAACAACTGGAACACTTACAAGGAGTACGCCCAGCTCATCAACGACCAAAGCCGACGCCACATGACGTTGCGCGGCTTGTTTGAGTTCAAAATTGACCCGGCCAAAGCGATTTCTGTCGACGAAGTTGAACCCGCCAAAGAAATCGTCAAGCGCTTTGTAACGGGCGCCATGTCGCTGGGCTCCATCAGCACCGAAGCCCACGCGACGCTCGCCATTGCCATGAACCGCATTGGCGGCAAAAGCAACACGGGTGAGGGTGGCGAAGACCCAGCGCGTTACCGTCAGGAGCTCAAAGGCATTCCCATCAAGCAGGGCCAAACTATGGCCGACATCATTGGCAGTGACGTGGTGGCTGTTGACATTCCCTTGCGCGACGGAGATTCCCTGCGTTCCCGAATCAAGCAAGTGGCGTCGGGCCGGTTTGGTGTGACCGCTGAATACTTGAGCAGCGCTGACCAGATTCAAATCAAGATGGCGCAAGGTGCCAAGCCGGGTGAGGGCGGTCAGTTGCCCGGTGGCAAGGTGTCTGAATACATTGGCCGCTTGCGCCACAGCGTGCCGGGTGTGGGATTGATTTCACCCCCTCCGCACCACGACATCTACTCAATTGAAGACTTGGCGCAACTGATTCACGACCTTAAAAACGTCGCGCCGCATTCAAGCATCAGCGTCAAATTGGTCAGTGAAATCGGCGTGGGCACGATTGCGGCCGGCGTAGCCAAATGCAAGAGCGACCACGTGGTGATTGCCGGGCATGACGGCGGCACGGGCGCATCGCCCTGGTCGTCCATCAAACATGCGGGCAGTCCTTGGGAAATCGGCCTGGCCGAAACCCAGCAAACCTTGGTGCTCAACCGTTTGCGCAGCCGCATTCGCGTGCAGGCAGATGGCCAGATGAAGACCGGCCGCGATGTGGCGATTGGCGCGCTGTTGGGCGCTGATGAGTTCGGCTTTGCCACCGCACCCCTGGTGGTGGAAGGCTGCATCATGATGCGCAAATGCCACCTCAACACTTGCCCGGTCGGTGTGGCCACACAAGATCCAGTGCTGCGCCAAAAATTCAGCGGCAAACCGGAGCACGTGGTGAATTACTTCTTCTTCATCGCCGAAGAAGTGCGCCACATCATGGCTCAACTGGGTATCGCCAAGTTTGACGACCTGATTGGCCGGGCGGACTTGCTAGACACCCGCAAAGGCATTTCGCACTGGAAAGCGCAAGGGCTTGACTTTGACCGCTTGTTTGCCCAGCCGCAAGTGCCTGCTGACGTGCCGCGTTTTCACGTTGAAAACCAGGACCACGGGCTGGAAAAGTCTTTGGACAACGTGCTGATTGAAAAATCGCGCGCGGCCATTGAACGCGGTGAAAAGGTTCAGTTTATGGAGGTGGCGCGCAACGTCAACCGCTCCTTGGGGGCCATGCTGTCGGGTGCGCTGACCAAGGTGCGGCCTGAAGGCCTGCCGGACGACACAATTCGCATTCAATTGGAAGGCACCGGTGGCCAGTCGTTTGGCGCGTTTTTGGCCAAGGGCATTACTTTGTATTTGATTGGCGACGCCAACGACTACACCGGCAAGGGCTTGAGTGGCGGGCGCATTGTGGTTCGCCCCAGCATTGATTTCCGGGGTGACGCAGTGCGCAACACCATTGTTGGCAACACGGTGATGTATGGTGCCACCAGTGGCGAGTCGTTTTTCAGTGGCGTCGCGGGCGAACGCTTTGCAGTGCGCCTGTCGGGTGCGACCACGGTGGTAGAGGGCACGGGCGATCACGGCTGCGAGTACATGACGGGTGGCACGGTGGCAGTTTTGGGCAAAACCGGGCGCAACTTTGCGGCTGGCATGAGCGGTGGCGTGGCCTACGTGTACGACGAAGACGGCGAATTTGCCAAGCGCTGCAACACGTCCATGGTGTCATTGGACAAGGTGCTTTCAACCAAAGAGCAAGAAGACACGGTGAAGCCAGCTTTTTGGCACGACGGCCAAAGCGACGAAGTGCAACTGAAAAAGCTGTTGCAAGAGCACAACCGCTGGACCGGCAGCAAGCGCGCGCGCGAACTGCTGGACAACTGGGACACGGCGCGTGGCAAATTTGTCAAAGTTTTCCCGCTCGAATACAAGCGGGCTTTGGGGGAAATTGCCGCCAAAAAAGCCGCTCAGGTCGTGAAAAAGGACGATGCGCCTGCGACTGATTTGGCCAAGCCCGCAAAAGCCGGCAAAGCATCGGCTGCCGTGGCCGTTGCAGCCAAGTAAACCCCTTCCAAGACTCACACAGATCAGGACAGAAAAATGGGCAAGATGACAGGTTTCATGGAGTTTGAGCGCATTGAAGAGGGGTACAAACCCGTCAATGAGCGGGTGAAGAATTACAAAGAGTTTGTGATTGGGCTGGATGATGCACAGGCCAACAAGCAAGCCGCGCGTTGCATGGACTGCGGCACGCCGTTTTGCAACAGCGGCTGCCCAGTGAACAACATCATTCCTGATTTCAACGACCTGGTTTACAAAGGCGACTGGAAAAACGCAATTGACGTGCTGCACAGCACGAATAATTTCCCTGAATTCACCGGACGCATTTGCCCCGCCCCTTGCGAGGCGGCCTGCACACTGAATGTGAACGACGACGCGGTGGGCATCAAGTCGATTGAGCACGCCATCATCGACCGGGCCTGGTCCGAAGGCTGGGTGCAACCGCAGTTGGCGCCCCGCAAAACGGGTAAAAAAGTGGCGATTGTGGGTTCAGGCCCTGCGGGCATGGCAGCGGCCCAGCAACTGGCCCGCGTGGGCCATGCCGTGACGGTGTTTGAAAAGAATGACCGAATTGGCGGCCTGCTGCGCTACGGCATTCCTGATTTCAAAATGGAGAAGTCGCACATTGACCTGCGGGTTGAGCAAATGACGCAAGAGGGTGTTCACTTTCGCACTGGCGTGATGGTCGGGGCGCTGCCCAAAGACTCCAAAGTCATCAACTGGGCGAAGGAGACGATCACGCCCGCGCAATTGCAAAAAGACTTTGACGCCGTCATGTTGACCGGCGGTGCCGAGCAGTCACGCGACCTGCCGGTGCCTGGGCGCGAGCTAGATGGCGTGCATTTCGCCATGGAGTTTTTGCCGCTGCAAAACAAGGTGAATGCGGGTGACAAGCTCAAAGGGCAACTCACTGCGAACAGCAAACACGTCATCGTGATTGGCGGCGGCGACACGGGTAGCGACTGCGTGGGCACCAGCAATCGGCACGGCGCTGTCAGCGTCACCCAATTCGAAGTCATGCCGCAGCCACCGGTTGAAGAAAACCGCCCTATGACCTGGCCCAACTGGCCCATCAAGCTGCGCACCAGTTCCAGCCACGACGAAGGTTGCGAGCGTGAATTCGCGATTTCTACCAAAGAATTCATCGGTGAAAAGGGCAAACTGACAGGCCTGAAAACCGTGCGCGTCGAATGGAAAGACGGCAAGATGATTGAGGTTGCTGGGTCCGAGAAGGTGTTGAAAGCCGATTTGGTGCTCTTGGCCATGGGCTTTGTGTCGCCCGTGGCGTCGGTTCTGGATGCCTTTGGCATTGACAAAGACAACCGGGGCAACGCCAAAGCCCACATGGACGTGGTGGGCGGCTACGCCACCAACGTTCCCAAAGTCTTTGCCGCAGGTGACATTCGCCGTGGCCAAAGCCTGGTGGTGTGGGCCATTCGCGAAGGCCGCCAAGCGGCCAGGGCGGTGGATGAGTTTTTAATGGGGACGACGGAATTGCCCAGGTAGACAGGCGGAAATCACCGCTCAATCACCGGTCAATCGTCGCCTATTTGTCGAGGTTTTCGTGAATCAGTTTGCTATAAATAATATAGCAAACTATCTATATTATTAGAGAGCTAGAGGCCTATTTTATCAATAATTTGACCAAAAATGCCTTTTGGACGTGCAATATACCCAAATTGGGTATTTAAAGTCCTTTTTCTGCCAATTTGGGCATCAAAGCCCTCACGCGGGCGCGCAGACTGGCCAATCACTTATCATCAGTGTTTACCATTAGTAGCCGGAGCCCATCCGGCTTTTCGCTATTTGCATGTCCGCTGGTGCTGATCTTCCCTTGGTCGAACTGAAAAATCTGAGCTTTGGCTACGGTGATCGGTTAATTCTGGACGACGTTTCCTTGAGCATTCCGCGCGGCAAAGTCACGGCTCTGATGGGCGCATCCGGCGGAGGCAAAACCACGGTGCTACGGCTGATTGGTGGGCAATGCAAGGCCCAAAAAGGTCAATTGTTGCTGTCGGCGCAGCTTGGCGATGCTTCAAAGGCGTCGGCCTTAGCGGCAACCTCGGCTTCGGCCACAGCTTCATCTTCGGCCGTCCCCACTCAAGACATCGGCCAGCTCAACGCCAAAGACTTGTACGCCGCGCGGCGTCGCATGGGCATGTTGTTTCAGTTTGGGGCGCTGTTCACCGACTTGAGCGTCTTTGACAATGTCGCCTTCCCGCTGCGTGAGCACACCGATTTGTCAGAACCGCTGATTCGCGACATTGTTTTAATGAAGCTCGGTGCCGTGGGCTTGCGCGGTGCGCGGGACTTGGCCCCGAGCGAAATTTCAGGCGGCATGGCGCGCCGGGTGGCTTTGGCCCGGGCCATGGCGCTGGACCCTGAACTCATCATGTACGACGAGCCGTTTTCAGGGCTCGACCCTATTTCTTTGGGCACTGCGGCCCGCTTGATTCGCCAGTTGAACGATGCCATGGGGCTGACCAGCATTGTGGTGTCGCACGACCTGGACGAAACCTTTGGCATTGCCGACAAGGTCATTATTTTGGCCAACGGCAAAATTGCGGCACAGGGCACGCCCGATGAGGTTCGCCACAGCAGCAGCCCGCTGGTGCAACAGTTTGTCAATGCCAGGCCCGATGGCCCGGTGCAATTTCATTACCCTGGACCAACCGTCGAGCAAGACTTTTCTGCGCAGATGGGGGGGCGATCATGATGTCTTTGAAGCCCTCAGACATCGGCTTTGCCGTGCGCTCCAAGATTGCCGACCTAGGCGCTGGCACGCGGCTGTTTTTGCGGCTGGTCGCTTTGCTGTTGCCCACTTTCAAGCGCTTCTCGCTAGTGCGCGACCAGATTCACTTTTTGGGCAACTATTCGCTGGCCATCATCACCGTGTCAGGGCTGTTTGTCGGTTTTGTCTTGGGGTTGCAGGGCTACTACACCTTGCAACGCTATGGCGCGTCTGAAGCGCTGGGGTTGCTGGTGGCCTTGAGTTTGGTGCGCGAGCTGGGGCCGGTCATCACCGCTTTGCTGTTTGCCGGGCGTGCTGGCACATCGCTCACGGCAGAAATTGGTTTGATGAAGGCGGGCGAGCAGTTGAGCGCCATGGAAATGATGGCCGTCGACCCAGTGCGGCGCATTTTGGCACCCCGGTTTTGGGCCGGTGTGATCACTATGCCCCTGCTGGCGGCGGTTTTCAGCGCAGTGGGCGTGGTGGGCGGCTGGGTTGTGGGTGTGCTGATGATCGGCGTGGATTCCGGCGCGTTTTGGAGCCAGATGCAGGGCGGCGTGGACATTTGGCGCGATGTGGGCAACGGCGTTTTGAAAAGCGTGGTGTTCGGCTTCACCGTGTCGTTTGTAGCCTTGATGCAGGGCTTTAATGCGCAGCCCACGCCTGAGGGCGTGTCGCGCGCCACCACCCGCACGGTCGTGGTCGCGTCCCTGGCCATTTTGGCGCTTGATTTCGTGTTAACCGCGCTGATGTTCAGCATCTAGCGCCAAAAGCCATCATTTTTTCGAAAGGATTCAAATGCAACGTTCAGCCAATGACTTTTGGGTCGGCCTGTTTGTCCTGATCGGCGGGGCAGCGCTGTTGTTTTTGGCCTTGCAGTCGGCCAATCTGCTGACCTTGAATTTTCAAAGCACCTACAGAGTCGCCGCCAAATTTGACAACATTGGCGGTATCAAGCCCAAAGCGCCCGTCAAAAGCGCAGGCGTGGTGGTGGGGCGGGTCGAGTCCATCACATTTGATGACAAATCTTTTCAAGCCAGCGTCACTTTGGCCATGGAAAACCGTTACGCTTTTCCCAAAGACAGTTCCTTGAAAATTTTGACCAGTGGCTTGCTGGGCGAGCAGTACGTGGGCATTGAGGCGGGCGCGCAAGATAAAAACCTGGCCTCGGGCGACACCATCACGACAACGCAGTCCGCGGTGGTTCTGGAAAACCTGATCAGCCAGTTTTTGTTCAGCAAAGCGGCCGATGGCCCATCGGGCAAAGCAGCCGACGCCGCCCCAGCGCCAGCGTCTGCATCTCCTTCAACCCCCCCCAGCCATTAAAGGGACGCAAAGCGGCAAATGAAAATCACATGGTTTGACACATTAGAAAACTGCACACAAGCGTTGTCAATGCGCAGGATTTTGGCCTTAGCCAGCTTTGTGGTTTTGGCGGGCTGTGCCAGCGTACCCGGTGAAAAGCTTGGCATGACGCCGGGCGACCCGTGGGAAAAGTACAACCGGGGCATGACCCAATTCAACGACACGGCTGACGCATTTTTGCTCAAGCCCGCTGCCACCGTTTACCGTGCGGCCGTGCCCGCCTTGGCTCGCACGGGGGTGAGCAACTTTTTCAGCAACTGGGCCGAACCCTGGACGGCCCTGAACGCGGCTTTGCAACTCAAAGCCGAGGACGCTATCGAGACGTTCATGCGTTTCAGCATCAACACCTTCTTTGGCTTGGGTGGCCTGTTGGATATCGCCAGCGAATTGGGGATTGAGCGGCATTACGAAGACTTTGGCTTGACTTTGGGCCACTGGGGCGTTCCCACAGGCCCTTATTTTGTGATGCCCATTTACGGGCCGTCCACCCTGCGCGATACGCTGGCCTTCACCACCGAGACGGCAGCTGACCCAGTGTTGAAGGTGACTGACCTGGCCGCAAAGGACAGTTTGGTAATTTTGCGCGGCTTGAGCCTTCGCGCCAGTTTGCTTAGGCTGGACGATGTGCTGGACGGTGCCGCGCTGGACAAATACACCTTTTCGCGGGATGCTTTCATGCAGCGCCGGGCAAGTTTGGTCTTCGGAGACCGGGAGCCGCCCGAGCCAGCGGCGGCACCAGCTACGGCACCTGGCACGGTTCCAGCCACGGCCCCAACGGCAACGCCTGCACCCGCTGCAGGCGGCGCAGCGGTGCCAGCCGATCCCGTTAAAAAGTAGGTTTTGGTTTTGCGAGCTTTAAATATCTGCTCTCGGTCAGCCCAATCTGGCGAAGTCGCGTTAATGACAGTGCGGCTTGGCCGCTTTAGGAGAATAGTGAAATGAAACGACGAAATTTGGCTCAATTGTTCGCCAGCCTGGTGTTGGGTGCAGCCCTTGCCGCCCCCAGCCTTGCCCAAACCAGCGACGAAGCCCCCGACGTTTTTATCAAGCGCCTGGGCACCGACGTGCTGGAAACCATCAAGGCTGACAAGAGCTACCAGACGGGTGAGCTTGCCAAGGTGGTCAAGTTGGTTGAAACCATGGTCATGCCGCACATTAATTTTGAGCGCATGACGGCGTCTGCCGTTGGCCCCGGCTGGCGTCAAGCCACGCCCGAGCAAAAGAAACGCCTGCAGGACGAGTTCAAAGCCTTGCTGGTGCGCACTTATTCGGGTGCTTTGTCGCAGGTGACGGACCAAGTCATTAGTGTCAAACCCATGCGATTTGCCGCAACCGACACGGAAGTCGTCGCCAAAACCGAAATCAGAGGCAAAGGCGACCCGATTCAGCTGGACTACCGGCTTGAAAAAACACCGGGCCAAGGCGCGGGCTGGAAGATTTTCAACATCAACGTGTTGGGCGTTTGGCTGGTCGAAACTTACCGTAGCCAGTTTGCAGCAGAGATCAACGCCAAAGGCATCGATGGCCTGATCGCCAGCCTGGCCGAGCGCAACAAAGCCAACGCTAAAAAGGGCTGACCGTGCTGGCCCTGCCCAAAGAGCTAACCCAAACCCAGGCCAGCGCCTGCCTTCGGGACTTGGTGCCCGCCCTGGGAACGCAAGGCGATGAGGTGGTGGTTGACGCGGGCGCACTGACCCGGTTTGACTCGGCCGCCCTGGCCGTGCTGCTGGAACTTCGCCGTGAAACCGCCGCCCTGGGCAAGCGGTTTTCGGTCAGCAAAATGCCCGCGCGATTGGCTGACTTGGCATCGCTTTACGGAATTTCAGGGCTGCTGCCTGCGGCTTAAACCCGGCTTCGGTTGCTGCGACTAAAATCGCTGGCTCACATGCCTGCTATATCTTTTCAAAACGTTTCCAAGAGCTACCCGTCCCCGCGCGGCCCCAAAGGTTCTGTATTTTCCGCTCTCGATGGCGTCAGCCTGGACATCGAGCAAGGCGAATTCTTTGGCCTGCTTGGCCCCAATGGCGCAGGCAAAACCACCATGATCAGTATTTTGGCGGGCCTGACGCGCGCCAGCAGTGGTCGCGTCAAGGTGTTGGGGGCTGACGTTCAAGCTGACTATGCCAAGGCGCGTCGAAACTTGGGTGTGGTGCCGCAAGAGCTGGTGTTTGACCCGTTTTTCAATGTGCGCGAGGCGCTTCGCATTCAGTCCGGTTACTTTGGCATCAAAAAAAACGACGACTGGATTGACGAATTGCTGTCGAGCCTGGGGCTGGCCGACAAGGCAGATGCCAATATGCGCCAATTGTCG
>JANNCN010000070.1:0-75224 GCA_031386665.1 Rhodoferax sp. | reverse complement strand
AGTCGCCATTGATCTCGTTCATGGCTTTCAGGAATTTGACCAGGCCATCACGGTTGGCTGCGGCGAATTTGTTGGTCGCGACCCAGCCATTGAAGATGTACAGCTTGACAGAAAAAGACGTGACGGTCGTCGGCATGTCGCCCGCTGAAATTGCCGCAGCCTGGGCCCAAAACGCGATAGATGCAGCTTTTGTTTGGTACCCGGTCCAGGCCAAGATACGTGAAAACGGCAAGGTCATGACGACAGCAGGCGTCATTGCCAAAACTGGCTTTCCAACCTTCAATGGCTGGGTCGCGACCAACAAATTCGCCGCAGCCAACCGTGATGGCCTGGTCAAATTCCTGAAAGCCATGAACGAGATCAATGGCGACTACAGCAAAAACAAAGCCGCCTGGAATGCTGACTCACCCAAAGTCAAGGCTGTTGCTACCAATGTCGGCATTACGCCAGCGGCTGTTGTAGCGGCATTGGACGGTGCCATCTACCCCGATGGTGAGCTGAATATGTCGGCAGCATGGATGGGCGGCGGTGCGGCCACTACCATCAAGTCCACCGCCGACTTCCTTAAAGGTGCTGGCCGAATCAGCGCAGCGGCTGACAGCTACACCAAGTTTGTCAATCCCGAGTTTGCCAAAACGGCTGCTGGCAAATAAGCCACGTCTGCACCTTCGGAACTGACCCGGCGTGTCCGGGCGGGTCAGTGCTTCGCCGAAAACTCTCTTGAGGCTCACCATGACGGCACTTGCCATTAAAAACGCGTCGGTGTTTTACCCGGTTCCTGGTAAACCTTCCGTTCACGCGCTTAAAAACATCAATCTCGAGATCCACGAGAAAGAGTTTGTGGTGGCACTGGGTGCATCAGGCTGCGGCAAATCAACACTGCTGAACTTGATTGCCGGATTCATGGCGCCCAGTGAAGGTGAAATTTCTTTGAATGGTCGCGTCGTTACGGGCCCGGGTGCAGACCGCTCGGTGGTGTTTCAAAAGCATGCGCTGCTGCCTTGGTTAAACGTGTTGGACAACGTCGCCTTCGGTTTGAAAATTCAGGGCCATGACAAACCAAAGCGCGAAAAAATCGCCCGAGAATTTATCAAACTGTTAGGTCTTGAGCAGTTTGAGCAATCGGCCACGTATGAGCTTTCGGGCGGTATGCAGCAGCGCGTTGGCATTGCCCGGGCGCTGACCAGTGACCCAGCCATTTTGCTGATGGACGAACCACTCGGTGCGCTTGACGCATTAACCCGCGAACGGGCGCAAGAGTTGATTTTGAAAGTTTGGCGCGACACCGGCAAGATGGTGTTTTTTATCACCCACAGCGTCGAAGAAGCCCTGTTCATGGGTACCAAGCTGATTGTGATGTCGCCTCGCCCCGGCCGCATTTCACACGTGTTCAACTTGCCATTTAGTCGGCGCTATTTTGAAACTGGCAACGCCAGGGCAATCAAGGCCTCCGCCGAATTCATTGCCCTCAGGGAAGAGATTTTGCAGATCATCTTTGCTGACGAAGCAGGAGCCCATCATGATTGACACCCAAACCAATTCTGGTAGCTCCATGTGGGCCAGCCTCATGAAGGCCAAACCAGCCAAGCCGGGTGAAATATATGGCGTACCTGGCCAAGGCGACAGCTTGAAAATCAGCGCTGTCGTTATTGTCGGCTTGATTTTTGTGTGGTGGTTTGTCACCTATGTCGGCTTCGTCAAGCCGCTTTTCTTGCCGTCCCCAATGGCCGTGATCGACGCTTTTCTCACCATGTTAAGAGACGGTTTTACCGGTGCCAGCTTTTGGGAACACACCTGGGTCAGCACGCTTCGGGTTTTTGGCGCGTTCTTGCTGGCTTGTGTCATAGGGATTCCGCTTGGTATTGCGATGGGCATGAGCCCGCTGGCACGTGGCATTTTTGATCCCCCGATTGAGTTCTACCGCCCGATTCCGCCACTGGCCTACCTGCCGCTCATGATCATTTGGTTTGGTATTGATGAGTTGTCCAAGGTGTTGCTGATTTTTCTGTCGGTACTCGCCCCGATGGCTTTGGGTGCGCGTGCTGGCGTCAAGTCGGCTGCCATAGAGCAGATTCATGCAGCCTATTCGTTTGGTGCAACCCGCTGGCAGGTGATCCGCATGGTGGTTTTGCCGTCGGCCATGCCCGAGATATTTACCGCCATGCGTGTTGGCATTGGTTTTGGATGGACAACCCTGGTGGCCGCCGAAATGGTCGCCGCTACTTCCGGCTTGGGTTACACGGTTTTGTCAGCGTCCAGATTTTTGCAAACGCCGATTGTCATCATGGGAATTGTGGTGATTGCGATGATTGCCTATGCCTTTGACCATCTGGTGCGCTTTGTTGAACGCCGTGTGGTGCCCTGGAAAGGCCGTGGGTAAATTAATCTTTTTGCTAGAGAGCATTCCATGACGATTGAGTATTTGAAGAAAGCCACCCCGCCGCAAGACGCGATTGATAACGCGACATCTGAGACCGTTGAGCGTCTGTTGGCAGACATTCAAAAAAATGGCCGTGATGCGGTTGAAAAATACGCCCGCGACTTTGACGGCTGGAACGGCAGCATTGTGGTCAGTGAAGACGACTTTGCCGCTGCAACAAAAAAGCTTTCGCAAGGTATCAAAGACGACATCGCGTTTGCACACGCACGTGTCAAAGATTTTGCCGTGCGCCAGCGCGAGTCACTGCACGAGTTTGAAGTCGAGCTGATTGACGGCTTGATTGCCGGGCAAAAACTGATTCCGGTCAATACGGCGGGCTGCTACGTGCCCGGTGGCCGCTATGCCCATGTGGCCTCGGCCATTATGAGCGTGTGCACAGCCAAAGTGGCGGGTGTACCCAACATAGTGGCTACCTCCCCTGGCCATAAAGAAGAGGGTGTCAACCCGGCCATTTTGCACACTATGAAGCTATGCGGTGCTGACACGGCGCTGGCTCTGGGCGGCGTACAGGGCATTGCCGCCATGGCGTTTGGTTTGTATTCGCCTAAGCCTGCTGACGTGATTGTTGGCCCTGGCAACCGCTTTGTAGCCGAGGCCAAGCGCACGCTGTTTGGCCGCATTGGCATAGACGTGGTGGCAGGCCCCACCGAGTCGGCCATCATTGCCGATGAAACCGCCGATGTGAACCTTGTTGCAGCTGACTTGGCAGGCCAGGCCGAACATGGCCCGGACTCACCCGTATGGCTGTACACCTCTTCGCGCGAATTAGGTATGAAAGTGATTGAGATCATTCCGTCGGTGATTGCCGCTCTGCCTGAGCTGGCACGCAACGCAGCCACCGCCGCCTGGCGTGACTATGGCGAGGTGGTGCTGGTCGACAGCCGTGAAGAAATGGTCGAAATCAGTGACAAGTACGCGCCCGAGCATTTGCAAGTTTTTGCCAAAGACCTGGACTGGTGGTTAGCCAATTTGAGCAACTACGGTTCGTTGTTTTTGGGTGAAGAAACCACTGTCGCCTATGGTGACAAGTGCGCAGGCCCCAACCACATTTTGCCGACCCGTGGCGCAGCGCGTTACTCCGGCGGCTTGAGCGTAGGCAAATTCATCAAGACCGTCACCTACCAGCGCTTGACGCGTGGTGCCAGCCGTGAAGTGGG
This sequence comes from Rhodoferax sp., assembly GCA_031386665.1. Lineage (GTDB taxonomy): Bacteria > Pseudomonadota > Gammaproteobacteria > Burkholderiales > Burkholderiaceae_C > JANYCG01. Next base: position 71,627 of record JANNCN010000070.1, on the reverse strand, counting down.
TCAGGTCGCGGCCAGGATTTCGCGTCTTGAAGGCATGGAAGGCCACGCCCGCACGGGCGATATCCGCTTAAGGAAGTACTTCCCGCAAGAGACTTTTGAGCTGGGTACGCTGGCCGGTCATCAAAATTGAGCTTGAGATGTCTGCAACACTGACTTCCGCCATGCCCTCTGCAGCGCCGCTTGCGCCAAACGGACTGTGGTTTGGCAAAGACCTGAGCACGCCCGAGCCGATTCCTGAGGAAGCGATTGAGCGGGCTGTGGCTTTGATGCGTTCAGGCCGTTTGCACCGCTACGGCGAACAAGGCTCGGGCTACCCCGAGCCTTCACTGCTGGAGCAAGACTATGCGGCGTATGTGGGCAGCAAGTATTGCGTGGCGGTCAGTTCCTGCGGCGCGGCTATGTTCGTGGGGCTCAAGGCACTTGGCGTGAAGCAAGGCGACAAGGTGTTGACAAGCACCTTCACGCTATCGCCCGTGCCTGGCGCGATTGCGCATGCCGGTGCTGAGGCCGTGCTGATTGAAACCAGCGCCGACTACATGACCGATATGGTCGACCTAGAGCACAAAGCAGCCACCAGTGGTGCCAAAGTGTTTTTGCTCTCGCACATGCGCGGCCACATTGCGGACTTGCAAGCGGTGCGGGAGATTTGCGACCGTTACGGCATCGCCATCATTGAAGACTGTGCCCACACCATGGGCGCAAAATGGGACGGCAAACACACTGGCACCTGGGGCAAAGTCGGCTGCTACAGCACGCAAACCTACAAGCACATCAACTCGGGTGAAGGCGGCTTGTTGGTGACGGACGACGACGATGTTGCTGCTCAAGCCATTCTGATGTCGGGTTGCTACATGATGTACGACCAGCACATCCTAAAACCGCCTTCTGAAGTGTTTGAGCGCTGGAAATACATCACGCCCAACTTCAGCATGCGGATGTCGAATCTAGCAGCAGCTTTACTCCGCCCGCAAATTGACCAGCTGGCTGATCGCGGACGGCGCTGGAACCACATCTACAGCACGCTGGAACGCGAGCTGAGTAAAGCAGTCTACGTGTCAGTGCCACCGCGCGATGCTAGAGAAGAATTTGTCGCCAGCTCGATTCAGTTCACGCTTGATTTGACGCCGCGGCAGATCGAACGGTTCCTCAAAGAATGCAGCATGCGCGGCTTGTACATCAAATGGTTTGGTACGCCAACGCCGGTTGCCTTTACCAGCAATTACGCGCATTGGCACTACCTGACCAGCAAACCCGAAGTTCCAAAATCAATGGACGTGCTGAACAAGCTATTGGACTTGCGCACGCCGCTTTCCCTGACTGAGGACGACTGCGTGTTGATTGGCCAAATCGTAGCGGCGGCCAGCTTGATAGCCGCTGCAAGCTAATTCCTCTCCCTATTTTTATCCAACCCAGAAAAGAAAGTACCCATGAAACTCACCAACTTCCCTCGCGTTCGGATCACCCACGGCCCAACACCGCTGGAGTTCATGCCGCGCATGACCGAAGCCCTGGGTGGCCCCAACCTGTATATCAAGCGCGACGACTGCACTGGCTTGGGCACGGGCGGCAACAAAACCCGCAAGCTTGAATTTTTAATGGCTGATGCCGTCAAACACGGTGCAGACACCATCATCACGCAAGGCGCAACCCAGTCCAACCACGCCCGCCAAACGGTAGCGATAGCCTCCAAGATGGGTATGAAGTGCGAGATCTTGCTGGAAGACCGCACTGGCTCAAAAGTTGAAAACTATAAGCAATCAGGCAACGTTTTTTTAGACCACCTGTACGGCGCAAATGTTGCCGAAGTACCCGGCGGAACCGACATGAACGCCGCTATGGCCAAGCTGGCTGATGAGCTTCGTGCCAAGGGGCAAAAGCCGTACATCATCCCTGGTGGCGGCTCTAACCCGATTGGTGCATTGGGCTATGTGGTGTGCGCACTAGAGATGGTCGACCAATTCAACACGCTCGGGCTGAATGTGAGTTGCGTCACGCACGCCACTGGCAGCGCGGGCACGCAAGCTGGCCTTGTCGTAGGGCTTGAAGGAGCACGCAGCCAAATCCCGGTACTGGGCATTGGCGTGCGAGCCGCAAAAGAAGCGCAAGAAACAAGTGTCTACAACCTGGCCGTTAAAACGGCTGAACTGCTCGGTGTGCCCGGCAGCATTAGCCGTGAAAGCGTCATGGCCAACTGCGACTACGTCGGCGGCGGCTACGGCGTGCCCACACCCGGCATGATCGAAGCGGTCACAATGATGGCGCGTCTCGAAGGCATTTTGCTCGACCCGGTGTATTCAGGCAAAGGCATGGCGGGCCTGATTGACCTGTGCCGCAAAGGGCATTTCAAAAAGGGCGAGAACGTGGTGTTTGTGCACACTGGCGGCGCGGTTGCGCTCTATGGCTACATGAACGCATTTGACAGCCTGAAGCCGCTTTAAAAAACTGCCTTGATGACCAAGCTTGCGTCGGATGCGGCAATAGAGTTCACCAAAAAACTCGTTCCCGGTCTCTTCGTCACGGCACTGGTGGCGATGGCGGCGGCTTTTTTGGGTAGCCACTACAAAGGCTCGATGCTGCTGTTTGCGCTGCTGCTTGGGTTGGCTTTGCATTTCATCAGTGAGGACACGCGCTGCGCCGCGGGTATTCAGTTTGCATCCAGCACGGTGCTGCGGCTGGGCGTGGCGCTGCTGGGTTTGCGGCTGACGATTGACCACGTCGTCACACTCGGCTGGCAAACCGTGGTGGCGCTGCTGCTGGCGGTGAGCTTGACGATAGCTCTCGGCTTGCTGCTTGCAAGCCTGTTCAAAGTCGAAAGCAGCCTGGGCGTGCTGATCGGTGGCGCAACCGCTATTTGCGGTGCCTCTGCGGCTTTGGCCATTTCCAGTGTGCTGCCTAAAAATGCCCATTTGGAGCGCGACACCACATTGACTGTGGTGGGCGTCACCACACTGTCTACTGCGGCCATGGTGGTCTACCCGCTCATCACGCAGTGGCTGGGCTTTGATGCCGTGACCTCTGGCAAATTCATTGGTGCGACGATTCATGACGTCGCTCAGGTGGTGGGTGCAGGCTACAGCCTGTCGCTAAAGGCAGGCGACGCGGCCACCATTACAAAACTGATGCGGGTTGCGTTTTTAATGCCTGTGCTGGTGGTGATTTCACTGGTCGTGCGGCATCGAATGAAAGGTGCAGTGGGCGCTGGCAGAGCTACAAAAACACCGCTGCTGCCCTGGTTTACAGTCGTGTTTGTGGTGCTGATGCTGATCAACAGCACCGGCTGGGTGCCTGCTGCAGTTCAGTCAGGCGCATCCAATGTGTCGCAGGCATTTTTGGTGCTAGCCATCGCAGGCGTGGGCCTGAAAACCTCGCTGCATGACGTTACCCGGCTGGGCTGGCGGCCGGTAGCGATGATTTTTTTGGTGACACTTGCTTTGGCATTTTTGACAGGTGGTTATTTGATGGCGACTCACTGATCAGCAGCGTTCAAAGATTTAAAAGGAATTGGCATGATTGGCGTTTTAGGCGGCATGGGCCCATTGGCAACCGTTGACTTCTTCAGCAAGGTTATTTCGGAAACCCCTGCCCGGGGAGATGGCGATCACGTGCCACTGCTGATTCAGTCTGACCCGCGTATTGCGCCGCGACCGGCGGCCATCCTTGGCGAGGGACGGTCACCGCTGCCTGAACTGCTGGCAGGACGTGATCGACTGATTACCGCTGGTGCCAAGGCTTTGGCTATGCCATGCAATACCGCTCATTTTTGGTACGCCGATTTGCTCAAAGGATGCAGTGTTCCCTTTTTGAGCATTGTCGATGCGAGTGTCCATGAGCTCTCGCTGCTGGCTGACGCTGGCTCAACAATTGGCATCATTGCGACACGCGCTACCCTTGCTGCCCAGATTTTTGACGCTGCACTGGTTCGCTCGGGATACAAAGTCATATTGCCGGAAGATATCGTGATGAATACTGTGGTTTTGCCTGGGATCGAGTATGTCAAGGCTGGCGATACCTTGCGTGGCGGCCAACTCATTGAGCAAGCCGTTCAGGCACTCCTGCAGCAAGGTGCAAGTGCAGTGGTTCTGGCTTGTACTGAAACACCTTTGGCTCTTGATGCGATAAAATCGCTACTTCGCATCCATTGTGTTGACAGTACGGCGGCGCTAGCCCGAAGCTGTGTGGCGTGGTGGCATTTAAACAAAGTCAGCTCGACCGTGAGCGAGTGATGCCGGTTGCATTGATGATTTTCATGCCAGGGCCATGGACATGGTCTTGAACGAAATTGAATTTAATCCGCAGCAACTCTTGCCTTTTCAGAGGGTTGGCGTTGGCACTCCGCTGGTGCTTGTGCATGGCTATTTGGGGGGATCCCGGCAGTGGGACGCACAGCTGCCCTTGCTGAGTCAATATTTTGAAGTGGTGACGCTTGATTTGGCGGGATACGGTATGGCCCACCACCTGACCGCTCCGACCGATTTGGCCGATCATGCCCGCAGTGTTTTGGCTACGCTCGATCACATGGGGATCGAGCGCTTTCATTTGTTGGGCCATTCAATGGGCGGCATGGTGGCGCAGGAAATCACAAGGCAGACTCCTCATCGGGTGATCAAACTGGTGTTGTACGCGACCGGTCCGCTGGGTTGTATTCCGGGCCGATTTGAAACTATGACCCTTTCCCGCGAGCGTTTGAGAGGCGACGGCGTACAACGTACGGCCAAGCGAATTTGTGCCACTTGGCTGCTCGATCGCGAGGCTTCACCGGCGTATGAAGCCTTGGCCCAGCTGGCTACCCAGGCCAGCGAACAAGCCGCCAGTGCGGGTCTGACCGCCATGGAGTCCTGGGATGGCCGCGAGCACCTAGGCCGGATTGAGCAGGCTACTTTGGTAATTTGGGGAGAAAGCGACCGCACTTATGGCTGGTCCCAAATTGAGATGTTGTGGCGCTGCATCCCCCTCGCGTCGTTAGCCGTGTTGCCTGCGTGTGCGCATGCTTTGCATCTGGAACGAAGTAAGCTTTTCTGTACCATCCTTGTTGAATTCCTAAAGCAAAGCGACAACAAAGACCAGAGCCAAACTTTGCAGCCACTTTTAGGCGCCTTTAAAAATCAACGATCTGCCTGGGACGTTGAATGAAAGAGATTTTTGTGGAGGCGCGACCCAGAATCGAACTGGGCTAGACGGATTTGCAATCCTCTGTGCTTCCAGTGTGATTATGGCACAGGGCTGATTTCAAACGGGTTTTTGCTTCGCACCAGGCACACTACTGGCGTGATTCACAGTGGTTGTAGCAAAAATTCCCCACCATTTTTAGGTTAAAACCATGAGCTACGGAATCTATCTTCAATGCGAAAGCTGCAAGGCTACTATTAGCAGCGACTAGCTTCTGCTAGTAGCGACTAGCTTCTGCTAGCAGATGCGAGTTTCAGACCGGCAGGTGTTTTTTTCCAAGCGGTTGCCCATCTTCTTACGGCATCGATGGTGCATGAATAGCTTGCCACGCTCTAAAACCCAATTTTGGCACCGTTTCTGCCAAAAATCTCCAACCTACTTTAGGGCTTCGCTTGCAGAGTTGTATTGGGCTTGGCAGGATTCGAGGTCAACTCGTAGTTGATCGGCTCGGGTAGCTTCCCGGACAAGAAACTCTGCATCTGGACGGTAAAGGCTGGCCCCGGTGCAGCTTGATTGAGCGGCGGCAGGCGCGGGCAAACCGCTGCTACTGGCGTCGGTGGGGCGCTCGGGGCGGTCGCGCAGGCTGTTAAGAGCAGCATGCAGATTGTTGTTGAGAACAGCAATTTTGTCATTAGATGCCTTTTGTTGGTCAATCGCGGCCTTGTTCAGCCGATTGGTGTCATCAATGCCTTTTTGCCGAACATCAGCCAAAACTTTGTCGCGGTCTTTTTCGGCGGCTGCCCACTTAGCCTGCACTTCCACCCGACCCTCGTCACGGCGGGCATCGTTGTAGCTGTGGACGCCGTAGGTCACGGCACCCAGGGTTGCGGCGACGGCAGCGGCCACCACCAGGCCCTGCACCATTCGGCCGCCGGGGATTAAGTCAAGCAGGCTCATGCCTGCCTCGTGCCGTTGCCATCAATCACCAAAGCTTGGCGACGGTTTTTGTCTGCAAAGCTGATGTGCACCCATCGACTAAACTCGGTGATAACTTGGTCATAAGGGATCGCGGAACCTTTGATAGCCTCAACCACCTGCGCAGGCGAGCCAAAACCAGGGCAAGTGAAGTCCACGGCCTCGCCTGTCATGTGCTGACTGTTTGCAGCACCACCAACGGCTTTATTCAACGCAGGGCTGCGGTAGCCGCTGCTGATGATGATTGGAGCGCCCAAGAGATTTCTGACAAGCTCCATGCCTACTGCCGTGCGTTGCAGCCTAAGAATGATTGCCGCGGTCGGGTTGTTGTCAATCCCTTGGCAAACCGCTGTTTGCGAATTGACAAATTCGTCTAGGTGGAAGTGGGCGGAGATGTTCATTCGCCGTCTTCCTTTGGCCAGTTGCAACTAGCCTCACGCGCTTGGCGGCCAGCTTCATACAGCCCGATACCAGTCAGCACGATCAAAATTGCGGCGACAAACACCAAAGTCCCGAGTAACGTCATTTTGATTCCTCTTTTTCGTCCAAGCGGCGCAGCCACCAGACTTCGATGGACTCGATCAGTCCGTTAGGCAACACCCAACCAAACAGGTTGATTGACGCCAAAATTAGATGGTCAACTGCGCTCATGTGGTGCCGATTCTTTAGCTGCTTTTTCGGCTAACCGCTCTTCAGGCGTAGGCTGCTTAATGAATTTGCCAACTAGCCCCCACACCAGAATGCAGGCGGTTAGGTAGCTCACGACTCTCACCGTGCCATCCGGCAATTGCGCTTTGAGGTCATTTGGAAAAGCGATCCAAACACCCTGAATTGCTGCGCCTGAAGCCAGGGCAATGGTAGAAAAATGCCGCCACGCACTTTTAGCGTTGTCGATAAGTTGCATATCAGCCCTTCCAGTCGGCTTGTTTCAGCTTGCCAAAATCGGTGTTGCCCTTGCGTTCGTCGGCTGCGCCTTCGGCATAGCCCTTCCAATGCGCTCCCGTGCGCATCAGGTCAAATTCTTCCGTCGTTCGCTGCGTTGTCTTTTTGATCTCTTTGATCTCGGTTTTAGCCTGTTCGACCTTTTTCAGGTTGCGAAAGCCAACATAAGCCGACAACAACCCGGCGACAGCGCCGATGGCGGGGGTAAGCGCTTTGAGCCATTCGAGCGCCAGGCCCCAATCTGTCGTGGCGACCTCTTGAGAGATCATTACCGCGCCCCACCGCCGTTGCGCAGCAACCAAACCAAACAAAACCCACCAATTCCCAACACCAAAAACGTCAAGATGCGTTTGCCAAGCCAGCTTTGAGCGTCTCGCTGGCTGTGCTTTGCCAGCGCCGTGTAGCCATGCTCCCAAAAGTTGTCCATTATTTTTGGATCTGACAACAACAGCTCCAAGCCTTGCACCACGCCCATCGCCACGTCATTGCGGATTGATTCAGAGTCAAGCGCTTCAGTCCGTGAAATTGCAGCGCCCGAAGCTCTGGCTTTGGCAGCGGCCAGTCGGCGGCGCAGGTTGCTCAAGTCTTCGGTGGCTTCTTCTGGCGGGATCATGCGTCCGTCATTCATGGGTTGCTGCTTTCATCGACTTGGCGCGTGATATCACGATCTTCTTACTGGTATTTGGCATGGTTCTTGGCGGCAACATGCAGGGCAAAAGCCACCGCGGCGACCAACAAAACGACAAGCACCCCGATTTCAAAGATCGTCATAGCCTGCTTTCTGTTGCCTGGACTGGCTGGTTTTCTTCTCGGCCACCATCAGCCGCGCCGTGCGCACGTTCTGCTGCTTCAGCTTGCTTTTGTGCTTGCTGGCGTTGGCTTTGTGCTTGGCTGTCGGCTGGGGGGCGCTGTATCGCATGGCCCCGATTGTCAAATCGGGCTGTGGTTTTGGGAAACCCTAGGGGGGGTTGGCTACTTCTTCAGCATGGCCGCCGCAAGCCTCTGGTCAATCAGGTGCGTGACTGTCTTCATCAGCTCCTCACGTTCGTAAAACTCCTGAGGTACGCGAGGGTTGAAGGACTGCATCAGGCGGGCGACGACTTCGGCGTTTAATGTCCGCCCTGCACTCTTGGCGGCATTGTCCAGCAACTCCTTCAATTCGAGTGGGAGTCTGATCTTCATTTGCGGGTCTTCAAGGGCCATCCTTCAATGATAGACCACTGTGGTTTAAAAATAGTTTGCAATATAAACCACGGTGGTTTATATTTGGTTCATTAGATCGCGGTGATCCAATTTAAAAGCATCCAAACAAAGGATAAACCATGAAAGCAAAGTAAGAAAGGAAGCCGCCGACCAGCATCGCGCTTCCGGCTGAGTTACAGACTTACCTGCGAAAGAACGCGAAAACCGCGAAACAGAAAAAGCCAAGCGTTTAACCGACAAGTCTCAGTCAACCTGGGCAAACCGACCCTCTTCCAACGCATCCCGGCGCTTCTTGGGCAGGTACACCCCTTGTTCGGCCTCGCTGACCCGTTTGGCCTTGGCGCGCACGCTCTGCATCAGTTGCAGGCCACCTATCCGGCGACTCGGGTTTTTCTCATTGAATGCCTGAATCGCCTCGCGCACCTTGGCCACGCTCTCTTGATCATTGTCAAGGTAGGCGTCAGAAAACTGGCGCGTCAGTTCCTTGCGGCGCTCCATCAGCCGCTTGTCGGCGCTGAAGATGGCGCTGCGCCCCTCGGTCGCGTTGCGCACCTCTGACGGGCTAAAGCCAAGCGCTTGGCCAGCGATCCCGGCGACACCCACCTCGTCTTGAATGACAATGCCCGTTTTGTCTTTTGCGCCCTCTTGCGCGTACCGCAGAGCCTTCATCGGCCCGCGCAGCGCCGTTGGCATCATGCTCTCCAACCCGCGCGCCATGTGGCCTTCGCTGATTTCCTGCATGCCTTTGAGCAAGTTGATCCCAATGCCGGCCACCGGGCCAAGCGCGGCGGCCATTGCCGACTCGCCCAGGCGCTGGCCCTCCAGCCCCTCTTGAATGTCAGGCAATATCAGATGGTTCAGGCCAATGCGCCCCGAGATGTCAAACGGCGTCAAGCGTGAAAAACCTCTGGCCATGACTTCGGCGGGCTTTTGCCCAAAGGTATCGGCCAGCATGTTGCGCAGCGCGGTTTCTGCGTCCCACGGTTCATCGTCACTGCCGCCAAGCATAGACGCCGCCGCCAACAAGGTGCCCACCAACGGCAAGCCCAGCACACCGGCCCCCGCCGCATGCATCACCAACAAGCCACCCAAGGCTTTGCGCGCTTCTTTTCGGCCCTCTGGGGTTTCGGCCTTCATCGCCAGTTGCGCTTGACGCGCCAGCGTGTAGACCACGTTTTGACCATATTGCTTGAACAAGAGAAGCACCTTGGCGGCGTTGCCCTGCATCACTCGGGGTCTGTTTGAGCTGGCGTAGTCGAAATGCCCGTCATACGTCGCCTTGGTAGCTTGTTCAAACGCGGCTTCATGCGCTGCCCCGGTGCCGCGCGCCAGACGGTAGGCGGCGACAAAAGTCACCTGCCGGTTAAAGCGTTCGGCGTGGTGAAACAAGAAACTTGCCCATTTCATCACGGGCCGCATTTTCCACATCACGCCGGTGTCTTCTCCTTGGGCAATGCCAGCCAGGTCGTGCGCCGCCGTCACGTCAATCGTGCCAGCCTTCACCGCAGCTTCATAGGCACGCTTCTCGTCGTCATTCAGGGCTGCGCTGATGTCATTTTTGTGGGTGGCCGCCTGCTTGGCCGCCGTCATCAGCGCACTAGCTGCTTTATCAAACCCCCACTTGGCACCCATAATGGGGTAAGCCACCATGGCGGTACCGCTCAAGTTGACCATGGCCGACGCGGGCGACAGACCCATGTGAAACACAAAGCCAAAACTTGTCAGCGCCGTGGACAGCGGGTTGCTCTTGGGGTTCATCAGCGATTCGTGGCGCTTGTTCAGCTCGTCCACCACCTGCTGGGCTTTCACCGAATCAAACGCTTCATCCCCGGCTTTGGATTCAACAAAATTCTGCATGCCCGTCAGCTTGTCCTGCAACTGGTCGGCATACCGCAGTTTGGCCAGATACCTGGCACCGTGAAACATGTTCTGTGCAAATGCCCGGCGTGCGTCCTGGCTAAAACCCGGCGTACCCTTGCGGTGAATGCCATGCTTGGCCCAACTCAGGTCTGGCATTGAAGCCAAATAGAGCTGGTTCACGGCATCCTGCAACTCTTTGCCCATGCCTTTTTCGTCCAGCACGCCAAACAGTTCTTTCAGAAAGCCCCGGCTCACCGAGTCGCGCGCGGCGTTGAACTCTTTGTCCTTGATCACCTTGCCTACGGCAAAGCCTTGTGCCGCCGGGTAGGTCTTGCGCATCAGGTCGCGCGTGGCCTCGGCTTCATTCAAGGTTTCGGCACGGCTCACATTCACCACGTTGCCACCGGCCCCGCGCGTCACCACCACATACTTGCCAAACCTGGCCAGCGGAAAGTACACGCCCTTGATCTTGTCAAAAAACTCGCCGTCCATGCGCTCCAGCATCGCGGCTTTGCTGGCGCTGGTCATTTCACTTCGCTCAATCTTGTCGCGGATTGCCTCGCGCACCTGGGCGTAGTGTTCCTCGTAGGCGTCCCGCGCCTGGGTGTAAACTGTCTTGGCTTCGTCGGAAAGCGCCTTGAACTTGGCATTCAGGCTGCCCCACTGCATGCGGTTGTCGCCCGTCACAAAATCCTTGGCCGGGTCAATTTGCGCCAGCGTGGCGTCATGCATCAGTTCGGCAAGCTGGCGCTCGTCTTTCAGTTTGGCCCACCCGGTCACAATGCCGTCAGCTTGGGCACCCACCTCATTGGCATCGGCTGACATCTGCTGCACCATTTGCGTGTAGCCGTTCAACTGGGGCAGGTCTTTGGCGTACAGGTCAACAATTTGACGGCCACCCAGAAACTGCAAGCCCAAGTTTCTGTAATCCGCCAGCTTGTTGCCGGTGCGGGTCTTGATATCGGTGACAGTGATGCCCTTCAGCGTGTCGCCAATAGAGCGGCTAAATGCGGGTGCGCCGCCACTGTCCGGCGCGGTGGGTTCATTCGGGTTCTTTCCAAGTGATGCGTTGTCAAACGCCGTCATGGTGTCATTTGTACCACGGAAGCCCGCCACACTTGCATGCGCCGGATTCTCCATTTGCGCGATACCGTAGGCCAAATTCATCAAGTCCTGCGCTTTAAATGTTTCCGGCTTTCCGACAATCTTTTCCCAGGCAGCTTTCATGGAGCGCATCACCTCGGCCAGCCACCTCGCCACCGTGCCCTGTCTGGCAATCGCATTGGGCTTGATGCCCAGCTTGATTGCCGCCTCAACAGCGTAGGGAAACAACTCCTGATTGGACAGTTCCTGCCCCACGGCATCAATACGCCGTTTGGCGTAGTCGTACACGCTGCGCTCGTCGCTGCCTTTGCGTGCGTTCTCCCAGGTTCCAATCACGCCATGCAGGCGATCCCAGCCTTCTTTGCCCAGCACGGCTTGCCCGTGTTTGTGCATGAGTTCGTGGGCCAGAATCGCAGTCTCATCGCCAGCGGTGATCCGGTCGGCCAGCAAAAACACCGTCTTGGTGCCGAGGTCAAAGAACGCCAGCGCATCGCCTTTGGGGTCTTCGGTCTGCAACAGGCCTTGGCGGCCAATTAACGGCTCCCAAGTGGATTTAATCTCGGCTGATGTTGTGGCCACAACGCGGCCTAACTGGTTGGGTAGGTTGCCAGTCACCCCGGTGAGCTGGCGCACGGCTTGCTGAAGGGCGGCGACTGTAGTAGGGTTGCGCACGGGGCCTTGGCTGAATTGAGGCTTCACACCCATTTCTGCCGCCACTTCCCCGGCAATCTTGATCACGGCATCGTAGTCCGACAGGTATTTTTGTGTCCTTGACGTGTAGCCCACTTTGGCTTTGATCGTGTCGATCAGGCCAGCCAAGGCATCAATCAACTGCCCCAACAGACTCGGGTTCTTCTCGCCAATCGTCTTCCAGAAGTTTTTGTCCATGAAACCATCGGACAGCACTTCGCCAATAAACTCTTCACGGATGGCCTTTGGATCGGTCAACCCCTTGGCGACTGGAGAATCTTTGAATGCTGCGTACTCTTTGTCTTTGACGTAGGGGCGGACTGCCTCTACCAGTTTGGCGTACAGATCGGGGCGCTTGTCTTGCAACAGGTGGCCAAACTCATGGCCCAGCACCGCCAGATTGGGACGGTCAACGCCTTCCCTGATGTAAATTGTGCCGTTGAGATAAACACCGTTGAACTTGCGAACTTGCGCCTGCTGCAACGGGTTTAGAACTGGATTTGTTGCAAAGCCAGCGATTCGACTTCCGAGCGCCCCGGCAAGCTCTCCAAGAACTCGTCCGTCCAGCAAAAACGAATTGATGGGTCGGCTGACAAACGGCGGTACATCGCCAAATCGCTTTCCGGGGGAGACAGAGCGGGCAAGTAGCTCAATGTCTGCTTCGGTGGCTGCTGTTGATTGTTCAGGGCGGCTTCCATTGGGGATAGTGTATTCGCTATCTGGAGTGTTGAAAAGAGCCACGCCCGTGGCAGTCTCCTTGGTCTGTACCACATCAAAAAAGTGATCAAACGCGGCGCGAATCTGTGGCATTTCCCCCATACTGGGGTAAGGGTAAGCCCCTTGCAATGCATACAAAGTCTCGTTGACGATGTTGGCCAGGTAGTCGTTTGACTGATTCTGGTCTTGCAGCTTGGCAATCACATAGCTCTCGAATGACCGCGCCGCCATTTCAAGGCCCGTGCCCCAGTAGTCTTTGGTGCGCTTGGCGTCCAGCACTTTAGAGCGCTCCCTGATGCCCGTCAGGTTGATGGTCTTCATCAACTCTTTGAACGCTGCCAGCATTTCTGGCCGCATTCCGTCGCCACGCCATGTATCGGCGTATTCAGTCACAAACCCGGCTTTCTGGCCGCGCATCCGGGCAAAATAGTTATCGACGGCATGGAACCACTCGTGGGCTAGACTGCCTGCGCCGTTTTTGCGAGTCAGGTTGATAACCACCCGATTAGGGGCGACTGCACCCGTCAAGTCAGCCTCGTAATGGGCAGCGGCTGGGTTCTTGCCACCATTCCCACGGGCACCAAACGCCAGGCCCAGCTCACCATTCAACGACAGCGCCTTGGGCGGTATGCCCACTACGCCAGCCAAGTCCAAAAGGGCATCATAGGCTTGGTTCATGTTTGCCTGGCGCTCACCCTGCGGCATTGATGCACCAAACTGTTCGCCACGAAAGCCAAAAGTTTCGCGAAACTGATCGGTCGTCACGTCGGCACCATTGCGGTAATCTGCGCCTACCCGTGGCGCATTGCTCTCGCGGCGCTCAGTGGGTTCAAATTTAGCTTTTGCCAGCAAGTCTTCCAGTTCTGCCTGGTTGCCAGTCTTGTAAGCTCGGGCTTCCTTTGCAGTCGGAAAGGTTTTAAGGTCAATGCTTTTGCTTGCGCTGATCCGCTTGCCAACAACAAACTCACCTGGTCTGTTGCTGTACGTGTAAATGTCAAACACCACCGACTTGGCGGCTTCAGGGGCTTTCTCGCCTTGTGCTTCGCTCCATGCCTTGAACTTTCGGACGGCCTCTTCCTTGGTATCGGCCACTGCGATTTCATAACCCCAATTGCCGTGGCTCCATGTGGCAGATGCTGATTTTGACGGTTGTGTAATAGCCCACAACACCTTGGCTGGACTGAAAGTTTCCCCGCCATGCATGCTATACTCGCCACGGCTGAACGTGTATTCTTTGAGCGAGTTTTCGTGACCTACTGCCTCGTACAAATCGGCCTTGTTGCCAAAGTTTTGAAGCTGTGTCGTCTTCAGTTTTTGAATGATTTTTTCTTTGGAATACGCAGGGGATACGCCCTCCATCATTTTTGCCGTCATATGACGCAGCGATTGAACCTTCTCAACCCAGCCCTTGAGTTTCCATGATTTGGCTGGTTTGGTCGGCACCTCATCTCGCGCCGCATGGGCAAAAGCAACCGCCCAGGGGTCAGCGCCTTCGTCAATCAGCTTTTGGTAGTCAGGCTCCGGCCAAGATTTAGACAGCGGGACGGATGCGATATCTACCCCCATGCTTTCGTCCAGTTTGGCGCGGTAGGCTTTGGCGTACAGCTTGCGGGCACCTTCCAGCACTTGGCCGCTGTCCTCAATTTTGGCGGCTGGTTTTGCTTCCGGCTTCACGCTGTTGTCAGGCTTGGCTGCTGCCTGCGCCTGCTCACTTCGCCGCTTTGCCACGTTGGCCATTGCGGCTTTGTGGTCGGCTTCGGGGGAGCGCTTGGCTGGTTGATCTGCTGGCTCCGTTGGCGCAAAAGCCTTGGCAATCAGTCCATCATCTTTATCGGCCTTGCCAATGCTCACCACGCGATCAACAACGAAATCAGGTGCCTTGGGCTTCGGCGGGTTGACGTACTCTATCGCTTTGTCCATGCCGCCAAAATCAATTGCAGCTTTCACAAACTTCGTCAACGCACCTCCCTTCAGCGTGGTGAAGTTCTTGCCGTTGGTCAGCCCGTAGATCAGTGCAACGCCCTTCTTTTGGGAGTGCGCTTTGTCAAACCCATTGGTTATCGTCTTCAATATGAAGTCTTGCCCGGTTGATTCTGTACCGTCCGGCCCCTTCACCTTTAAGTCTTTCAGTGCAAACCACGCACTACGTACCGAGCCCTTCAAATTATCTTGCTTGTACTCCGCCTCTCTCTTGTCTTGGCGGGTTTTGTCCACGTCTTCTGCTTGGGCAATCTGCTCGGGCGTCCAGTTGGCCCATTTGTACAGGGCTGCTTTCTTGTCGGCTACGCTCAATCCGAGAATTTTTACTCCGGTTATGTCTTTGAACACATCCTCTGATGCTTCGTACTGGCCGCGAACGAACATTTCAATCAACGGTCTTGGGTCGCTTCCAAGCAAAGCCGCTGCGGATTGCATGTGTATTTCAGACGGCTGCCCGCTGATTTCTTCATCGTACCCAGCCTGTTCGCTCTCAGGTGTCGAGTTGGGTGCGTAACCTTTTACCTCGCGTTCCTTGCGACTTTTTTCCCGGCTCTTTCTGCGATTGCTGGCCACCTTCTCTTGAATGGCCTTGGCAACGCTTTCTGGTGTACTAAAGGTTGCGGCAGCCTCTTTGGCAGCCTTGGCCGCCCGCATCTTTGCCAGGCCTGCTCGCGCTACGGGTGCTGGGGTCTGATCGGCATCCTTGAAATCAAGTCCAGCGTCAGCAAGCTCCCCCACCATCCGCTCATGGGCGTGGTACGGCCAGCCAACAGTCGGCGCTCCTTCCCGCGTCTTGGTCAGCGTCAGGTTCAAAATGCGCGACACCTCTTTGGCGTTGTCTCCCTCTATTTCGTAGAAGTCGCCACGTTTTTTGCCGACTAACTCTTTTCTGCTGGCAGCTTGCCCCGCATCTGCCACTGGCGCACTTGCTGCGGGCTGGTCAATGGCGGCAGGCTGCCCTGCTTTTTGTTGTCGCGGCGGCTCTTGCTGGGACTTTTCGGCTTTAGGCTCACTGGCTTTCTCCTGGGGTTGAGGTGATTCAGATTTGATAGCTGTTTGCGTATTCTTTACGAAGGCTAGAGGCTGTTTTGTTTCTCCTTCTTTAAGCCATGTCTTGAACTCGGCAGTGGTCATGGTTTTGACCGGGCCAACCTTCCAGCCCTTGTCAAAGTTTGACCGATAGGCCTTCATGGCCTGCATCTGGTTGGCGTACCCCAACATGGCTTTGTGCTCGTCAAAGCCGCCAGTCTGCTGGTCAATCTGATCCACCACAAACACGTTGGCGCTGTCTGGTTTGGGGCCGACGTACACGTCCACCTGCTCATTGTCGGCGCCCGTCGTGCTTTTGATGTAGCCATAGTGGTCGCTCATGTCGTGCGACCAGGTAGAGCCATCCGGGCGCTTGCCACTACGCGACGATCCGCGCGGGCTTTCAATCGTGATGTCCAAGCCGTTCAGATTGACATGGCCCTTTTTGTAGTTGCCCGCCTCCTTTTGCCCGTCAGTGGGTTGGGGTAAGTCGTTCAGCGGCGACGTGGCGGCAGTGTTCGCGGCTTCGTCAATGGCCTGCGCAGGCGGTGGCGTGATCACATCCTTTGCGCCAAACCCCGGCCCTGCCTTCACATTGGTCTGCGTGCCCAGTGCGGTTGGCTGTGGCCGGGTAGTCGCGCTCAGTGGCACATTGCGGGTTGCCAGTGGTGCAGAGACTGCAACTGGTTGATTTCCATCGCCTCCGGTGTCCACGGCTCGTTCTCCAGCACCAGTATTTCCCACTCCAGCACCCACGCCTGCCGGGGCGATATCACTCCCTGCTCCATCGGCTCCTGAATCCACGGGCTGAACGTCGCTGCTTGGGCTGACATCTTGCACCTCTTGTTTGCGCACTACGAACTGCCTGGTGCCCAGTTTGAACGGGGCGTACTCCGGCCCAGCCTCAATCGCGGCTTTTTTGGCTTGCAGATGGTTGTTGAACGGAACGCCGTCAA
Organism: Rhodoferax sp.; assembly: GCA_031386665.1. GTDB lineage: Bacteria > Pseudomonadota > Gammaproteobacteria > Burkholderiales > Burkholderiaceae_C > JANYCG01. The sequence continues at coordinate 55,065 of JANNCN010000070.1, read as the reverse complement.
TCGTCAAAATATCAGTCGGCAAGGTTTGCGGTGCATCTTGCTGGCGCTGGTCAAAGGCGGTGATGATTTCCCCGGTTGACGGGTTGACGTTGGCTGGAATATCATTGGCCGATGGCAAATTCTCTTGAAAAAAACTACCCAGGGTTTTCCCGCCTTCAAGTGTTTGCGGGGCATCGGCCTGAGTCTGTGGTTGATTTGCCGCAGAATCCACCTTTGATGACTCTTTACCTGCGGACTGATCAGCTTGCGCAGCTGCCTGTTGCAGCACAGTTGCACTTGCCCCCGAATCTACCGCAATAGCCGCCGCCGCCTGAATTGGCCCATTTGCTGGGTTGATGCCCATGGCCTGTGATCGTGTTGGCGCTGGAGTAACGTCAGGCTGTGCAAGGGTCGGTGCGGCAAGGGGGTCAACAGTTGAAGCCGTTGGCTGGCGCGTCAGTGCCCCCGCCCCGGCACCCATCACGCCGCCCGCCAGCGTTCCCATCACGGCGGCATCTTCCAAGCCTTGAGTGATTGGCTTGTCCAGTGCGACGTTTTGCAAGGCTTGCTCGGACACCGACTGACCCAGTTCTTCCGCGCCCTCGGTGGCCGCACCGCCTGCCACACGACCGACCAATCCAACTGGTTTTGCCGATTGAACGGCATCCAGCGAACCCTTGGCCAGCATGCTGTCTACGTCGCCAAAGCGTCCAGCCAGCTTTCCGCCAACGGCACCAATAGCCCCGGTCGCCGCGCCAGAAGCCGCCGACAAAGCAGCCTGTTTGCCCGTCAACAGGCCGTCAGCCGTCTCTTGTCGGGTTGATTCGGCGGCTGAACCCGCGCCTACCACGCCCTCGCCAATGGCACCGGCACCGATAGCGCCAATACGTGGTGCCAACGCCAAGGCCGCACGCGCCGGGGCAACGCCAGCGCCCATCAGCGGCACCGATTCGGCCACAGTGTTGGCAATCAGGCCGGGGTTAGACAATGCAACCCCGGTTTTTGCCAGAATGCCGTCAGCTTGCTGAAATTCCTGCTGCTTGCCCTTCAGGTCGTCGGACTGGAAGCCGGTCAGCACGTCCTTGGCGTCTTTAAACCTGACACCGACGCCCTCCATCGCCTTGCCCGCGCGGCCACCTGTTGCCAAGTCGGCCAGGCCCACAGCAGCTTCGGGTACCGCAATCACGCCCTTGACGGCAGACAGGCCCAAGTCAGCCAGCTTGCGAATTGCCCCAGCGGGCTTGGGTGCCCCCTCTATTTTGTCGTCGGCCCCAAAGTCAACCGCTGAATCACTGACAATTTTGTCACTGCTACCCCATGATTCAGCCATGTTTAACCTTTGGTTCGTGTCGTTCCGTCGGGATGCGTGTATTTCGCTCCTTTGGGCAGAGCGTCATATTGTTGTTTGGTGATGGCTCCAGGCTTGGCTGCGCCTTGCTGCTTTACCTCGCCCGTCTGCTTGTTGAAAATCACGCCGGGCTGAGTGACAGCCAAGCCCGTGGCGGGGTCAACCGTCTGTCCGCCGGGTGCAAAAGCATACTGCTCAGGCGGTGCCGCCTTCTCATACTTGCCTTGCAGCGTGCGCAGCGTCGTTTCTGCCGCCGACTGTTCAGCGGGCGTTTTCGCATTGATGAATGCGGCTTGGGCTTTGACCAATGCGGATTTTTCTTGCTGGTCAAGCGCCGCGCCCGCCGCGTCAACGCCAAACTTCTGTTGCGCCAGCCGTTGAATTGCGCCTTGCTGTCCGGCCTGCAAGTCTTGCCCGCGTGTGGCCAGGTCGGCTTGCGCGTTGTTTCTCAGAATGGCCCCAGCGGCGCGGTTGCCACGCAAATAGCGTTCTGTCAGCGCCTGATTCTGGGCAAACGTCGCCTGGTCTTTGAGTCCGGCATTTTGCGTTGCCTTGGCGACATCAATTCTGGCCAAGTCTTTCAAGTCCTGCGCATAGCCCGCGCTGGTGTCGATGGAACTGACTTGTCCGCCGCCGCGAATTGCGCCCAAGCCTTGCTGTGCTGGCGAACCGGTGTACCGGGCAGACAAACCCGCTGCCGCCTGGTTGTTTTGCGCTGTAATCACGCCGCTTGGTTGGCGTGCGGTGCCGTCCGGGTTTTGAACACTGACATTTCCGGCAATATTGGGCGCACCGGTGTAGCTGTTGCCCGTGCGGGTGATCGCATTGGGGGCAGCGCTCAGAATTTCTGTCGCTGAAGAAGCTGGTGCCGTTGGTGCCACGCCAGCACTCACCGTGGCAGTGGCCGGCAAAGGTGCTGGGCTGGCTGTTGCGGGCGCTATGGCAATTGGGCCTAGTGCCGCACCAGATCGCCCAACCGCTGCTGCGCCAGTCGTTGTTCCCACGGCATTTGCCGCGCGGGTGGCCAGCGTTGAAATTGCGCCTGCCGCGCGTGGCAATACGCCCACACCAGTTGCCCCGCCAACTGCATTCAGCGTGTTGCCCACGTTGCGGCTCAACTCCGAACCTTCCACTCGCTCGCCGCCAACTGGTGCCGCACTGCCATCCGTGGGGATTTGGGCAACCAGCGCGCGCCTGCGCTCATCTTCCACCAGGCCGCCGGTGGCCATCTTGAGGATTGCGCCGCCGTGCATGTACTTGCCTTTTTGCATGGCAGGCTTGGCGCTCTTGCCGTCGGCAATGGCGTTCAGGGCTTCCAAGGCTGGAATGCCAATTTTCTGCACCGCCTTGGCTTTGATCATGAACTCGCCATTGCTGGCCATGATGGGCACCTCGTCTGAGGTTCCCGTGCCTTTCCCCTTGATGGCCCCACCTTTTGCCAAGCCAGCGGCCTTCTCCCGCTCTTTCATTGCGGTACCAGCGGCGTAGCCTGAAATCGTGTTGGCGGCCGGGGGCGGTGCTGGTGCTGGCTTTACCACAGGGGGCGGCGGTGCTTTTGCAGCACGTTCAGCGTCTTGTCGCGCAAACTTTTGCGTCATCGTCTCGGGCGGGCCGAACAGCTTGTTTTTCAGCGTGCTGACCAGCCCGCCATCGGCCATTCGACGGACTGCGCCGTACCCTTGATGTGCTGTTTCCATGAATACCTCTTGAAGTGGCTTGATTTTGGCTAGGGCGCGGTAGGGGCGCAAACCCTAGGGGGTGTTACTCGGACTTGTTCTCGACTGCCAGTGAGTTCATGCCGCTCATGGCCGCGCTGGCCAGATTTCCGTAAACCTGCGCGTTGGCTGTGCCAAGCTGGGCAATCGAATTGGCAAACTCGCGTCGGCTGCTGGCTTCCGCAAGCATGGCTCGCATCTGCAATTCAGCATTTGACACGCCCACTGAGGCCGTGGATTTGTAGTATTCGTTCAGTACCTGTGCCTGCGCCACAGAAGCCTGAAGTTGCGCCTGAAACGCAATCACCACTTGTCTTTGGTTTTCCAGGCTCACTTTTGCCTTTTCGCCGCGCGCCTGCACAACCGCCTGAAAAGCGCTAACCGTGCTGTTGCGCTGGTCGGCCCGTGCCTTGTTGGTGGTCGCCGCCGCCTCAATCACTTTGACCTTGGCATTGATACCCGCGTTGTAGCCGCCAAGCTGGGCTTCAAACGCATTCACCTGTGATGTAAAAATCTTGGTTTTAGCTTCTTCGCCATTGATGGCAGCCGTGTAGCCCTGCCATTCTGCATTTTTGGCCTGCACTTGCGCCGTGTGGGCTTGCACTTTGATCTGGAACAGCTCCATCTTCAGCTTTTCCAGATTGGCGCGGCCCTGCACCGCCTCAACTTGGGCGCGGTACACGTCAGCAAACACCCTCAAAACATCGACACGGGCCTTGTAAACCTCTACTTTGGCGCGGTCTACGTTGGTCAGGGCTTCCAGCGCCCGAATTTCTTCACGGTACACGTCCAGGCTGGCCAGCGCGGCTTTCAGCCGGGTGTCGTACACCGCAGCTTCGGCGCGGTAGGCGTCCAGCTTCAGGCCAAAAGCACGGGCGGCGGTGTTGTACACCTCGATCATGGCCGACAGCACGGTTTTCGCGTAGTCCAGCGCTTGCCCATTGATCGAAGTCAGGTTTCCCATGTAAGACAACGTGGCACTCACCATGGATTGCCGCAAATTCAGCGACGTGGACACGGCAAACTGCAAGTTGCGTTGCTCCATTTCGGCCTGCAACACCGTGATTTCGGTTGCCGCTCGGGCGTTGTTGTCGGCTCCCGCTTGGCGTGCGGCCTGCGTTGCCGCCATCAGGGCACCCGTGGGCAGCGTAAACCCTCGGCTTGCCGCCTCTTGGTAGGCGGCGTCATGCACGCGGCGCGCTTCGGCGTTGTTCTTGCTGCGCTGGCGCTCATAAATGGCGTTCTCCACCGCCGGGGCCAACCCGGTGCCGCCATCCAAATAGGTAGAAAGCTGGGTTTCGATTCTGGCCATCTGCTCATGAAATCGCGGGTTCAGCTTTGTCAGTTGGGCATCCACATAGCCGTTCACCATGGAAATGGTGGTTGGCGTGGCATCTTGATACGCCGCTACAAACTTGTCTTCGTAGTCGGTCGGCGCTTTCGGCATGTCGGTTGGCGCTTGGGCGGTGAAGCTGGGCAGCAACACCTCGGGCTTCACGGGCTCCAGTCGATCCACCAAGGCGGGCGGCTGTATAACCGGGTTCAACAGTTCGCTGGGTGGCTCCGGGAAAGCCAAGCTGGTGTTAAGATTTGGAGCTGAGTCGTTGAAATCAGCCAGTTGCGACGGTGCCGTCGGAAAGTTCAGCGTCGGTGCCACAACGCTGAAGGCGGGCGCAATGCCCGCTTCCAGTGCGGGAATGTCTTGAAACACCAGATCATCAACAGGCTCATCCGGCAGGTCAAGGGTTACCGTGTCCAGCACAGGCAGCGTTGTGTTGAGGCTGGTGGGAGGCGCTTCTGGCAAGTCAACCGGCCTGAAATTCGGGATGATGAACCCCAAGGCAGACACGCTAGTTTGCGCTGACAACAAGGCGTTTGTTGCTTGTCCCAGAACGTCAGAGGCGTACCCCTGCGCCGAATTGATTAAATCAGATACAGCCATTTCAAATCCTTCGCGTCATCGTGTTAACTTCAAATTCAAGGTTGTCAATCTCGGCGGCACCGTCGCCTTCCAGGCTCACGGCAAAGTACCTGGCTTTGATGCCCCGGCCCATCTTCTGGCGGTAGTTCTGTGCGGTTTCCCCGCGTGGGTTGGTGTAGCGGTAAGCCTGCTCTTTCTTCTCGCCCGCCAGCAGTGTGAAGGTTTCGGCACGGCCCAGCCGTCCGCCCACGTAGGCTGATACCGGGGTTTTTTGCAGCGGGCTGCCGAAGTCGGTCAGATGCGTTTCAAGCTTCCAGGGAATCGCCTTGGCCGTCGGCACGGCATGGTCGGTGGTGCCTTCGAGCAAATACAGGCCATCTGCCGCCACGCCAAAATAACTGCCTTGGTAGCGCACGATGTGGGTGAACGGGAAATTGGTGTAGCGCGTCATCTCGTCAATCGGGTTGTCGCCGCTGTGGTTCAGGTTGACGGCGTAGGCCTCATAGCTGGCTGTGACCGTGGCGGTTCCAATCGCCACCAAGATGCTTCCAGGAGCCATAAGCCACGCTTGCGCCGCCTGTCCCATTCTTGGGCTTGGGGCCACCAAATTAGCGGCGCCTCTGTTTTGAGCTGTCGCCGTAGCCACCAACTCAAACAGTGGACAAGTCAACGTTGCGACCCCAACGCTACCCGTGCTACCAGTTGCCAGCAGAGACGATTTGCCAATGACGTTCACACGGCACACCGCACCGCCGTATCCGACAAGGCGGTAAGCAGTAGTGATAGCAAGGTTGGCACTTGCCATGGCCGATACAGTGCCAATTGCGGCCAACTCTGGCTTTGGGGCTGTGAGTGTTGCCGCCGCCCTGTTCGTAACTGTACCCGCTGCGACAAGGGTTTGTCTTTGAATGACAAGGCTGCTGCTGGCTCCTGAGTAGGCGACCAAGCCCGCTTTTGGCGCGGTTAAATTTGCGGCTTGTTCGTTCGCGCTGTTGTGTCCTGCCGCGCCAATTACTGCGCTCGGGGCAATAAGAGAAACAATTAATCCAGCGTCAACACGAAGCGTGGCGGCTGGGGCCAACAATGCAATATTGCCGGAAACAACAAGCCCAGAATATCCCCTTGGTGATGGCGCTTTCAGCGCAGCAACTCCCCCACCCCAAGAAACCACCCCAGCACTAGGGGCGACTAAACTTGCTGAGTTTGGCGGATCAACTGCATATGCCGTAGTAGGCGCTGTAAAACTTGCTGAATAACGGCCAATGCCCTTTGTAATGCGCACGTCATCTATATAACCAATCCAGTCGTATGCCGAATTTCTGGCGGATGCTTGAGCGCCAACAGCAAAAAAGGTTTGCGTCGATGCGTGGTTGGTTGTGTTGGCTACGCCTGCGCCATCGGCCACACCATCAACAAACAAATAAATCATCCCGGCCACACGGGTTACAGCCACATGGTGCCATGCACCATCAGTTACTGAAATAGCGCCAGTCTTAACAACGGCTGTCGTATACCACTGGAGGAATCCGCTTGCTGTCGTTATTAATTGCCACCCAGTCCCCCCGAAAAAGTCAAATATACATTTTCCTGGGGTAGATGATTTTACCCACCCTTCAAGGGTAAAGTCTCCAGTTCCAAAAACGAAACTCGCGGTGCCAGGGGTCGTGACATAGCTGCCAACACTGGGCAAGTAAAGCGAAGCCGTGCCAAATTTTGGCAGGGATGTGCTTAGTGCCGCAGCCCCCACAACGGAGTGGCTGCGAACAGAATAGCTTGAATCTGTGATAACTGTAGATGAGGCAACCCCATCCAGATTAAGCAAGTCAACAACAGACGACGAATAAATGTCAATCATTCTGAACCTCTTTTATGCCCACCCAATGACAATCGGCAACGTGGCAGTTGCGCCAAGCCCAGCACCCACAGCATCAATGTAGCCTTCAGCAATGACAGCGGGAGCCCCACGATTTATTCCTGAAGTTGTGGCGATAGTGGCGCTTACGGCACCTTCCAAAGGGTTCCAAAACATGGCCAACAGCCCGTCACTGAAAGTTGCTGGAAATGTCCCGGAAGAACACACCAACTGGCATTCAGTAAAGTCGGTTGTGGTCGTTTTTGGGGGGACGACTTCAGTGCTGGTCGGGGTGAAGGCGTGGTACTGCGACCAAGTGAACGCCTCGTAAACAACTCCGTCCGCAATTAATGTTTTTGACAGCGCCCCATTGCGGTAGGTCTCATTTTTTTGGTAGGCCAGCGTGTGAACTTGCTGCGAATGGCTGTAAAAGTAAATTGCTTCTGCGTCAAAAAAAGGAATGGCTGCGACGTTTTGGCAGGTAAAAGTGTCGCTGTAATTGATGTTGATAAATCTAAATGCGCGGTAATACCCACCACCCGACTCTACCTCTACCGGAAATTCCGGGGATGGTCGCAGAATGGTTTCAAACGCCCACGTTGAAGGCCCGGTTAGTACGTCTCCTTCAAGGGGATACCCATAATCAGGGTACACAGCGCGAAGCAATGAATAGTTCCCCGGAATTGTTTCACCTGCTTCTTGTTTGTCATACACGGCACTTTTTTGAAAGTTGTCGCTGCGTTGAAAAGTTGAAGCCGTGTCAGAGAATTTTCCGTATATTTCATACCCTCGAACATCAATTGAGCGCCCAGCGTCTCTCATGCCTAGGTGCCAACCGTCGTTCCATTGCGAAGTCGGCCCCCAAGTATCTGTAACGGCAATTTTTACCCCGCCAGCGTAAGTGCATAGCTCCAACTCATCGCGTTTGTAAAAAACATAAAACGTGCTGCCTGAGTTAAACAAATTGGTTGATTTTGGCAACAACTTGCTCAAAAAATTAGAGCCAAACAACGGAGAAGCAATACAGAATAATTGGCTGTGTGCCGCCCATTCAGTTGGGCCAGAAATAGTTGACCGCAACATATCCCAAGTGGTAGTTTTTTTCCCTTCAATCTCGGAATAATTTGGTGTAAACGTGATTCTGAAATGGGTAGAACGCATAGCCGAATGCGATTCGTCTTGCTCAAATACAATGTTTTGCACTAAATCAGCAACTGGCGTCTCCCACGCCCAATGCCACCCATAGCCGCATCCAGACATGGGGATTTGCGGATCTATTGGGATTATTTGCTCGGCGGCCACCACTGGGTAGCTTTCGGAAAGTATGTAAGTTTCTAGGTGGTCAAAATCATCTTGGACAACAACCTTGCGCAGCGCTTTTCGAGCGAATTTCCCAGCTATTGAAGGTTTTAGCGGGTACACATGAATTTGATCGGCGCGCACGACAAACAGCCAATGAGAATAGTCTGATTTATCAAGGAATACGCCCGTGCTGGTGTCAATGATCACAACGCCCTTGCCGCTACTGCCGGGCAAGTAAAGCTGAGGCGGCGGAATTTGGGTGGGATCAGGGCTGATGTAGGGGTGCTGGCTTGCTTTGGTTTCAACGCCAGCTTTGTAAAGTGGCGAGCCCATCAGCGCTTGCACGTACATCCTGCACTTGCCAGTGAACATTGAAGGTGGGCACCATCTTGCACCCCATTTTTTACTGGCCAAGTCTGCGTCTTTTTTGTTACTCTCTAATGCGCCCGTCGCTTCATTGGGGGTTTGCCCTGGTGAAAACGCCAAACAGGGCCCGTCAGTTTTAAGCGTGCGCCCTCTGATGCTGTTTGGTATGCCTGTAATGGTTCCAGCAAACTGCCCCTGTTCTGAGTAAGGTTTGGTGTAACCAGTAGGTGGGCCACCCTGCACAAATCCGGCTTCGTAGCTTGTCACATGCCCTGACCTGTAAAGGCTTGCTGCGTTGTAAATGTTTTCAGGAATTGCGTAGCCTAAATCGGGATCAGTATTCTGGAAGCTGATACTGCCCAAGTCAACAACGCCACTTTCAAGGGCAATGCCTCCTACGCCATCAATGCTGATGTACTCATGGCCTGGCGTCAAACTCACACGGATCAACGCGCCATCGGCTTCAAACGACTGACTTGCAAAAGGCAGTCCCAACTCTTTTAGCTTGGCAATGCAACTTCGAGCAAATGGCAGCAAATGTTCACCACCTTGAATCAGGAGGTGTTCCAAAACTTAAGCCGCAGGCTGCGTCCAGGAGAACGAATCAATTGTAGTTGGCTGGCTAATTGCGATGGAAATATTGGAAAGATTCAGGTCTGCGCCGGTCACGGCAATAGACCCGTCCAAGCGCGGCAGAACAGTCGATAAAGCCCCTGCATCGACTGCATTTCCCTTCAGCCGAAACCAACCGGCAGTGCCGACATCAATCCCGTTCATGCTCCAGATGCCAGACTTGCTGACAACGCCTGCAACCGCTGCGGCAAAGGTCAATCCATTGGTTGCAACACCCGGCGTGAACGCACCAGAGTTTAGGGTTATGGTTCCGAGCAGTGTTCCGCTAACTGCCGCATCTGCCGTAACAGGTTGAGAGCCTGTGCGGATTTCAATAACCCCATTGGCAAAAGTAGCAGAAAACCCAGTGCTACCTGCAAGGTTGGTACGCAATTGCGTGCTGAGTCGAAGTGTCATTTCATTTTCCTTTTAACGTGAATTGAAGGCGAGACCGCCCTGCTGAAGAGCGACAACGTAGCGCTTTTGCCCGCCGTCCCTCACGATGACCCCGCCCGCTTGGATGCCGGGTGCGACACTGACCGATTTCTCGACCAAGTTGGTGAATGGCAACGCTGCGCAAAGCCCGCGCAACGACCAAAAAAGAATGCGAGTTTCGTCATCCGCCCAGTGCTGGCCAGACACCACCCCATAGCTCGCCAAATTGGCAAGGTTGGTGCCGTCATAGGCATGAATACTTTTGTCGGTGCCAATCACCAGACCGCTGGTATGCGGTGCCAGCATGCGCACCTTGCCGCTGACCACGATGTAGTCCGAATCCAGCTTGAACAGGTGATAGCCCAGCGGCTGGCTGAACCAGATCACGGTTTGACCCGTTGCAGGCAGGTACTGCGCGGCGTACATGCGCCCGCGCCAGGCCTGAATCACGTCCACACCTTGCGGCAATGGGTAAAACTGGTCTGTCAGCAAATCGGTGCCCAGAGAATCTGGCGAGAAGTTCCAGACGCTGGCCGTGCCCGTCGGCGTGTCGGCATGCTGAAATACCGTGCTGTTGGCTGGCGTGATGTACACCCGCGTCTTGTAGCCCGCCACTTGTGAAATATTGCTCACTTGCAGCGCTTGGCCCTCGGTCAGCGTCAGTTCGGCATGGGCGCTGGCCCCTGTTTCTCGGCCATCTGGCAGCAAGTAAGTGATGCAGGCTCGGTACAAACCCGCTGGCAGCTCGCCCGTCACCGCCGCCAGGGTGGGCGCGGGTGGCAGTGGCCAGGCCCAGGGCTGAACGGCGTTGTCAGGCATCACAATGCCACTGTCGGTGCCGTTGTTGTAAAACACCTGTTGATTGACCTCGGCCCAGTACATGGGCGCAATCAACAAGCCAGATTGAAGGGCGTAACTGTTGGTTTTGCCCGCCATGGCCTTGAGTGCGCCGCCAGCCACCACGTACATGCGCTCAAAATCAAGGGTCGAGTACGCGCTGGTGAAAGCACCCGCTTGGGCCAGGCTGTAGCCCTCGCGCACTGCCAGCCCGCCGGTGTCTGTCACATTCAGGTTATTGGCCACGGCCAAGGCTTCCAGCCCCAAACGCATGGGGTCGGTTACGTTGTTGAGCCCGCTGAAGCGGTCAACGCGCGGCAGTTTGGCTGAAAGCATGGGGGCAATGATGCGCAGTGCCGCCCGCTTGGGCAAACCCTAGGGGGGGGTCACGCAAAGGCTTTGGTGTCTACCGTGAACGCTAAACTCATAGGCTCAATTTGAAACCGCAGGCTGACCGCTTGGATGCTGTAGCTGTGAACTGACTGCTCGATCACCAGCGCATTAGCAAATGTGCCAGCCTCATTGCTGGCCAACGCCACGGCTTCCACCATGTTGGCATACAGCGCCCAAGCGTTGGCCGCGTTGTCGCTCAAGCTCATCGCCTGCACAATCGCCGCAGTCAACGTCGCCTGATTGGTGCTGAAATCGGCAAGCGCCATGCTTTCTTGCGCCGTCGCTGCAAAATCTCCTGTCGCCACTGCGTTGGTCGTGTCTGCCAAGGCCACGGCCTCCGACTGACTGGCACTGGCCGCACGCTGCGCAAGTGCTGATTCAGCCAAATTGATTGACTCGCTGGCGCTGGCACCCAATGCCGCCGTTTGAGTTTGGCCGTGGCTCAGGTTCAAGGCTTCAGTCGCCTGCGCACTGGCTGCGTACTGGCCGACGCTGGTTTCGGCCAATATCGCGGCTTCGGTGATTGAGGCTGAATAGTTACCGGCCAGGCTGCCCGTGTTGGAGTCTGCCAAAGCCAAAGGCTCCGCAATGCTGGCGCTAACCGCTGCCGATGAAGCCAAGTTATCGCCTATTGGCAGCGATTCAGAGGCGTTGACCGCAAAACCTGCGACTTGGCTGGCCGTGTCTGCCAAAGCAACTGCTTCGGCGATGCTGGCACTGGTAGCCGCAGATGAGTTTTGGTCGTGGTTAAGCGCAACGGCTTCAACAATTGCCGCCGCAAATCCAACCACCGCGCTTGGAATATCGGCTAAACCTAGGTTTTCATTGATCGATGCGCCTACCGCAAAACCAGTGCTGGCCACATCAGCCAAACTGGCCGCCTCGGTGATGGCTAACGTGCTGCTGAACTGCGCATTGCGCGTATCTGCCAAAGGCAGGGCTTCCGAGGTGGCCGCCTGCGCGCCAAATGACTGATTGCTGCTGTCGCCCAGCGGTAAGGCTTCGCTGATGCTGGAAGTTGCGCCAAAGGCTTGGGATTCCGTGTCGGCAAGGCTTAGGGCTTCAGTGTCCGCTGCACTCAGGCTGGCGACGTTGCTTGCGCTGTCTGCAAGCGCCAAAGCATCCACTGCGCTGGCGCTAAAGCTACCACCAGACGCTGATGCAAGAGCTAAAAGTAATGACATGCCACCCTTTTAGAGTGGGATCACTCCCACCCGTATACAGGCATAACGCGGTGAACTATCGTCCCGGTAGTTCCAGCCGTCCCAAGGTGGCGCGTACAAAGTTGAATGAATTCGCCGGGGTTGACAAAAACCGGAGCATCGCCAAAGTCAGCGAATAGCGTTTGCTGGGCGACTGCTGTTCCCACTGCTTGAGCCGCCGTGACAATCTGAGTGAATGGCAATACAACCCGGCGCGGTGCTTTTGTGGTTGCGCCTTCTGCTGTCGCCAGCGATACAGCCGTATGACCGAAAGCAAGGAACCACTCTGCAACGTAGGGGCCACCGACAATGACCGTCTGCACGTAGCTTTGTAGACCCATGCCGCGCAGCACCAGCCTCTGCCCGCCAGAGTTCACCGTGATAATGGGGACTTGAAAGCTCATGATGATTGCATCAGTGTTGAGCGCAAGGCTCACCGTCTCCCAAAATGCACCACCCAGACCCGAGCCAAGAGCCGCCGCAGTCGTGGTTGGAACCGCCGCCGTGACGTTCGCCTCGTTACCGGTGGTGATCGTTCCGATTCGTGCCAACGAACCCATTGTGCCGCCGCTGGTGCCTTGGTAAGAGCCGTAAATCCGGTTGCCCTGCGTGCTGACTGTAGAAGTGACGTTAGAGCCACCAATCCGAATGTTGTAAGCGCCAAGCAGTGCTTGAATCACACCACCCGCCGCGCCGCCTGCAATGCGATGCTTGAAAAAGAATTGCCCACTTCGCGCCATCGTCATCCGGCTTTGGCCTGCCGGGATTTGGATTGTCCCGAGCAGCTTTATCCCGGTGATGTCATTGACCCAAAAGAATGCAGCAACCGCCGTTTCATACGCGATGAACTGGTATCGCTTGGCGTTGGTGTAAGCCCAAACCCCTGTACCGCCTGACAGCGGGAAAACACCCGTTGAAACCTCAGTGCCGTTGAAGGATGCAATACCCTGAAGGCCCGCCGAATTGAGTCTGAAGAAAACACCGTCCGTGGGGGCAACGGTTTGAGCGCCTGCAACGCCTTGCCCAAACTCGATGAAGGTGTTGGTTTGTGGTTGCGCGCTGAATCCGACCTCTATATCCAAGCTGTAAGTTTGTGTGCCAAACTTCGAGAAAGACGCATAACTCTGAAGAACCGCGCCCGTGTTAATCGTGGTGCTAGACCCGCTGTTTGTTGTGAATTGGCCAGCCGTGAAGCTGGCTACCATGCTTGTGGTGTTGAGTTGGTGCTTGCCCGTGTTCTGCGAGGTGTAGTTGAATAACTCTTCGTCAAACAACAAGTCCTGGCTCACGCGGATTCTGTAGTCGTTGTCGGTTTCAGGTGACAGTAGGAAAGCGCTGCCACTGATAAGCCCTTGGTCGTTTTCGCTAAATGTGCGAGCGCCGCCCACGTTGCCGGGGTTGGTGGTTGCATCTACTTCGGTAATGACCTTGAGTTGCCGCGAGGCGTTGACATCAGCCCCTGTGCCGGATAGTGCGCCGACGATGTTTGTATCTTGTGCCATGGTTTTTCCTTAAGTTAGTCAGCCCAAATAAACCGGGCTTTGTATTTGCCTTGCAATTTTTCTGCGCAATATGCGTAACCAATGAACCCCGCTGCCGCTGTTGGCGTACCCGCTACAGGCTGACAGAGCGAGGCAAAGTAACGATGGTCACTGACCGTATGCGCGCCCGTTCCAGTCGTAAAGTCATCGCCCATCAAGTACAGCTCTACTTTGCTAGTCGCGCTGATAGCTGCTTGCCCCGTTACCGTCACTTCCGCCTCATTTGTTCCAGGGAATGCCCCAAAATCAAACTCTAATGTTCCTTGACCTGTTGCCATGCTATTTCTCAATGATCTTCAAAAACAGCGTCTGGTCTTCTTCCTGCCCATCCGCTGCGACGATGTGGCAAGTCACGCTGTAAAACTGCCCGACCGCCAACGGCAGCGCCGGGTCTTTTTTGATGCGCACCTTGATGATGCCGCCCGATTGAATTGAATTCACCGCAGTCAAGCCCGCTGATACAGAAAGTGCGTGGCTGGCGTAAGTTGATTGAATGTCGTCCAACCACACATCCCATTCAAATGGAATATCGCGGATTGAGTTGGGGTCAAAGTACGCCCAAGGCTTCTTGGGGTCATCCAGGTTCCATGCTTCTCCGGTTGACATAGTTGCTCCTTATGCGTTGATCGTGATATCGATGGAATACGACAAATTGCTTGGCGCAACCGAGTAGGCCCACCAGGTGGATTTGGACATTGAGGCGCTGAAAGCCGCGCTTTGAGCGTGTACCAAAGCCATCGCCTCTGCAATGCTGGCCGTCACACCAATACCAGTGTTTCCGTTCTGTGTGTTGCTCAATCCCAAGGCCTCGACCATCGCAACATAGGCCATCCAGGCATTGCTGGAACCGTCTACCAAAGTCAGGGCGTCCACCAAAGCGGCGCTCAAAGAGGCTTGGCTGATCTGGGTTGAATCCATTGCCATGGCGTCTGTCGCTGCAACCGCGTAGGCACCGGGGGAAGAACTGGTTTCAACTGCGCCCAGACTCAAGCCGTCGGTTGCACTGGCTAAACTAGCGTACTGTGCCGTCTGGTTGTGCGAAAAACTTGCTGATTCTGAAATTGCCGCGCTAATCGCCGCCGCGTTGCTGGCGTTGTCGCTCAACAGCACGGCCTCGGTTACTGTCGCTGTGAAGTTCCCGGCCAAACTGGCGTTGGTCACGTCCAGCAAAGACAGCGCCTCGGTGAGGTTCGCAGTTGCCGCGTACTGTGCGGTTTGCGCGTGGTTGAGCGCCATCGCTTCCGAGATTGTCGTTGCCGCAGCCATTGCGCTGGTGCTGGAATCACTTAAGGCAGCAGCTTCGGTTTGCGTGGCATTTAGATTGCCAGCCAAACTTGCATTTGGTGCGTCGGCCAGTGGCATGCTTTCTGACAGGCTTACAGAAAAGCTGGCGCCGGTGCTTTCAGTATCCGCCAAAGCCATGGCTTCGCTGATCGATGACGTTATCGCTTTTGTAGATGCTGCCGTGTCGGCAAGGACAATTGGTTCGGCAATGCTTGCTGCGCGGCCCAGCACGGCATCTTGCGCGTCTGCTAGTGCAGCGGCCTCGGTCAAGGCCAAGGCAAAGCCAGCAACGCGTGCCTGCGAATCCGCCAACGGCAGAGATTCGCTGTTGTTTGCGCTCAGTGAGGCGACTTGGCTGGTGCTGTCGGCCAGAGTGGCGGATTCAGTGATGGCTGGCGTGAATGCACCACCCCCCGCCTCGCTCGGCATCCATAGACGCTTTGCAGTGGGAGTAAAAATCTGCCAGGGGTTTGCCAGAATTGACCTGATTTCCAGGTCAGAAAGTTCCCTGTCCCAATACAGACCCAAAGAGGGTATAGAGCTAGCAGAATTGCCAAACTGTAAATTGATCCCTCCACCGCCGCCTTGCGCTGTGTCGGGCGTAAACGCGACGTTGCCTGCCCATTTTTTGCCATCAGCCCATAAATCATAGGTTGAGGCGGAAACTCGTTTTACACCCAACACGACGCGTCTTTTCAGGGTGTAACCACTGACGCCAGTATCTACACTGGCGTAGATGTTGCTGTCTAAACGGATGCATGGGCCGTTTAAAGACCCACCATGCAATCCAACTTGAAAACCAGTCCCAAGGCTCCCCGTGGTGTACCCAAAAGTGGTGCCGTTGTTTGAGGCCGTTGATTGTGAGCAAATTGTGAGAGCGGTACAGTCCTGGTTGTAGTTTGGGCCTAACTCGGAGGTCAATTGAGCGCCCGCTGCAAACTGGGAATAAATCCCGGCTTTAACAGCAATCTCGCCTTTGTTTGGCCCGACATCAGTGGGTGCCGTAGTGGTAAGGGGCAGCCGGGTGACAAGGTTAATGCCGCCCAATGATGCGCTGACTGCACAGCGCAGCCCCCGCGTAATCGGGTTGGCCCAATTAACCCCCGTAAACGATTGCGGCTGACTCGTCAGCGTAGTTGACCGCATCAGTGCCATAGCGTCAAGTCGAGGTGTACGTCAAACCTTGGAACGAGAACAGCGCATTGTTGGACGCTCCCAAGGCACCCGCGTGGTTGTGCGTGACGTACAGACCCCAAAAGTTTGGCAGAACGCCATCGAATTTGGCGGCTACATCAAACGGCTGGAAAAAATAGGTTAGCCCCGCCGTTGCGACTGTCGCCTCGGCCATGGCCACAAAGCGCAGGCTGCGCAGCACCCCGGCGTGCGTTAGTGTCTCTACGCTGTCCGTGCCATCTAAAGAATCAATGGCCGTGGTTGCCAAAGATGTATCAGCGCCCCACGCATACAGCACAATCCCCTGCCCCGCCACTGGCGCTGTCGAGGCGTGACCGATGATTCCCTTGACGTTGACCAAGGCACCATAGTACTTAGTCGTGGAGTTGTCTACCTGCATAGACTCACGCCCACCCAGTCCGCTGGACGATGTTGCCAAGCTGGACAAATCAAACGTGATCGCCGTACTGGCGCTCAGTGTCTGTGTGAGCGCCGCCATTACGACACCTTGGCCTCATGCACCGTGTTGGGCGAAATCTGCCCCTCAAAGCCCATGACCCGCGCGGTGGTGGAGCCTGTCGTGTCAGACCCTTGCGACGCGGTTGCCAGCAACTTTTCAATTCGCGTTGCCTGTCGCACGCAGGCCGACAAAACAGTCGCGCCACTCGCGCCGCCTGGTGAAGTGTTGACGCCAGCAGCGCCGCTCGGCACGCCTACTACAGCGTCCCGCAGACTAGCGCGGATGGTAACTTTGGCGGCGTTGATTTTGTCGCGACCTTGCAGCATGGTTTGCAAATTCATCTGCTTAATGTTGATCGCCCATGCGCGTGCCGTGTAGATCCCAGTGATTTCAGGCGCGTCGGTAGGCGTGTATTTACTGAAATCAATGGCGTCGTAGATGTCAGTGACTGACGCATCGGTACGCCACACACTCATAGCCACCGCAGGCGGCAAGTTGTACAGGCGCGCAATCTCGTACTCGCCGTCAACACTGTTCGGTACGGCGGCCAAATCCGGGTTGGCAATGATGTCGTCGCGGATGGTTTGCAGTTGGGTAAGTGTGAGTGGCATGGCACATCCTTAAGCAGTGGCCACTTGCATGGCTCGGTTCAAATTCTTGAAGGTTTTACCCTTCACTACGATGATGATTTATGCCGTAGCGGAATAACTAACCGTCAATGTATTGGTATTCACCACAGGCTGATCGCCGCCCGAGAACAAGCCTGCCGAATACAGCGTGCCAGCCGTGCTGTCAATGGTCGAAACAGCACCAGTGCCGTAAACCAAAAACACGCCCTTAGCCGTGCCTGTGCCCGTAATGGCGAACACTGGGGCCGATGAAGGAGATTTGCTCTTGGCAGCAGCAGCCGACCATGCAATCGTCTTGCGCGGTGCCGTGTAGGTTGGCGCGTTGGTCGTGCCCGCTTCAGTCCAGGTGGCGTGCGATGCCATGGTGTCGCCAATCACGGGGGCTCCAGAAAAACTCACCGCGCCAATCAAGCCCATGAACGGCCCGGTGACGGTGTAAGCCGACCCAGACAAAATGGTGTCTAGCGCCAGGTTCGCACCGACAGTGGTAACCACGTTAGGAGCAAGCTGATCCCACTTCACTTCGGTCAGCGACTTCAGGTAGGCTTCAAACTTTTCAAGGTCTGCTTCCATGCCATCCAGCAAGTTGGCCGCAAAAACGCCGCCACGTCGAATCAGGCTGTCGCGCTGCTCTCGCATTGCTTGGAGACGCGGAAATTCGCGCAGGTATTCGGCTTCGTGCATGCCCTTGTAGCCTTCGCAAATGCCTCGGTAAATGCCAGTGAGGCCCATGCGCTCTACCAAATTACTGGCTGCACTCACGCTGGCGTTAACATGGTCATTGATTTTGATTGGCTCGTTCATTTTTGGACTCCTTCAATTTCGGTTTGTTCAAACCATTTAGATTGCGGCTGACCGTCACCGTCGGTATCTGGCCATTCGACCAAAAACTGAAAACTGTCGGTGGCTTCGACGAACTGTTTGGAGACGACGACACCCTGAATGGGAGCCGGGACGATTTGGCGAACTGGGTCGCCGAGTTTGATGGCCATGGTGGCTCCTTTAGTGGGTTGAAAAAACGGATTGGTCACCACACGGCCTTGTTGAACATGGGGCGGTTTTGAGAAAAGCTGCGGCGAACGTCGGCATCTGGGCGAATGCCAAAAAAACGGGTGAACTCTGCCAACGCCAAAGCGCTGCGGCCAGGGTCATGGATTTCTGAATCAGGTCGGCTGTAGCAGCGATGCAATGCCCACTGCACCAGATGGCGGTGATGTACGCGGCCAATTTCTGGTGTTTCGGTGTCTTGAGCCATCGCTGTCAACGGCGTTCGGTAGCACTCAATTTTTAGCGTGCCGCCAACGCTTGGGATACAGCCCATGCGAATGCTGATGTCGGTCTGAATGACTTCTTTGGGCACGTCGGTGGTGTTGCGCCAGTCGGGCCGCATGCGGTCTTGCTCAATCCTGTCACACAAGGTCAAATTTAGCGCTTCCGTGCTGCCGATCGGCGTAAAGTCGGCGCGCGTGATGTCCAGCACCGTCGCATGCAGCGGATAGACGTTGATGCCTGCTGTGATAGCAATAGAGCAGACGCCCACATTGACCGACTCGTGGATCAACTTAGCGCGAATCGCCGCTTCTTCTTCGGCTTCATTCAGCCAAAGCGTGATGTTGTCGCTCGACGACAGATTCCCCGACTGAAGATCATCCGTGTCGGTGCGAAACTGGGCGATCAACTCGGCAAGCGTCATGTTATTCAGTGCCGAACTGGTCAACCAACTGCGTCACTTGGGCGCGCAGAGCGTCAATCGGCTGGCGCTTGTCCACCTTGACGTTGAAGTTGTTGAGCGCGTAGGAGGCCAGGGCAGGCTTTTCCCAGGAGGCAATTGAATCACGCACTTCTTGCGTTTTTTCATCTTCACTCTCGGCTTTGACAGTAACTGCCATGACCTGGTGATCTGCCGACGCTTCTCCGTGCTCGTAAACGTCTTTGTGCGCAAGCATCCGGTTGGCTGATTCAGCCGGAACCAGCAAGGTTTCGCCAGCCTGCCAAGTCAGATTGGTGCCATAGGTGGCATCCGTGTTTTTTGCGCGCTTTCCGATGTATTTGATCGGCGTAAGAGCGATGTGAATAACGTCTGACATGCATTCCCCTTTGTCGCTTAAAAATGGAGGGGCCGAAGCCCCTCCCAAGGTAACTGCCCGTTTATGGCGCACCAAGCAGCACGCCTTCTATGAAGATGTCTGCAATACCAACGGCTGCGTTGGCCGCGCCTGCCGTGGTCAGAATGAGGTAGGCATCTTTTGGCAGGACCACTGGCGCATTTGTCGTCGCATTGCGCAGGCGACCAACCGCGTTAAGGACAAGACCTGCTCCAAAGTAGCTGGCGCTTTGCGGTACAGCCGCGCTGTCAACGCCATCGACATAGGCAAAGCCTAAACTACCGGTGACCAATGCGCTGAAGGCATCCGACACAATGACTTGTGAGTCATAGGGCCGAAAGCCTGCGGGCAAGACGCCGAGCCGAACAACGTCGCCCAGCGCAATGCCGGTGGCCGCGTCTGAATCGGTGAATGCGCCGACCGCGTTTGTGGTCAGGTTGTAGTCAAGAACCGTGTGATTGCCGTAAGGAACGCCGCCGAACTGTTTTTGGTTCAGCACTTTTTTCTTCGTGATAGTGGCCATGATGGGCTCCTAAAAATGGATGAAAGGTGTGTGAGTCAGCCCCATCACTGGGGCCGAGTCATTTGGATTAGCTGTTGAGGGCGACAGCGGTGTCGATTGCAATCACGCCGTAGTCGGTGAACTGCTTGGTGTCGCCGTGGTCGATTTCAAAGCGAATCTTTGAGCGACCATTGATCATGCCGAGCAACAATTCCAGTTTGTCGCCATGATCCAGTTCCTTCTCCGAAAAGAAGTAAGGCATGCCGGTTTTGGTGTGCTTGCCCCAAGCCTCGGCCAGTGCTTGACCACCCAACAGAATAGCGCGGTCAACCGCAAACCCGGCACCGAATGCTGCGGGAACCAAATCGGTCGCAGTTTCAGCTTCTGAAGTGAAGCTAGAGCACCAGCGCAGGCTGTCACCGGCAAAAAACCGGATCGGCTTGGGCATCTTCACGATCAAGATACCATTCCACAGACCGACATCACCACGGAACAACGGGTTGTTGCCAGCGATCTGGCTGCGCGCCATCGCGTTTGCCTGGAAGGTTCGGAAGCTGCCCGAGTTGGACTGCTGAAACGAGGTGTACTGCTCGCTTGACACCAGCAACACCCGCAAAGGCGCATCCGCAGCGGCTTGGTCGCCCTCGAACACCACTGGGGGCGGTGGCACAGCCATGGAGTCCAAGATCGTGCGGATGTTGTCCACCACTGCCGTGTTCATCAAGTCGCTCGAAGCGATGCTGATTTCATTCGCCGCAGCCTTGATGGTTTCAATGCCGGAACCCGTTGACATAAAGTGCCGGTTTTTGGTCGGTGCCTTGACTGGGTTGACCATGATTTCGGCAAAGTCGGCATCGCTGGCTTTAGGGACGGCCCACTCAATGTTGTCGTGAAAGCCGCGTGCGCCCGCCATGTGCACCAGAATTTGCTGGTCACTCAGGCGATTCATATAGTTTTCGCCCAAAGCACGGCCCAAGGCGCGCAACTGGTGCGGCGTGCGCTGCTGGGTCATGGTGTCACCGGCTGAAATCGGGTAACGTGCCTGGTTGATGCGCAACCGGTCTTGGCTGAAGCTCATCGAGCGCCCCAAACCTTCTGCATTGCGACTACCCATAATGGGCTTACCGCCCATTGGGTTGATCAGGTCAAACGTGATTTCGTCGCCTGCCATTTTTTGCAAGTCCATGCAGCGAACAATTGGCATTTCGTTAGACGACTGCTTACGCATCGTCTGCTCGGCGTCAGCTTGTTGCGGGAATTTACCCGTCAAGCGGTTCAGGGTCGTGTTGCGCTGCATGTTGGCAGCAAAGAGTCCAGCCGACTGGATTTTGATGGCCTGCGGCGAACCGTAGGAAAGATTGGTAGGCATACGTAAACTCCTTCAAAGGGACTGGCATCGCTTCACAGCGATGCTTTACAAAAGGTCTAAATTGACCGGTTCAGAAGGGTTTTAATTTGATCGGGCGATTTGCCATCGAACATACTCATCAACCCCGCCGTTGACATCTCCAACACTGCCTCGCCCTGGTCATGGTGTGCCGCCGAACCTGCCGGGATTTCCGACAGGCTCGTAGGCGGCGCAGACTGAGCTTTGGCAATTGCCGCTTTCGCAGCCGTTGCTGGGTCTGGTTTCCCATCCCCTGCTGTGAGTACCCCTGTTGCAGACTTGAAAGCAGTCAAAAGCTCGATCACCTCGGGAGCTGTCCCACCATCAATCACCGCGCGGATAGCGGGGCGGCTGAAGCTGGGTTGAGCCTCAATCCAATCGTTCATCTGTTTGCTCTGTACTACTGACTCAACATCCGGGTGCGCTTTGGAAATAGTCGAAAAATGCTCGTTTGCCTCGGCCTCGACCTTGTTCCGTTGGATAGGCTCCAAAACGGCGGCCAATTTCGCTTCAAACTTTGCCTCGATAGCCACCGCTTGGGCGGCCACCATTTTTTCAACACCCGCCCGGATCGCCTCGTCTGAGTAATCACCGAAATCCACCGCTGACGTTGCCGCCTCGGGAACCACTGGCAGTGCGGCTGGTTGCTTGAGGGCTTCCAGTTCCCGCGCCTGTTTGGCGGCTAAAGATTTCCAAGTCTGCTCAGACTCCCTTGCTTCAGTCAGCTTCTCAAAAGGGATGGTGTGAACACCGTCCTTAGCGAGAATTACCTGTGGCTTTTCAGCTTCAGGCTCTGCTTTTGCCACTTCGGCTTTCGGTTCTGGTTCGGTTGCAGCGTCGGGCACACTGCTTTGCACTTGCGTGCTATCGCCCTCTGGCAAATCGAGCATGCGCATCGTTTGCTCCGAATTCAAAACACCGTCAACCTGGTTAGCCAGGAAATACTCTTCTTGATTCATCCGTTCAACCCCTTGCCACATATCGCCGTGGCCGCGTGAAGGGCTTACTGTTACGAGTCGGGGGCATGAATCCCCCTCCTCTCCGTCTTGTGGGACTGCGACATCTCACGATGTTGCGGATCACTGGCTACGTCTCACGACGTTGCGGATGTGACTGTGCCGAAATTGAAACCGTTAAACAAACCCTAGGGGGGGGTAGGTTCTGAAATGTTGTCTGATGGTGTGGCTGTCTCAATCCCCTGCATGGCCGTTTGCTGTGGAACTGGGGGCATTTGGGGGCTGGTGTTAGCCGTCACATCCAAGGGTGCAACCTCAATTCCCACGGGTTGCGGGTAGTTCGGGTCTTGCCCACCAGGGACTGGCGCACGGTACCCTGCCGACTGCATCACCACGTCAGCGATAGGAGCAATCTGCGGCATCGTGGCGATAACCTGCCCGGCTTGCATCGCGGCGTAGGCGCTCTGCACGCCGTTCTTCACGGTTTCACTCACCAGCTTCTTAATTTCAGCCAGCAATTTGTCCGGCGCGTACTTCAGGTCAAGCTCGCGCGCTCGCAAATCGTGGTCTGATTGGTTCAGCGCCATCTTCACGGCTTCGTCAATCTTTTGCTGGATCGCTTCGGGACTCATCTGAGTCTGGGCATTCTTGATGTCCTCAATTAGCTCGTCCTTGTTGGGTACATCCATCAGGCTCAACAGGTGAGGCAGGGCCACGACCTGGAACTCCTGCGGCATCGACTTAAAGGCTTCCGACATTGCGGCAAGCTGCTGCGTCCTGAAGCTCGGGGTGCTTGGCACATCATTCATCGCCACTTTCAGGCGAATGCGCTCCACGTCATTGTTCAAATACTGTATTCCCGTTTCGGGGTCAGTCATCGGAACGTTGAGTTGAATCGTGCGGTCTTGGCGCATGGCGCTGCCCTTAACAATCACCGTCTCAGGCTTGCCAATCATGTCCTCAATAATCAACGACATCAGCAGTTCACCTACTTTTGTGCGCGCAAATTTGAAGTTGTCCATCAAACTGGCCAAGCTCTGGGTAGCCTGCTCAATCTGGGTTGATTCCTGCACGCCGCTGGTCGCAGTACCTTGCTGACCTTGAAACCCGGCGGTGATGCCGCTGGCGCGCTGAATGCCGTTGCGCGAGTCCGCCAGCATCTTGTATTGCTGCTCGGTAAGTTGAAAATCACGCTCAACCTTGAACGTTGCTCCTGGCTGGGCCATGTGCTCGGCATTGAGCACGATGTCCGCATCGACCCGGCTGGCCTGCTGTCGAAACACCTCGTCCGAGTACATCACAGCACCTTTGGTGCGGATCGTTCGAGTTGCGGACAAGCCCCAGCGAATTTTGCTGATGGCACTGTTCACGTTGTCTTGCAGGTACATCATCCCCTTGACCGCGCCGTAGGGTACGCCTGTACGATCTTCCCGCTTGCCGATGAACTGCACGTACGGGAAGTCCAAGTGTCGATAAGGCGTCTTGCCGTCATACAGTTTGTGAGGCCCCGCCCAGAAACTGATGTACATGCGAGCCACCACCGTGTTGACGGGTTTGACGTGCCCTTGAGCAACGGCAATCACATGCGCCGCCATCTTGTCGTTGTACTCAACCACGCGGCCATCAGGCATTTTTAGGACGGTTACCGACTCCCAGCGGCGATACCAGACTTCAAACAAGCAGATTCGCCCGTTCTCCTGGTCGCGCCACTCCTGCTCTTCAATGCTCCAGCCGCGCTCATCATCCCAGCTCGTGGCCAGCATAGTCGAAGTGCCGCCGTCTGTCGTAGGCTCTTGGTTGCCCGTCCAGCCACCCATGGTGCGCGTGATCAAGTCTTTGTGCTGCGGAAACTTGAGTTTGACCTGCTCCGAGTCTGTCCAGCGTCTTCGCACCAGCCACCGGGCTTTAGGAAGCCCCGGCTCCTTGTCCAGCATGTCCCACCAGATTTCGTTTCGATGGATGGCGGTGCAGCGGTAAGGGAATTTGAACGGGTCTGACTCGCGTGCTACCTCGACCCAGCCAACACCCACGGCCAATTGAGGCAGGAATGCATCGGAACAGGCCTTATCCGCGCCTGATTTCCGCTCTGCCTGGTTGACCTTGAAATTCAGCGCAGCGGCGACCTCTTCGCCCTCTTCTCCATCCGGCGTGATGCGCCAATCCGTCCGAGTCTTAGCTTCCAAGCCCAGCACGGCATCAATCGCAGGGCCGATCAATGGCTCAATTGCGGGCGGGATGCCAAACGCTTTCTGCTTTTGCAAAATCTCGCTGTCAAGTTGGTTGCCATCCACATAGTCCATCCACTTATCGGCCTTTGTGCGCCAGGCTGGCTGGTTCTGGATCTCGTTGAAAATCTTGGTGAACTGAGTCAACGACAAGCCGGATGCGTCGGGTTGGTCGCTGGCCTTCATGGTCTCGGGGCTAATGGAATGGATCATTTTCAAGTCCTACATGCGCCAATCTGGCGGGGGTGGAGGTGAGTAATCGCGCATCGTTTCTGGGTTGGGAATACCACCAACAAACGTCATGGCCACAGCATCCCCTTTGTCTGGGGATCGTCCGAGCACCTCGCGTATCTCGTCTTTGTCGCGGATTTGAATGGCCGCGACCTTTCCCATGGTCACCACTTTGTATTGAACAGCGCCCAGGTCAGCCAAAAGTTCTTGGTCTGGAGGTAGAGAGATGGGGTCTGGGTTGGTTGGGTCTAGTGCCTCACGCATCAGCCAGTACATTTCCGCGCGCTTGTTGCGAAAGCGGAGCTGACCAGCCTTGTCAGCCAGGCCGCTGGCGGCAGACCCCACCACCGGCAAAACCAGAAGGTTAAGCCCTCGTATGAAATCCAGTGCGCTTGATCCTATGCCAATCGAGTCAACGCAAACGCACGCACCGTTGCGGATCAACGGGACAATGAAGCCTGCTGCTGTTGGGCCATCGACTGTGACTGATCCCGGTACGGAAATTGGCACATCGAACCATTGGCCATGCCTGCGTGCTGCACAACTCTTGTCAGCACCTCCGCGCGCCGGGTCAAAGCCAATCGCAGTCATTGGGCCTTTTGCGTCTTTTTTAACCCACCTTGCCTGGGCATCTTTAAGCCACTGGGTGGGTATCAACTGCCAGGCCGGGTCACTCGCACCAGCATTGAAGTCGCCACGCAGCATCTGACTGCGCAATGGTTCTGGAAGTGATTGTAGGGTGGCTTTGTAGCCTGTGGAGCTCAGAAACAGGTTGTCATCTACGCTCGATGGGATGAATGTCCGGCTTTTTGGGGTGAACCAGTCAGAGCCGACCTTGACCGAATCACCGCTGGGCACCTCCATGTCATCGCCCGCCTCACTGGTCACATACCAGCGCAGTTCACCCGGTCTTGCTGGATTGGGGTGGTTTTTGTCCAGCCACGCAGCCCAGTACCGTTTAACCCATGAGCCATCGCTGGAGGTCGGCGGGTTCCCGGCACACACTACACGTTGACGTACATCTGGGTTGTCAGAGCGCAGCCATCCAATCAAAGTGCGGAATTGAAGCTCGGTGAAGTGGGTAATTTCGTCAAATAGCTTGGCGTCATGGGGACGGCCTTGGTACTTCATCCAGTCGTTTGGCTCTTTGACGCTACCCAATTCCATTACCTTGCCGCCAGGCAGTCGCCATACCCCGGTTGTGCTGTTGTAGCCGTGACGGGAGCCCGTAATCTTGGTCATGCGCTCTTCGATGCCGATCAATTGCACCGCTTCACGCCGGAAGATGATCGAATGCTCCTGCTCGGTCAGGCATAAGCCCATAAGTAGGTCGGTCTTACCGCCTCCCGCCGCGCCGCCGTAGAACAGGATGTCGGCTTGGGACTCAAACGCCATGCGTTGTGGCCCGGCTTGAGGAACCCAAATAGGCTGGTTTGAAAGAAGCAGTTTGGCTGCTGACAATTTTTGCGCTTTTGTCATGCCGGCAACCAGCCGGGTTTGCTCGGCCACGCTCATCGCTTCACCCGATCGAACAAATGCTCAAGGCGAACCGCCAATTCGGCGTCGCTCATTGTCCGGTCGGGGGCGCTATCGGGGTCAGGCATATCGTCAAGGCTGAAGGCCTCCCGCTCACCCTTGCGCACCTTCTCATCCACATCAGCGAGCTTCTTAAGATCATCCACCAGCGCTCCACGCTCCATGGCCTTGCGCAAGGCATCATTGGCGCGATCCATGCCCTGTTTGTCGGGATTGCGCACCATGTCAATGACCTCGGCCAGATCCACCATGTTTTCAACCGCCTGCTCGATTTGAGCCAGCAGTTTGATCTTCACTTCAGTCAAGCGGTTCAAGCCGGTGCGGTGGCCCAGGATCACGTACTTGCCGATCTCAGCCGCAACAAGAATCGTCTCTGTTACGTCCTTTTGCGCTGTTGTTATGCTTTCACGTAACAAAGCAGCGTTGGTGGCCTGCTTGATGACCTCTCGCAAATCCTTTGTCCACCCGAGTTTCTTGGCTTTGCGGCTGATTTCCGCATACGAAACATAATGTTGCGCTTCCAACTCTCGCAGGGTGTGTTTTCCCGTTCGGTAGTCCCGCTCTACGGCTTCCCAGTCAATCTTTGGGCGTTTTGGAGCAACGCCAGCAGCTGCATCGCGCGGCCTGGTATTGGCTGTCTTAGGTTTTGATGCTGTCATTCCCCGGATTGTGTTCATCCGGGTGGGATTATGCGAACCCTAGGGGGGGGCGTAAAAAAGCCCAGACTGGGGTTCCAGCTTGGGCTCAGCCTTGGTGCCGGATTGAATCGGTGCGGAAATCATGCTGTGTTTCTGTTAGGTGGGGTGGCCGACCGACCAGTCACCGAAGTGACCGGGCCGGTTCCAGGTTGCTTACCCTTCTCCACCCCGTGAGAATTTTACCCAGTCCGCCCAATAAGCACAAGGCCCCCTGCCTTCAACGACTGGCATCTGCGCGCCTTTCAGGCCTTCCAGAAACAGGGTTCGCCTCGGCTCGGGGATGTCGCTGATCTGGATGTGTTCAGGCTCCCCTGCGGTCAGATCGAGTTCAACCTCTTCCCCAAACTTTCTGCGCACAAATGTCCGCATGGCGGCAACTAGTTCGGTTGGGCCATGCTGCTGGGAAATATTAAATTCCGGTGTGTAGTCGTGCATCGAAATGCCCGCTCGCCACTGGTTTTCTTCCTCAATCCAGTAGGTGCCGACACGATTTTCTTCTTTGATTGGCCCGCCTTGAGCCCAGTTGGTTGATGGCGTATATTCTTGGTTATGCCAACCTTCTTCGTCAGTTTTTTCGGATGGGTGGTAAATCACAGCATCCATGCTTGGGTGTGTCGATTTATTCGCCAGCACTTTGCGCACCGGGCATGCTGCGTAAATTTGACGTTGGGACACCAACGCAAACCCCTCGGCCAAAGCCACCGCTTGGTCGAGCAGATTTCCTGTCAATTCTGATATTTTGTGTTTCATGCTCATAGCCTACATCCCCGCCCTGAAAGCCGTTAGCTGTCCCGCCATCATCTTGGCTAGCGAAAACGCCTCACGCCCGCTGATATCGTTCACAAGATCACCAATTTCAATTTTGTACCGGCCCATCGGCAGAATCGTCACAGACACCAGTCGCTCGGGCATCGTGTCGGCTGGCTCATAAAAACCGCCAACAATCATGTTGATCTTGCCAGACTCACGCAGATTTTTGACGTGTTCATCGACGATTTGATGCTTCAGGCCCGTCATCGCAACAATCTGCTGCTTGCTGGCCGCACTGCGATGTTCGCAAATCGTGTGAATCGCACAAAGTACGGATTCTCGGTTTGATTTTGGTGTCATGTTTTGGGCTCCGGTATAATAAAGTTCTCAGGTTCTATTCTTGTAAATCCACCTCTAGGGGTGGCTTTTCTTTTTGTCTGCTGGATACTTGATTGTTAGCCCGCACGAGCCAGCGCCATTCGTATGCCATCGCTGGCATTCCCATTGCCAAGCTCGACCGCCTTGGCCAAGCTCGCATCGTCCAAATACACGTTTCGCCGCTTGCCGCCCTGCATCTCTTCCGGGCGTCCCGGCTTGGCGTACCAGTGCGGCTGCAACGTCGCTCCCTTTGGCCCCCAGTACGCAACTTGGCCGTCACTGTCCCGACTCCAGCGGATGCAGCACTTCGTTCCCGCTGCCGCCAGTTCCTGCGCTTGGGTTTCTATCTCGTGAAAACCCGCGTCGGTCTCTACTTCCGCCCCCTCAGTAAGGGGCGTGAATTCTTGGTTGTAGATCGTTGCAAAAACGCTCATTTCCATTCCCCTTTTCCGTCGAAAAACTTCACCAGCGGATTACGAGCCGCGTCGATTTCTTCCGCTGTTGTGCAAACGATGGCGCGGCGGTTGGCGATGTCTGGGGTTGCAACGTATCCCAGACTCCCAACGAGCGCATGTAATTCTGCGCTAAACATCGAGTTACGGACAACAATTTCAACGGCGGGTTTGCCGTCTTTTTGTGTCCTTATTACCTGTATTTTTGGTGTGTTCATGGTCTTTTCTCCGGTTGCTGGTTTGCGTTATTGCTTACCATGACTCTATTATATACACACTTAAGTTAATTACAAGGGTTTTGTGCGTATATTTTTAGTCCGTAGCAGTCCGGGCAAAGAGCGATTGCCAACCAGTTTGCAGCGATAGGCAGGTCATTGATTTTCATTCGCAAATCTCCAAGTATTGCTCAAAAAGTAATAGCGAAAGGTCTATTGATGTCGGTGACTTAGTTGACTTATTAGCAGTTATTCGAGAAATTCGAGCAACTATTGAAGAATCTTTAATAGTTGGCTCACGAAAGCAGCCTCCACGTTTTGTCGATTGCTTTCAATTCCGTCATTTTTCGCAACGTCCAGCGCAACCTTGTCCCGTGCCAACCGTCATCACCACGGTGACAGGCGGCGCACAAAGGCATGCTGGCGAACCACAAACTTTGCTCTGGCTCGTGCACCTCGCTGCCTGCATACGTGTCGCAAACGACGCATGGCAGCGCCGCGATGCGCTCGATATGGCGTTTCTCGTGAGCGGTTGGTGCGGGCTTGTTTTTGCTTTTCATCGTCGTTTGGCGGCTGTTATTTGGCGTCCAATTTCCATCGCAAAACACTGTAGGGGTCGCCAGTTTTCTCCCAGCAAAAGTACTTAGCTCGTCCCCAACCTATAAGTTCGTTGATCTCTAACAACACAAGGACTACGGCGTTTTCTTCTACAGGGCACTTGTTCGGCTTCCAATTTTGCATTCCGATCAGATCGGCAACTCCAAAAAGATCGGGAACCCATGAGCGGTCGACGACTTTGGTCATTTTAATAGCACACTTTCTATGTAATTCAGGCATCGCGGTGCGCATGCGTTTCTGATGTTTGCGCCTATTCCACGGGACATTCGGCGCTCTCCATCGTTGGCATTTCGTTTTCAAGCATTTCCATGGCCCAGTCCAGATAACGCACCACCGAGCCGGGGTCTTTTGGATTTGGGTCAAGCGCGGCAGCTTGGCCTTCCTTTAATAATCTGAGCAACTCGCGAATTTCTTTGTCGTTCATGGTTTTCTTTCAGTTGCGCCCAGAGCCTGGAGCGTGGCAGGATCAGGCAGAACGTAAATTTTTATGTCTTGCTCACCTGTTTTTTTGTGCTCAAGGTTGCCGTTTTCGGCGGTTTTGAACATTCCAAGGGGCAAATAAAGACGCTGGAATTTCCCATGCCAAACCCCTAATTTGGATGGTTTCCCGTCCGAGTATTTGTTCGGCCCGCATGCGCTGCACAATTTCTTTCCTTTGCGGTCTTCAAATCCCGACCAGTCAAAAAACTTAATCGCATACCCGTCACACCCTTGGAACGACAACGCAGTGTTTTCGCAGCACCCACACACCTCGCACTGAAAAAGGCTCATATTTTTCCTTCATTGTTTTCAAGTGATTTCCCCAGTTTCAGCGTCAATCGTCACCTTAGCTTGCCCTTTGGCTGGTGGCAGGGTGTCCAGCGGATCAACATCGCCGCACAGCGATGCAACGCACCAGTTCACGCCTTTACTGGCCCCAAACGCCATAATTAATTCGTTCATGTCGCTCAATTCGGCTTTGGTCATTGCGCTGGTCGACAGCCCCAGCGCGACAAATCCAGTCCCTTCCAGATTCGGCACCACGTCCATTTTTTTCAAACTCGCGCTGCAAACATGCTTCCAATCTTCAGCCGCCAGCTGGCGCCCGTACCAGTCCACTTGCTCTGACAAGTCGGTCAACCGCGCCCACATCACGCGGTTTTGGGCATCGCTGCGCTTTTCCTTGCGCAGTTCGATTGTCATTCTGTGCCCCGCCATCAGCATGCTTTTGCACAATGGCCAGACTTGCGCCATGATTGCCGCGTGGGCTTGCTGGGGGTTGTAGAGAGCGACAGTTAAGCGGGTTTGGGTCATTCAGCCGCCATCCGCGCCAGCCAGCGCTTAAAAGGTTCTGCCAGCTTGTCCTTTGCCACCCGCGTGACGTTTTTAGGCTCAGGCTTAGGCCATGGTGCCCGCTCGTCAAATTCCACGGCTGGCTGGGCCGGTGGCGCGAATTCTGAGAGTTCGCGGGTTTGCGTGTCAGCTTGGGTTTTCATTTATTCATCAATCCAGATCGTCGAAAAAGCTGCACAACTGCTGTTGCAGCGCAGAGCGCCACGACCCCATTTCCAACGCACTTAAGGCGCTGGCTTCGGTTGTTGAAGTCCAACCCATCAGCCATTCCGCAAAGTACAGGTTCAGTCGTTTTGTCGATAGCTGGGGCGATCCAGGGCTTGGCGGCGATGATGTCTCTCCATCGCGGGTCGCTTGGGCCAGGGGCGAATAGGCCACAAAATTGGCTAGTTGATCCATGTGTTTTCTGCCCCCCGTGACCAATACATGCTCTTCCGAGTTCGCGCCTTTGCTGTCCCGCGCTGCCGGTGTCGGCCATTGCGCCCATTGCGCCGTTGCCACCGTCAGGGGCAGGCCGTTGTTCGCACCCGTCGCAGCCTTGGTTTTCGCAGCTCGCGCATGCCATGATTCCGGTGTCTCGCCGTCGTTCGTCACGCTGGCACTGGGTGTCGGCCACAAACCCACCTGACTTCGTAAGTTGACTGCCCCCTGTTTGCTGTCTGGGTGCGCTGCTCCTGTGTGTTCGCTGCTTGTCAGTGGTGCCCACATTGCCACTTCTGTTGGCAATCCCGTCGTTCGCTTGGATTTTGCCCGCTTCTGCGCTTGTGGATTGACCTTGCTCATGTCCCTCGCACCGCTGCACACATCCGGCGTAGTCCACGCTTCGCCAAGCCCAGCAAAACCACCGCTCCCGCCAATGGCTGGCGCCCACTTCGGCCGCTGAAAGAGTGAGCCATTCCGCGTCCCACCCCCGGTCGGCCAGTTCTCCCACGACACGGGCGGCTGCTCTTTCAAGTACAGCCTCATCCGACTCTCCCACTGCATCACCTGCTGGTCGGTAGCGTTCGCCGGTAATTTCGGCGGCGACAGCTTGATCCAAAGAGGTGGCGGTGGCAGAAGCGATGCCTGCGACGTTCTCCAAAAAGAGGTATTGCGCACCGCAATCGTCGGCAATTTTGAGGATGTCGAAGAACAGACCGCTGCGCGCGCCATCAAGCCCGGCACGCCGTCCGGCAAGACTAATGTCTTGGCACGGAAATCCGGCAACGACGATATCCACGACTCCACACCACGCTGCTGCGTCAAAGGTGCAAAGGTCTGACCAGATAGGCGCTGCGTCCAAAGAGCCGTCTTGCATGCGCGAGACCAAGACGCTGGCTGCGTGTGCTTCCCGCTCAATGTGGCAGACGGTGCGAGTCTTGATGCCCAAGTAGCCGAGCCCGGCTCGCAGTCCTTCTGAGAGCATTCCAACCCCGGAACAAATAGCCAACTCATTCACGCCCCCACCTTCAAAACTTTCAAATGCTTCAGCGCCACTTCGGGGCTGTCCACCAGACAAACAGGCCAGCCCGGATGCTTTGCAAAAAACGCTTCCTGAACCTCTGTTTTCTTGCGGGCGCTTGGCACTTTCCCGCCGTCTTTGACCTCAAAAAAGGCGAACCGCTTTACGCCCGCCGAATCGACGTAGCCGACAAGTAGGTCAACAGGTAAGCCGATGATCGTCACCACGGCACCAGCGGCCCGTAGAGCGTCAACCACGGGGCTCTCGTTTGCGTCCCGGCGGAGGGCGTAGCGGGTCATCTTGTAGCCCACACATAACATGCAAACAGCCAGGCCAACCAAGCCGCCGTAGAGCAGGAACCGCCAACCGCTGAAATTGTAAAAATGACAGCCGCGATCAGCACAAGAATTTGGGTCATTTACTCTGCTCCAGTTGTTGCATACAAGCTTCCCCGCTCCCGCAAATTAGCCTTGCGTACACGTAGGCCCGGATGGCGCTTTCAAGGCCAGCATGGCCGCTGTCAATTGCGCGGGGAGTTCCAAAAACAAATCCGAGTCGCGAGCCATTTGGTTGACTCTCTGCCATGCGTATACCTTCCACAGTGGATGTTGAGCCAGCGTCAGGTAATGGGTCAAAAAATCGGCCGTCTGAAATGTTGATTTCATGCATCGCTGGCCTCCGCATAAATAACATCACGCTGTTGGCAATCGCCACCAAAAGCCTCTTTGGCCGCGCCGTCAATGGCAATGCCGCACAGTTTTGGCTTTGAATCAAAAACGCATCCGCTGCAAGCGTTGAAAACCACCAGGCTCAGTGGGGTGGCTTGCTCTATGTACAGCACGCCGTTAATCGTCATGGTTGGTGTTGCAACATTCATTTGAGTACGTACAGGTCAAACCCGCCCTCGCCAATTTCTTGTTTCGCAATGCCGCTTGACAGCAATCGAGCCAGCACAGCGGAAACCGTCGATTGATGCCACCCGGTGATGCAGCGCAACTCACTTCGGGTCAGCGGCCCATGCTCAAGCAAGCGCTTGGCAGCGTAAATGCGAGTCATGCGGCCTCCGTGCTACGCAAATAAGCCACCTCATCGCCGCCCGCCAGCGCCACGGCTTGCGCAATGCCCTGGTAAAGTCCCGTCAGCGTCGGCTCCCACGGCCTGTAGCCCTTGGCCTTGATTTCCGCAGCCTGTGCGTGTTTGGCGTTGATGGCACGGCACTTGGCGGCATACGCGCTGCGCAGCGCCTGGCCCATCTCAATCCGTGGCTGGGCTGGTGCGGTATGCGTTTGAGGCTGGTGAGCAATGCACAGGCCAACAAACTCGGGCATGGTCGGTGGGAACTTTGAGTGCAGCGCTTGGCAGGCATCCAGAGCGGCTCCGACAGTTGCAAAATCGAACCGCTGCAACGCCGTCGCCCAAACCGTTTTTGCACTGTGAATGCCCCGGTCATGGCCTTTGCCGTCCAGGAGACCCGTCGCAAACTTCGACAAAAACAATGCGCCGTAAAACCCGTGAAAGGTTTTAAACACCTGTGCCGCGCATGATTCATCAACGGCGTTGCGGGTGCTGGAAAAGTTTTTTAGATCGACAACTACGGGCTTAAACATCGACAGTCTCCGGGTGGTTGGTGGGTTCGTCGTCAAAAATGGCGGCGGCGGCAGCTGCGTACTTCGGGCGCGCGGCATTGGGGCCATCGGGCCGGGCGTTGCCGATCCATGTCCGCCATGCGGCCTGCCAGTCAGCCATGACAGAGCCTTTGGCTACGTGGTAATCAACGAACTTTGTGAGCTGTACTGCGACTGACAAGCCTTTACCGTGGGCTTTGTCTAATCCGGTTTGGTCAGGGTAAAAAGCATCCGGGATTTGTTGTCGCCGCTTTGCGGTGGTTCGCACGGGACTGTCATCGGTGCACCGCTCTTGCGGATCTGACCCTACTCCTTCCATTCCCTTCCTTCCTTCCCTTCCCTTCCCTTCCCTTCCTTCCTTCCTTTCCGCTTGCACTCCGCTTTCACGCGTGATGCACGCGTCGTCACGCGTGGATTGAATTGGGATAGTGCTTTCAGATTCGCGGTTGTTGATGACTTGGTGTTCTTTGAAAGTGGGGATCAGCGCGTATTTTTTTGCGCCTACTTCATAAATCTGAATCAGCCCACGGGCGGTTAACTCGTCGCCCAACTTTTCAATCTTGCAGTTGTCGCCCGGAAAATACCGCATCTTCAATGTTCCGGGCTTCCATTCAAGACGGCCTTCACGGTCAGCTTCACACCACAGCGACACGTAAAAGAGGCGTGCAAGCGGCGTCATCGTTACGATGTCTTCACTTGTGAAGAACTCGGGCTTAATTGTCCGAATCCTGGCCATTATTTTTCCTTCCCCGTCGTAACCCTACCAAACACACTGTGTGAGTTATGTTGATAGACAAGACGTGGTTCAGCCATGTCATTCATAACTGAAGTAGCAAACTCCGCAACCTTATCCATCTCGCTGTTGTCAAGGTGGTAAACAAGCCATGCCACAAAACCGGCTGCAAATGCGTTCGCATTCACTTTGGATGCGTCGTCCCTTTCTTTTGCGTTGCAGCGGTCATTCCAATAGTTGAATCCAGACACCAGTGCATAGGCATCATTGGTGCCAATTTCGGATAGAAGTTCTTTTATCCCTGTAGAAGATTTGTGCTCTTCAGAGTGGCAGTCCTCACACAACACGGCAAGTTGCGTTGCTTCGTACTCCCAAGCCATGCGACCCTTGATGTACTGTTTGTGATGGACGTGCAAGGTTTTTTCCTTGCCGCCGCATTCCGAACATTCCCAGTTTGCAGCTTCCAGCATCTCAAGGCGCTTGCGCTGCCAGCTCGGATGCAGAAGCTGCTCTTTGTAAGTCATGAATCCCATTTGCATCTCCGATATGCCCGGCAGAAAGGACATCGGCAGAGCGGGCCGGAAGACCGCCTTTTTGGGAGCTACCCTAGCCGCGCCTGAAATCAATTTGTACTCCCCGCCAAACGTCCTGCAAACTGCTTCACCTGCCAATACTCCAACACCCGCAAGCCCACCATCGCGGGCGCACCATCGCTCTTGATGACACCGACAAGCCTTGTGCCTTCATCCGTGAACCGCAGCCCCCTGGACACATTGCGAACCTTAGTCAGCGCTCCACGCCGAACAAGGGCGTCAATGTGTCCAAACGAGTTGTTTGGCGAGGCCCACCCAAAATGGCTGGCCATTTCGGCGCTTGTCGGCATGAAGCCGTGTTCGCGGTGA
Source organism: Rhodoferax sp. (assembly GCA_031386665.1). Taxonomy (GTDB): domain Bacteria; phylum Pseudomonadota; class Gammaproteobacteria; order Burkholderiales; family Burkholderiaceae_C; genus JANYCG01. The sequence continues at coordinate 19,930 of JANNCN010000070.1, read as the reverse complement.
AACTCATGCAGCCAGTGCATCACGCGGATTTGCGTGTAAGTCAGGGTCATGAAATTACCCCGACGAGACCAGCGTCCCTATCCGCCATTGACCTAAACCGAATCGAATTAGTCCGGTCACTCGCTTCTCGACTTGTCACCGAAATCCCAAACCGGGCGGGCTTCAGAACCACGCTGGCGCGTTCGTCGGCATTGCGCGGTACCGCCGGCTCCAAGGCCACTTGTTGGCTGCGCGACTGCTTCAGAATGTCAAACGGACTCTGGCTTGGCAGCCCAAAACTGGGGTGGCTGTAGTCGCTCATGTTGTTTTCCCCTGCGCAAAACCCGACAAACCACAGACCTTGCCGATTCGATCTCGTTCTAACTTCAGCACATGGTCAAACCCGTACAAGCTCACCTCGATCAAGCGGCCTACAAAGTCGCTTTCAGTCATGCCAAGCTCGTGGCAACGACGCTGCAAGTCGAACTTGACATCATCGGTAATGCGGGCTTCGCACTTCGAGTCACGCTTGCCGCCAGTCATCGTCCGCGCGTAAGCGGTGGGAGTGGTTGGGTTCATGTCGCCGATGCTGCTGAAGCAGGTTTGACGGGAATTTGCAACTTGCAATCGCGCCGCGTTGTGCCAGGCGCAATCAATGACTCTACGAAATCACCATTCGTCCAGTTCGTATGAGCCGCCGCCAGTCCGCGCTCGGTAAATCGGCGGCATGTGTCACGGTCATGGGGACAGGTGAAGCCGTGGCAGCGGGCGGTGTCGGCGGTCAAAGGGGCGAAGGGGCGCATTTAGGTGGCCTGCGCAGTTGGCGCAAGGTGCGCAAGGTCAGGCCAGATGCGCCAAAAATCTTCTGGGCGCAGTTCTTGGCGGGTGACTTTGCCGCCTGTAGCCGTCTCAATGGCCAGGCAATGCTCAATCGGTACGGGCCTTGATCCTTTGACAAGCTGATTCACCATTGCTGGAGAAACATCAAGAATTCGGGACATTTCAGCCTGTGACCCAACCGCATCACAGGCGATCTCAATAGGTGATTTATGATTTTCCATGTAGCAATGCTACACGAAATACTAAAGCCACGCTACACATATTTTTGCCTAGCATCGCTTTATGTTAAAAATCTGGACTCAAACTGAAGAAGCGCGTCACCTGCAAAGGCGTTTTGACCTTCTGAAATCTGAAAAACGGATTGGGCAGGCTGAATTTGCTAGGGCCAATGCCCTGCCTGGTGGGCCTTCCATGGTCACCCAGCATCTCAAGGAACACAGGCCGATCAACTTAGCCGCAGCAAAAGCCTATGCACGCGGGTTCGGCTGCTCGCTTGCTGAAATCAGCCCACGGTTGGCGCAAGAAGTCAATCCAATTGAAATTGGCACCAATGGGAATCTAAAAACAAAGCCAGACGAGCTTGTGATTCCTCAGTTCAAAACAGGGGGATCTATGGGGAGGGGACTACTTTTACGTGACCAACCGGGTGTGATCCGTGGCTGGACGGTCAATCAGGAGTGGCTACAGAAGAATATCAAAAGCCACACTGGCTCTGCCAACCTGTGCATCGTCACTGGCTTTGGCGACTCCATGAAGGGCATGTTCAACAGCGGTGACCCTCTAGTCATTGATCGTGGGGTCAACAGCGTTGAAGGCGATGCCGTCTACTTTTTTAGGGTGGACAACGAAGGCTTTATTAAGCGCCTTCAACGCATACCTGGAAAAGGCTTGATCGTGCTGTCAGAAAACAAAAAATACGAGACGTGGACAATTGATCAAACCATGGATTTTGAGGTGTTTGGCCGAGTTGTGAAGGCCTGGCAAGGGGAAGATTTTTAAGGAGAAATCAATGAGGTTTTTAGCGGCTTTGCCCATGCTTCTCCTGTCGTCAGTAGCGTTTTCGGGAAACTATGCCGACTGCATCCTTGACAAGATGCCGGGAAGCGAAAACGAAGCAATAACGACAGCAGCAGTACACACCTGTCTACAAGCAAATCCGGGTGGGTTTTACGACATCAGAAAGGGGTCGGGACGCGGTATTTTGGGTCACAAAGATTCAAATAGCTGCATTTTAAAGAATGCTAAAAATACCAAAAATCAGAGGGGCGCGTTCTTAATTGCAGCAGCCTGCCGCTGCCTTTATGACGATTCCTTTTTTATCAATGAGTCATGCGCCGAGCACAATTAGAAATCTCATGAAGACAACCACAAAACTAAGGCTCTTTGGAGGAGCCGTCCTGCTGTTCAATTTATGGATCATAGGGGAATACAACCTAACCGGAGTTCCCGTGCTTCTGCTTACCGTTGGATTTGCCATCGGCTTTGAAAATTTGGTAGTCAGGCCAAACCGCAAAGACTAAATTCACTTCCAAGCAAGGCATTCCAGCGTCTATGCAAGCACTTAATCGACGGGACTATGCTCGTTATTTCAGGTTAGGTTCTTACCAATCTCAGGGGTGTTTATGAGTGACGACGAAATTGAAGCTGCGCACAAGCAAATTGTTGAGTATTTCGCGGGCGTCACGACTGCGCTTACTCAAGTAGTCTTGGGCTTGCAGGCGCAACCGGGGTATGACCACCAAGTTTTTCTTCGTTACTTGGCGACAATCCAAGTAGCCTACGAACAAAGGGAGATTGAGGCTCCGGTTCGTGACAGTGCCTACCAAGAAACGCTCTTGCGATTTTCCAAGACTCCGCCTCACATAGCACCATTTTTGAATAAACAAGCGCCTCCTTGAGTGGGTCGTCGTCCATGCGTTACTCCTATTTAAAACCTAACAGGACGTTGCACCGGACTTAGCCGGTGAACTTGACGTTACAGCCCGCATCACGCGGGCTTTTTTACGCCTGAACCCAGGGGCAGGGTTTGCAATAGGGAATATTTTCGCATATTTTGTGTAGCAACGCTTGACAGATATGTGTAGCAATGCTACAGTTCACTCCAGGCACCCAAACAAACCGCGACAAGACCTTCCCCGACTGATTGGTGTGGCAAGGGAAAGCAAAGCAGGCAAACACCACCTGCGGTCTAGCAGCTAGCTGCAATGCGGTTTGAGGGGAGTGACCGATCAAGTGTCCAACAACAGGAGAAATGAATGACAAACGATGAATTGCTAATATTTTTGGGAACTGACCCATCCGACTCTCGCGATCAACTGGCGTGGCTGTCTCGCGATCAACTGGCGTGGCTGTCTGGCGATCAACTGGCGTGGCTTAAAGAACTACAAGAAAAAACGCCAAAACTTGAGTTGCCCTACACGCAAATCATGCAGGCAACAAATGGTTGCACTGCTAATTTTGACATGTCAAGCTGGCACCACAGTTGCAACACTACGCATTGCGCTGCCGGGTGGATTGTCACTAAAGCAGGAGAGGCCGGGAAAACGCTCAAACGCGAATTTGATACGCCAACAGCAGCGCGCCTTATCCTGCGCAAGTCCTGCCCAGCCGATTGGCCTTTGCCAAATTTCTACGCCAAAAACGATGCCGCTGCGGCTTTTATTCGGGCTATGGCCGCAAAAGAGGCTGCGCTGTGACTGCCCGCCTTCTCTCGGATTTCCCGCAAGATCACGCCGAAAACGCACAAGACGAATTTGCAGCCGCCTTCCTTGCCGCCTGCAAAAAATGCGATGCCAACGCAATTGCCACATTTGCGCCGCCAACTGTCGATTGGGAAAAGCGTCTGAATCGACCTCTTGCCCACGATGCCCTTTCACCCATGCGGGTGCAAACGGTTTCCGAAGTTCTGGTTGATTCGCTGAAATTTGGCAAAGACAACGGCCCGGACATGTCGCAGGCCATGCAACTTGTTTTAAACCTCGCGTACAGCGCAATGCCGCAGGCCGTCATGGCACAGCAGGCGCGTGATTTGCTGCGCGAAATGGTCACCACAGCAGCAGTCTTTTTGGTTGAAGCCGAATGAAAACCATCAACGAATTGATCTGCTTGGGCTTGGCGTCCATGGTTTTCGCAGCGGTTGTTTGGGCGATTGACCGCTGGGTCGAAAAGCGCTGGTCTGAACGAAAAAAGAAATCTGACCATGAGTGACCAAATTTGGTGGGAAGTCGGGAAAGTTGTGATTTGGTGCGTTGTGGCCCTCTGCATCTCTGTGATTCTTGCGCACTGCATTGACTCGATTGAAGACGAGCGAGACGGAAGAAACAGCGACCGCCGCAGGGAGCCGCGCCAATGACTTTTGTCCGCCTGTACTTTTTTTATCGCCGGGGTGGTGCAAGTCGCATCAGGTCGGCAAAGCGGGCTTGGGGCAACTTAAGCCGAAATTCTTAACCAATGGAGTGATACATGAGTAATCAGCAAGTTATTGATGCGCCCAAACTTTCCGAAGTGGCGATATTCAATCCAATCGAGCAAGGCATTGCCCTCATTCTGGAGAAGCACGGCGGCGTGTTGACCAGCCCGCCTGATGTCTCTACAGCCAAGGCGCTGGCAGCCACCAAAAAGAACCGCGCCGAAATGGTGACGTTCCGCACAGCCATTGAAGCGACGCGCAAGTCTGAGAAGCAGGCGTCGTTGGACTATGGCCGCTTGGTGGACAGCGAAGCCAAGCGCATCACCGCCATTGCCGCGCCGATTGAGTTGGCTTACGACAAAGCCGTCACAGAGGAGGAAAACCGCATTGAGGCTATCCGCCAGGCCGAAATCGAAGCCGAGCGCCAACGCATTGCCGGTCACAAAGCCCGCATTCAGACCATCAAGGACGTGCGTGGGACTGCCAACCTGTGCCGCACATCAGACCGCCTGAATCAGTTGATCGACGGCATGCCCGCCATGGTCGAATTGTCGTTTGAAGAGTTTGGCGACGAGGCAATGACCGCCTTCAACGAAACCTGCACGCTTCTGAGCCAACTCCATGCCGCCAAGGTGGAGCAGGAAACCGCAGCCACTGAACTGGCCCGCCAGCAGGCCGAATTGGCCGCACAACGGGCGGAGCAAGCCCGCATTGATCTCGAAGCCCAAGCGCTGCGCGACAAGCAGGAAGCGGATGCCAAGGTGGCGCGTGATGCCGAAGCCGCAACGATCCAAAAGCGTGCTGATGATCTGGCTGCGCGTGAGGCTGAGGTTTCTCGCCGCGAAGCCGTAGCTGCCGCTCCAATGGTTGAGCAAAAGACATTTGGAGAACAAATAGCAGCTTATGCCCAGGCAGTGGCACCCGCGCCCGTCAAGGTCGTGCCGAATATCCGCAAGCCCATGCGTCCGACCGACATTGCTATTACCGAGGCATTGGCGCTGCACTACCGCGTGCATGAGTCCAAGGTTCTGGAATGGCTGATGGATATGGACTTTCCGGCCTTGGGCCGTCACATCGAATCTGAATTCACTGGAGCACAAGCATGAACACCATCACCAAACCCGAAACGACCGCACTGGTAACTACTGAGACTGAAGCCTATCCAGTCGCTCAGATGCGATCACCGGGCAGTACCGCGTTGATTCTAGACCCGGCACATTTTCACCAAATGATGGCTGTGGCCGAAATCATGGCCAAGGGCATGGCGACAGTGCCGCGCCACTTACAAAAGAACCAGGGCGACTGTCTCGCCGTGGTGATGCAGGCCACTCAGTGGGGCATGAACCCCTTCGCTGTAGCGCAAAAGACTCACGTTGTCAGCGGCACTTTGGGTTACGAGGCCCAACTGGTCAATGCCGTGGTCAACACCATGGCTCCTACCAAGGATCGCATCAATTACGAGTGGTTCGGGGACTGGGCCAAAGTCATGGGTAAATTTGAAGAGCGCGAGTCCAAAAAGAAAGTGGACGAAGACACCGGCAAGCCGTTGAAATACCGTGTGCCAGCTTGGACGATCAAGGATGAGGATGGTCTTGGCATTCGGGTATGGGCCACTATGAAGGGCGAAGACAAACCGCGTCTGCTGGAATTGCTGCTGGTTCAGTGCCGCGTGCGCAATTCACCGCTGTGGGCCGATGATCCGCGCCAGCAGATAGCGTACCTGGCCGTCAAGCGCTGGACGCGCCTGCACTGCCCTGATGTACTTCTTGGTGTGTACACGCCGGACGAGCTGGACACCGGGCCGCGCGATATGGGCAAGGCTGACGTGGTGGCCCCCGTTGTCCCACCCGAGCTGTTGGCCGCGTCCCAAGCTGCTGCCGCCAAAGGTGCGCAGGCTTATCAAAAATTCTGGGCTGAAACCGGGAAAGACAACCGCGTAACCTTGGCCAGCGTGCACGATGAAAACAAAGAAACGGCTGCTGCTGCCGACAAGGCCCGGACTGTGGAAAACACCTCAAAACCCGAGGCAAAACCGGAAGTGAAGCCAGAGCCGCCAAAGGCTGACGCGCCGAAGGTCACCTATGCCAGCGTGCTGGACAACATGCTCAAGGCCAAAAATGAAGATGCTCTGAGCGTTGCAGCCGATTGGATTGGCGAAGTTGCTGCACCCGATCAACGCGCCGAACTGTCGGCCAAGTATGAAGCCCTGTTGGCAACGATGCGAGGTGCATCATGATCCTCGTGCATTGTGAGCAAGGGAGCGAGGGCTGGCATGCCGCCAGAGCGGGCATCATCACCGCCAGCATGTTCAGGGTTGCCCGCTCGAAACTCAAAACGGGCAAGAATGCCGGCCAATTTACCGAAGCCGCCAAAGACTACGCTTTTCGCTTGGCCATTGAGCGCATCAGCGGCAAGCCCTTGGACGAAGGCTTTGAAACGTGGCAGATGAAGCGCGGCCACGAACTGGAGCCCGCCGCACGCATGGCGCATGAAATCCAGACGGGTTTGAGCATCATGCGCGCCGGGTTCGTGCTCACCGATGACCGCCTGTTCGGTGCTAGCGCAGACGGCCTGATTGATGACGACGGCGGCAGTGAGTACAAGTGCTTGGTGTCACCCGAGAAGCTGCGCGACATCCTGATTGATGGCGACTTCAGCGACTACCTTGACCAGGTGCAGGGCTGCATGTACGTCACCGACCGAAAGTATTGGGAGTTCTGCCTGTACTGCCCAGCGCTTGAGCCCATCGGCAAAGAGCTATGGCGCAAGCGGGTGGAGCGGGACGAAGAATACATCGAAGCGCTGGAGGCTGATCTTGTCGAGTTCGCGGCACTGGTCAATCAAAACCAGCGCGTGCTGATGAAGCCCGCCAATGCCGACTTGGCTTTGAAGGTAGCGTAACCATGACCCCAGAACGCCAATACCCGCTTCAATGGCCCGCAGGCTGGAAGCGCACTCAAAACCCCGGCAAGTCGCAGTTCTCGACAGGCATGGAGAAAGCCACGCGCGGCCTTCTGGACGAAATCCGCAAGCTGGGCGGCACGCTCCCGGTCATCAGCAGCAATGCCCAGTACCGTCAGGACGGCATGCCTTACGCCCGCCAGGGCTACGTCGGTGACACGGGTGTAGCTGTGTTCTTTCAGCGCCAGAAAAAGCCCATGGTATTTGCTTGCGATAGCTACTGGACGATCCACGAGAACATCCACGCCATTGCCAAGACGATTGAGGCCTTGCGGGCCATCGAGCGCCACGGCAGCAGCTCCATGATGGAGCGGGCGTTTACTGGGTTCACAGCGCTGGCAGCGCCGATTGTGGCGGGCATGAAGCGGCCATGGCGCGAGGTCTTGCAGTGCGGCATCGGCCCTGTCACTGAGGCTGAAATCAAGTTTAACTATCGCGCGCTGGCTAGCGAACATCACCCGGACAAGGGCGGCGACCCAACCAAGATGGCCGAGTTGAATCAAGCCCGCGACGAAGCATTGAAGGAGATTGCCGGATGACCGACACCAAAGAACCAAGCCCACTGCTTTCCGTCAAGGACGCGCTGATCATGTTGCGCGATGTGCACGGCACGATCAGCCAAGCGAACGCTGACCGCATTGCAGACACCATTGACCGACTCACAGCCGAGCGGGACGTGCTGCTCGGTTACTACAGAGCTTCCCGTGCAATGGAGACAACGACGGGGTACCCGGACGCCACCGTTGACGACGAGCGCCGCGTAGAAACCGCCTACAACAAGGCAACCGATGACGTGCAGAGCTACCTGCGCAAATCAGCAGCCATCGCAAAGGAGAAAACAACATGAGCAAGATTGTGGAGTTGTTCAAGGATTGTCCGGCTGCATGTGAAGACAACGCGCCATTCTCTGCGCGCGTCGAAAACCGCATTGCATTCTATGCCGAGGTCAGACGCATGGAGGCGGAACTAGCCGAGTGCCGGGCCAAGCTGGCGGCGGCTGAAGTAGAGCTTTTCGGGTTGAAAAGCGAGGTTATCAATAAGTCAGATTATGCGGCCCGCATGTGGCAGGCGAATGAAGACTTGAAAGCCAAGCTGGCAGCGCTTGAGGCGCAGGAACCTATCGCCACCGTGTTAGCGTTGGCAGGCCGTTTTGCCTTTCAATGGGGCCAATACACGCCGCAAGACGGCGACAAACTCTATCTCGCCGCAGGAGCACGCGAGCCAGCGCCTATCGCGTTTAAAAATTGTTCGTATTCAGCGTGCGGCTGTGAAAAAGGGCAATGCAAAGCTGATGATTGGAATGATGCCGTCACGCTTATTACAGGAGCTAAAGTAGTAGCACGCGAAACGCAGCCGATGACGGATGAACAACAACGATCAATGCTTGCTCAACTTGGCCCGCCTTCATGTGGCTGCGCAGATGGGGAGATTGATATGACCGACAAATCCCGTGGGGCCTTTGAAGCGTGGTGGGCTACAACCGAAAAAGAGCCAAGCTATCAGGAGACCTTTGAAGCAGGCCGCAAGCAGGCGATTAAGGAGTGCATTGCAGCGGCTGAAGATGAGCGTTTGAGCGAAGCGCACGAAAACAAAATCCACAGCACCGGCAGAATTTACAACAACGGAATTAAAGATGCTGTCACAGCAATGAAAGGGCTGTTATGAACAAAGAAGACGCAAAGAAGGTGCTGGAAGCGCTTAACTCAAACCGCATCATGTCCCGCGACTACGATGGCAACTACACAAGGGAGGTCACACCAAAAATCGTGACTGAAGCTATAGCAATCATGCAGGCGCAAGCAGCCTATGCATCTGGGCCAAAGGGTCGGAAGCTGGTGTCAGAATCGCCGACTTTCATGGGAGAGCCGGTCTTGCCTAATCGATGGGCTGCTGTCCAACTAGAGCGCGACACAAAGGGCCAATGCAAAGTTTCACTCAATGTCGGCGGGAAGTGGGTTCTAGTCCTCGTTGATTCTGGTGATGTGATTTCACACGTCTGTCACCCATCTGGGATCGCAAAGGCTGTGAATACAGCACTAGCCTCTGCAACGGAGCCATTGAAATGATCAACACTAAATCAATCCTTTTCTCCGCAGCGTTGTCTATTGCGACGATGGGGCTAGGCGGCACCAGTCTGACCGCCGCAGCCAAACCGACATGGCGTAAGCGCACAACGTACACGAAAGCCCCCAGAAGCACGCCTGAGATTGAGGCATGGAACGCGCAGGTTGACGCAAAACGAGCCGCGAAGCGTGCGGAACGTATCGCGATCAACCAAGCTAACGTTGACCGAATAGTAGACGTGTTGAACGCTTCTCGCGGCAAAGGAGACTATTGAAATGACCGACACCAAAAAGCCAACAACACTAGCACGGGCTAGGGTTTTAGCTAAACAGGTAACAGATGGCACTGCTGTTTACGCACTAAGCAGCTTGGCCGATCAACTAGAGGCGGCGACAGAGGCGCGCGACAGCGCAGTGCAAAGCGCCAAATACACAGCAGATTTATGCACCCAGGCGCTTGCTGATTTAAAGGCTGTGAAAGCCGAGCTTGCCGAGTGCCAGGCCAAGCTGGCAGCGCTTGAGGCGCAGGAGCCTGTGGCAGAGCAATTCCAAGGAACAAACGGAGAGTGGCATAACTTTAACAACGAACAGCACCGCCTGAACACCATTGAAGACGGTTCGTGGAAGATTCGGGCTTTGTTCCTCGCCGCAGGTGCACGCGAAGTGCCGCCAGATCAGGAGCCAGCCCAAACAATTACGCCGCTTGAAGAGCAGCAGATGTTTGACGAATGGTGCCCCTACAGAGGCAACCCAGACCCGCGCACTGTTTGGGCCGCAGCAATAGACGCCGCAAATGGAATGTTGCTCAAACAAAGGAACAAATCATGACTGAAAAAACCGAATGGATTGGTGAGGAGTTCGCGCCTGTGTTTTACAGAGCTATGGCGGCATGGTACGAGGGTGGCCAGAAGGGGGACAGCCCGACGATGCGTTGGTGCATAAAATTTATGGGAATTCCCTCACTGGGCAGTGTTGATAACGGCCTGCCTAGTTTTGAAGAAACGTCCGTTTACATCTGGAAGCCCGCTCAAAAGCGTATGGTCACGATCAACTGGCGTGAGCTTGTCGCGCCAGAGAGTGTGATGCCGCCTGAAGGAACCTTAGTTTGGGTTCTAGGCTATGAAAGTGAAGTCGTTCAATACTTCGACTTCACAGCACCGTATGACATTAAATTAGCCCATGACTGTATCAGAGATGGACGGATTTTCCTTGCCCAGAAAGACTGCAAGGCAATGTCCGACTGGCTGACACAGTGTAGGCTGGGGCAGACGTGACCCCACTTCAAGCCGCCTCTGCCCTCGGAATCAGCCAGAGCGCAGTGTACGCCCTGCTGGCGCCGTCTGGCCCTATTCCGTGCTGCCGTTTTGGGCGCAAAATCGTCATTGAAGAGTCCGACCTTCTGGAGTACAAAGCCAAATGCCGATTTACCGAGACAAAAGCCGCAGTTGCTGGGTATTTGAGTTCGACCGCAGCATCAACCGACAACAAATCCGGGTTGTCAAGCGCCTTCCTAAAGCTTGGAATAACGCCCAAGCGACAGCTTACGACATCAAAACATCGGGCGAACTGTACGCCCAGGCCACCGGCTCAGGTCGTTCCGATCCTCTCATTGAAGATGCCGTCGCCATCTACCTTGAACACCGAGTGCCCGGTTTGAAACATGGGATTGAAGTCGCGCGCGCCCTGAATCTGATCCTTCCCTTTTATCAGGGCCGTCCGTTTTCAGCGCTGGCCGATATCAGCAAAGCCATTCAGCTTCGGCACATTGGGGAAGACGGCAACCCGTTGGCCCCAGCCACCCTGAAAAATCGCATTGCCTACCTACGCAGTGCCGTGAACTTTGCGTGGAAGCACCACGGCATAGGCGGGGAAGCCAAGCCCACGGCGCGCATGACAGTGCCACAGGTCAACAACATGAGCACGGCGTTCTACAGCCGCCGCCAGATGCTGGAGTTGGCCAGCCAAGTCAAGCACCGCCCCACCCGCGCCATGATCCGCAAGCTTTGGTATCAGGGTAAGCGCTATACCGAGCTGGCTGAAGCCGTCATCGATCACCAAGCGCAGACCATCACCATGGAAACCAGCAAAAACGGCGATGCCGACGTGCAGCCGATCCACCCCAAGGTGCGCAGCGCATTCAAGGTAAATCCGCCCGCGTACTTCAGCGCGCGCTACTACGTAGACCAGGCGCGCAAGGCGCTGAAATTCCCGGCTGACATGACGATCCACAAGCTACGCCACGGCACGGCCACGGCCATTCTGAGTTCAGGCGGTGGGCTGGTGGACGTGCAAGCGGTGTTGAATCATCGCAGTCCAGCGAGTGCCATGCGGTACGCGCACATCATGCTGGCAGTGAAGCGGCAGGCGACGGCGCGCATTGGTAGGGCGGCATAACGCTAAATTAGGAGGAACTATGCCAAGAACACCTGACATGTTTGCCCAAATGAAGCCACCACGCGCAGCGCCGCGAGTGTTGATGAAAGCAACCGATCACAGCTTCTGCGATGAAACACCAGATCATCCAGAACTTGCACACATGGTATGCGGGAAGTGCGGCCACGATGCAGGATGGATGCACTTTGCAACACGCACAGAAGTGAAGCGTGGGGAGCCGTGCCCAGTGTGCAACGCGCTTCCTAACGCCCGAAGTATGCGGCGAGCGTAGCACGTCCGCCATGAGTGAAATGTTATGCCTCATTAGGGGCGCGAAAGGAAAAATGGGGATCCGTAATCTGTGATTGAAACGGCTTCAAAGTTCCCCCGCCTCAATCAGCCGCACCAGTGTTGATATGTCCGCTCCGTAGTTGATGGGCTCCACTGCCACATCGTATTGTTTTACCGGCTCACACGCCATCGGGAGCGACATTGCAAGCGTTTCAAAGTCTTCATCGACCAGCACGCTAAAACTGATGTCCGGCAAGCTGCGTCGCTCAAACTTCGGTCTGGCCTTTTGTTTGACGTGGGCACCTTCGGTGAACAGAATCTTGGCGCGCAGCGCTTCAAAGCTGTAGCCCCTGCCCATGCGATCCATGACCCGAATCAAGCTGTTCAGGGATTCCGTGTAGGCATTGGTGATGGGGTGATCGAAGTAGTTCAGGATTTCCGGCATCCAGTTTTGAAACGCCCTGGTCAGGTCGTGGAAGTGGATTTGCAGCTCTGGCGGGATGGATTTTTGCCACTGACCGTAGGCACTGTATGCAGAATCAACGCTGCGTGCGTCGTAGACCCCGTAGAACGCTTCCTTGAGCCTATACGCATCGCCCAGGAGCGGGTAGTTTTTCACCCAGCCATCCAGGTTAAAACGCTCTTTGTCGTTCAGATCGCGTTCCCGCTTGAGCAACACAAACCGGTCGTGCATCAGTCCCCGTTTCTGTTTTAACGTCAAGTCGGCGCGCATGGCCTTGCGAACCTTCTCCAGTGCCTCATTTGCCATCTTGACGATGTGAAACTTGTCGATCACCACGGTGGCCTGTGGCAGCACCGCATTGACCGCCGTCTTGTACGGTTTCCACATGTCCATGGCTACATACTAAATATTCAAGACCAAGGGAAAACCCGGAATCAACTACAGATTACGGATACCCGGAAAAATATGAGTACCCAAACCGAAAACCACTGCTGGCGCTGCCGCACCGACTGCACGCCCGCTGCGAACCTGAGCGCAGACGCGCCTGGGCCTGACGGTGCGCCTGCCTCGTTCGTGTGCGTGGGCTGGAACCACCCGCAAGACCGCACTGTGCCCGCAGACCGCTTCACGCTGTGCTGGAAGAACGGCACGGTTGACGAGCGCGGTCATTGGGACAAACGCGACCTGCTGGACACGATGAGCGTGATTGCCCAAGCACTTAGCACCGACGAAAACGTGCGCGTGAACGAGGGCTTGGACGAGGTCGGCATGCAGCAAGTGAACATGGTGGGGTGAGGCATAACGCAACATCTACCGCATAAAAACCCCGCCGCTTAAAAAGATGATAGCAGCCATGCGTCATGGAATATGGAGGCGCGACCCAGAGTCGAACTGGGCTAGACGGATTTGCAATCCGTTGCATAACCGATTTGCTATCGCGCCATCAAAATCAGCTTTCACAAAAAAGGGAAGCATTGCTTCCCTTTTTATCAGAACCGTCTTGCAAGCTCAACAAGACCTAAATATGGAGCGGGAGAAGAGTCTCGAACTCTCGACCTCAACCTTGGCAAGGTTGCGCTCTACCAACTGAGCTACTCCCGCATTTCAAGCCTCGAATTATAGCGCGTTTTTTCAGTGTTTTCAGTGTTTTCAATATTCAACTTCAAAAGCTCGGCACAAACTAGCGTCAGTGTGTTGCTTGACGTTGAAGGGACGGAATTTTCAGTCTACACCCTGCGGTTCAATGCTTGACCGCCGCATCGGCCGTCACCGCTGGCACCACTGCAGAAACGGGCACCGCGCTGGCCGCAACCGTCAACGGGTCTTCCTCAGGCAGAGGCGTTGGCATGCGCACCAAGGCGATTTCGAGCACTTTGTCGATCCAGCGAACCGGCACGATTTCAAGGCTGTTTTTGACGTTTTCCGGAATCTCCTGCAAGTCTTTGGCATTCTCTTCAGGAATCAGCACAGTTTTGATGCCGCCGCGCAGGGCCGCCAGCAGCTTTTCTTTCAGTCCGCCAATGGCCGTCACTTCACCACGCAAGGTGATCTCACCTGTCATGGCCACGTCGCCGCGCACCGGAATACCGGTCAAGGCCGAGACAAACGCTGTCGTCATCGCGGCGCCCGCGCTCGGGCCGTCTTTGGGTGTTGCGCCGTCTGGCACGTGAATGTGAATGTCTTTTTTCTCAAAAACCTCGTCTTTGATGCCCAAACGCGCCGCCCTGCTGCGAACCACGGTGCGCGCCGCCTCGACCGACTCTTTCATAACATCGCCCAAGGAGCCGGTTCGCGTGATCACGCCTTTGCCAGGCATCAAAGCGGCTTCAATGGTCAGCAAATCGCCACCCACTTCAGTCCAGGCCAAGCCGACCACCTGACCGACCTGGTTTTGCTCTTCTGCACGGCCGTAGCTGAACTTGCGCACACCCAAAAAGTCATTCAGGTTGCTGCCGTCCACCTTGACTTGAGGCGTCATTTTTTTAAGCTGCAAACCTTTGACGACTTTTCGGCAAATCTTGGACAGCTCTCGCTCAAGCGAGCGCACCCCGGCTTCGCGAGTGTAATAGCGCACGATATCCCGCACCGCTTCTTCGGTGACCAGCAGCTCAGCGTCTTTCAAGCCGTTGTTCTTGAGCTGCTTGGGCAACAGGTATTTCAAGGCAATGTTGGTCTTTTCTTCCTCGGTGTAACCCGACAGGCGAATCACTTCCATCCGGTCAAGTAACGCAGGCGGAATATTCATTGAGTTGGAGGTCGCCACAAACATGACGTCGCTCAAATCAAAATCAACTTCGACGTAATGGTCGCCAAACTTGTGGTTTTGCTCGGGGTCTAGCACCTCCAGCAAGGCGCTGGAGGGGTCGCCCCTGAAATCTGTGCCGAGTTTGTCAATTTCATCAAGCAAAAACAAGGGATTGCGGGTTCCAACCTTGGACAGGCTTTGCAACACCTTGCCAGGCATGGCCCCGATGTAGGTGCGGCGATGGCCCCGAATTTCAGCCTCATCGCGCATGCCGCCCAAAGCCATGCGCACATACTTGCGGCCCGTGGCTTTGGCGATGGACTGCCCCAATGAGGTTTTGCCAACGCCCGGCGGGCCTACCAAACACAAAATGGGTGCCTTGACCTTGTCAACCCGCTGCTGAACTGCGAGGTACTCAAGAATGCGGTCTTTCACCCGATCCAGGCCAAAATGGTCTTCGTTCAAAACGGTTTCGGCGTTGACCAGGTTGTGTTTGATCTTGGTCTTGGCAGCCCAGGGCAAACCTGTCAGCACATCGATGTAATTGCGCACCACCGTGGCCTCTGCCGACATGGGCGACATCAGCTTGAGCTTTTTCAGCTCGCCCTCGGCTTTTTTCAGTGCATCCTTGGGCATCTTGGCAGATTTGATCTTCTTTTCGATTTCATCCACATCTGCACCATCTTCGCCCTCGCCCAGTTCCTTCTGAATGGCTTTGACCTGCTCGTTCAGGTAAAAATCGCGTTGGTTTTTTTCCATCTGGCGCTTGACGCGTCCACGAATTTTTTTATCGACATTCAAAATGTCCACTTCACGCTCAATCTGTTCAAACAGATTTTCCAGCCGCTCTTTGATGCCTGACAGGGCCAACACCGCCTGCTTGTTTTCTAACTTAAGGGGTAAATGCGCCGCTATCGTGTCTGCCAAACGCCCCGCATCGTCGATGCTTGAGATCGAGGTCAAGATTTCAGGGGGGATTTTCTTGTTCAATTTGACATACTGGTCAAACTGCTGCATCACAGCACGACGCAGCGCTTCTATTTCACTGGACTTGGTGCGCCCCTTCTCTGCGGCTTCGCCGACAGCAGCCACTGGCGTGACCGTGGCCGAGAAATGCAACTCGCCTTCCAGAATTTTGTCGACGATGGCCCGCTGTTGCCCTTCCACCAGCACCTTGACTGTGCCATCGGGGAGCTTGAGCATTTGCAAAATTGTCGATACACAGCCGACGTCAAACATGTCGGTGACCAAGGGGTCGTCTTTGGCGGCCGCTTTTTGGGCGACCAACATGATTCGACGCTCGGCTTCCATGGCTGCTTCAAGCGCCTTGATGCTCTTGGGGCGCCCCACAAAGAGAGGGATCACCATGTGGGGAAAGACCACCACGTCGCGCAATGGCAAGAGTGGCAACTCAATCGGAATGGCAGGAAGAGGGGGATGACCGGACATTAGGAAACCTTTTCGTTACCTGGTAGATATGGAATGCAGGGGCGACAATTTCAAGTCGCCAAGTTTAAGAATGTAGCCCAGCCCTTCACTGTGCGCACTGGTAGAGCAAATTGGAGGAGCAAGCCCGCCGTCAGCCGCTTCAACTTCACGCGAAGTGCCCGCAATTTCGTCAAGCCTCATTCAAGCTTTTTTGGCGGCTTCACGGTAGACCAGCAAGGGCCGCTTGTTTTCTTCAATGGTGGACTCATCGACTACCACTTTGTCCACGTTTGACGTGTTGGGTAATTCAAACATGGTGTCGATCAGCGACTGCTCCAAAATTGACCGAAGGCCGCGCGCTCCAGTTTTGCGTGCCAAGGCTTTTCTGGCGATAGCTTTCAGCGCTGACGGGCGAATTTCCAGGTCAACCCCTTCCATTGCCAAGAGCTTGCCATACTGTTTGACCAAAGCGTTTTTGGGTTCCGTCAAAATTTGCACCAACGCATCTTCGCTCAGCTCGGCGAGGGTTGCGACCACTGGCATGCGGCCGACCAGTTCGGGAATCAAGCCAAACTTGATCAAGTCCTCGGGCTCCACATCTTTGAAAACTTCGGTCAAGCTGCGCTGCGCTTTGCTCTTAACACTGGCACCAAACCCAATGCCCGAGGCTTCTGTACGGTTGTCAATGACTTTTTCAAGACCAGAAAATGCGCCACCACAGATGAACAAGATATTGGTGGTGTCAATTTGCACGAAGTCTTGATTGGGGTGCTTGCGTCCGCCCTGCGGCGGCACACTGGCCATAGTGCCTTCAATTAGTTTGAGCAAGGCTTGCTGAACGCCCTCTCCAGACACGTCACGGGTGATGGACGGGTTATCCGACTTTCGTGATATTTTGTCGATTTCATCGATATAGACAATGCCACGCTGTGCCCGATCGACTTCGTAATTGCAACTTTGTAGCAGTTTCAGGACGATGTTTTCAACGTCTTCACCCACATAGCCAGCTTCCGTCAGTGTTGTGGCGTCAGCCATGACAAAGGGCACGTCCAGCATGCGCGCCAAGGTTTGCGCCAACAGGGTTTTGCCCGAGCCGGTAGGGCCAATCAGCAAAATATTGCTTTTGGTCAGCTCTACGTCGTCTTTTTTGGCCTTTTCTTTGTGGCGCAGGCGCTTGTAGTGGTTGTAAACCGCAACGGCCAGCGTTCGCTTGGCGGGCTCCTGCCCAATCACATAATTGTCCAAATTGGCTTTGATGTCAGCCGGGGTTGGCAAGTCGCCCCGGGCATCTTTGGCGTCCACGCTGGCGGGCAGCTCATCGCGAATGATTTCGTTGCAAAGCTCAATACATTCGTCGCACACAAACACTGACGGGCCCGCGATCAGCTTTTTGACTTCATGCTGGCTCTTTCCGCAAAACGAGCAGTAAAGTGTCTTTTCGCTGGATGCGCCTTTTTTTTCGGCCATGCTGTTATTGCCTTTTGGAGAGAAGTTACTTAATTTTACCCAATAAAAACGGCGACTTTCAAAAGGAAAGTCGCCGTCTGAGCTCAAGCCTTGCAGGTAAAAATACCCATCAAGGCCGTTTTGAGATCACTTGGTCAATCAAACCGTATTCTTTGGTCTCTTCAGCGCTCATGTAGTAGTCGCGCTCGGTGTCTTTGGCGATTCGTTCCAGCGGCTGCCCGGTGCGCTCAGCAAGAATCTTGTTCAACTGCTCGCGGGTTTTTAGAATTTCGCGTGCTTGAATTTCAATTTCAGTGGCTTGCCCCTGGCTGCCACCCGATGGCTGGTGAATCATGATTTTGGAATTGGGCAACGAAAACCGCTTGCCCTTGGCACCTGCAGCCAGCAAAAACGCACCCATGCTTGCGGCAAAGCCGGTGCAAAGGGTTGAAACGTCAGGCTTGATGAAGTTCATGGTGTCAAAAACTGCCATGCCTGCCGACACCGACCCACCGGGCGAATTGATGTAGAAGGAAATATCTTTGTCAGGGTTTTCACTCTCCAAAAAGAGCAATTGCGCCACCACCAGATTGGCTGTTTGGTCGTTCACCGGGCCTACTAAAAAAATCACGCGCTCTTTGAGCAAGCGGGAATAGATGTCATATGACCGCTCGCCCCTGCCGGACTGCTCGATCACCATGGGTACCATGCCCAGACCTTGGGTTTCAAAAGAGTGGTTGCTGGAAGTCATGCTGTTCTTTCAAATTAGATAAACAAGTGGGTTGACAGAACCGAGTGGACGAATCCGTCACTTCAAGGAAGTGGGGCTTGATTTCAAGACTGCAAGTCCTGATCAAGCCCAAAACAACCACTGCGCACAATCACGATGCTAAATCAATATGCCCTGTCAGCTTAGAGTCAAGCCGCCAGAATCAGTTCAAACTTAGTTCTGTCCCATCAACTCGTCAAAGGTCACGGCTTTCTCAGTGATGGTGGCCTTGCTCAAAATGAATTCGGTCACGTTGTTCTCAATCACGATGGCTTCAACGTCAGACATGCGCTGGTTGTCGCTGTAATACCAACGCACCACATCGGCCGGTTTCTCGTAGCTGGCGGCCAGTTCGTCAATGTGTGCCTTGATTTGCTCTGGCTTGGCATGCAACGCATTGGCACGCACGAGTTCGGACACGGCCAGCCCCAGGCGCACCCGACGCTCCGCTTGCGGGCGAAACACATCTTCAGGAATCGGAGCCTTGTCCGCATCCTTCACGCCGCGTTGCTTTAGGTCAGCCCGTGCGCTTTCGATCAGGCGACCGACTTCGGTTTGAACGCTGGCATTGGGCAGGTCAAGCTCGGATTTTGAAATCAACGCGTCCATAGCCGCTTGCTTGTTGCGGGCCAACAGTCTGAATTTCACTTCGCGTTCGAGATTTTTCTTGATGTCGGCACGTAAGCCGTCCACCCCAGCGTCAGCAATACCCAAGGACTTGGCCAGCGCAGCATTGACTTCAGGCAGGTGGGAGGCCTCAATTTTCTTGACCGTCACCATGAAGTCAGCGGTTTTGCCCGCAACGTCTTTGCCGTGGTAATCAGCTGGAAACGCCAACTGAAAAGTTTTACTCTCGCTGGCTTTCACACCCTGCACCGCGACTTCAAATTCTTTGAGCATTTGGCCGTCACCGACGATGAACTGAAAGTCTTCAGCACTGCCACCCTGAAAGGCTTCTCCATCGATTTTGCCTTCGAAGTTGACCATGACCCGATCACCTTCTTGCACTGGCATCTCTTGCGCGCGCTGCGAAAACGTACGGCGTTGCTTGCGCAAAATATCGAGGGTTTTGTCAATCGCAGCGTCAGTGACACTGGTGGCCAGGCGTTCGACTTCGGCTGTCCCGAGATCGGCAATCTTGACTTCAGGGAAGACTTCAAAAATGGCGTCAAACGCCATTTGGCCTTCGGGTGAAGCAGCGCTCTCTGTGATACGTGGCTGTCCGGCAACGCGCAGTTTGGCTTCGTTGGCTGCACTGGAAAACGCTTCACCGACCTTGTCGTTCATGACCTCGTAGTGAACCGAATAGCCGTAGCGCTGTGCCACCACGTTCATGGGCACCTTGCCTGGGCGAAATCCGTCCATCTTCACGGTGCGGGCCAAGCGCTTCAGGCGGGTTTCAACCTCAGTTTGAATGGTGCCGACGGGCAGGGTCAGCGTCATCTTGCGTTCGAGCTTTTCAAGGGTTTCAACGGTCACGGCCATCATCTTCTCCTAATTGGTTACCTGCAGCGCCAGCCATTGGGTGGCATGCAGCTGTCAAAACATTTTTAAATCCATGGTGCGCGGGGGGGGACTCGAACCCCCACAGTGTTGCCACCGTCAGGACCTAAACCTGGTGCGTCTACCAATTTCGCCACCCGCGCTGAAATAATTCAGGGTG
>JANNCN010000069.1:0-21629 GCA_031386665.1 Rhodoferax sp. | reverse complement strand
CGCAAGTTGTGGCTGGGTATTTCAGTCGCCAAACCGACCGCGATGCCGCTGGCTCCATTGAGCAAGGCGAACGGAAGGCGGGCCGGCAATTGGCGCGGCTCGTCGGTAGAACCGTCGTAGTTGGGGGTGAAATCGACGGTGCCTTCGTCAATCTCAGCCATCAGTAGGCTGGTAATTTTGGCAAGCCGAGCCTCGGTGTACCGCATGGCGGCCGCGCCATCGCCGTCCCGGCTGCCAAAGTTGCCTTGGCCATCGACCAGCGGGAAGCGCTGCGAAAAGTCTTGCGCCATGCGCACCAAAGCGTCATATGCCGACTGGTCGCCGTGCGGGTGAAAACGGCCCAGCACGTCACCCACCACGCGAGCGCTCTTGACCGGTTTGGCACCGCTATTGCCGTTGGTACCACCAAAGCCCAGGCCCATACGCGACATGGAGTACAAAATGCGGCGCTGCACGGGTTTAAGGCCATCGCACACATCGGGTAGGGCGCGGCCTTTGACCACGCTCAGCGCGTACTCCAGGTAGGCCCTCTGGGCGTAGGTGGCCAGATTCAGCTCGTCGTCATCGGCCAGGTTATCGGGATTTCCTGGGTTGCCTGGATTTCCTGGATTACCGGGGTTGCCCGGATTGCCCAAAGTGGCTGGATTGGCGACGCCTTGTGCAGTCACGGAGGGCAGGTTATCGTCAGGCAGCGAGTTGCTGAACAGATCGGGATCGGTGGGGTCGCTCATGAATTGGCTGGATAGCTGGGGGGCTGGATCGCTTGGGTATAAATGGCTGGAAGGCTGGATGGCTAGTTTCAATTTGGCTCAGGCGGTGGGCGCATTTTCGCCCGCCTGGCGCTCAATCTGACGGCGTGGTCGGCAGGGGGTTGGCGCTCAGGCTGCTGCCCGGAATGCTGTTGACAAAGGCCCCTTGGGCTGGGCTTTGGCCCGCTGGTGCGCCTATCGGTGCCAGCATATTGCCCCGGCGCGCGGCACCACCGAGCATTTCCATGCGAATTCGGGTCGGGAAGCGCTGTTCTTGTTGCACGGCGGCAGGTGGTTTGAGGCCGGTGTACAACTGCATCACAGTTTTGACGTAGTTTTGGGTTTCTTTGTAATTCGGAATTTTGTTGCCGGCCCGTTGCACTGCCCCCTCACCCGCGTTGTACGACGCCAGCGCCAAGTCCAACCGGCCTGGGAACATGTTGATCAAATCGCGCAGGTAACGGCTGCCAGTTTTGACGTTGATTTTGGGGTCCACCAGCTTTTTCTCAATCGCCATTTTTTTGTCGCTGTCCACGCCGTAGCGCCGCGCGGTATCGGGCATCAGTTGCATCAAGCCAATGGCCCCCTTGGGTGACACCGCCGCCACGTCAAAACCGGATTCGGTGGCAATCAGGGCTTGCAGCAGCTCGTAATCGATCTTGTAGGTGGTGGCGGCGTCGCGCAAATGGTGTTTGACCACCTTGTAATTGGGCGACACGTCAAAAAAGGCGAGCAACTTGGCGGGCACCGTGGGCACAGAAACCGGGCGCGGCGTGTCATTGGCAACCAACGCTGTTTTGCTGGTGTCAAAACTCTCGCCACCTTTGTAAAAAACCTCGTAGCGCTCGTCCAGTTTTTCATTGGAAAAATGCGCCACCCCGCGTTCGTCTACATAACCCCAAACGTCTGCCCGCACCGAACCCGCACAGAATGCCAGAAGCGAGAAAACTAGCAGCCACAGTTTGCAATTAAGCCCACGCATCAAATATCAACCTCAACGGCATCGCCGTGCAGTTCCATCAAATCCCGGCGAGACGCCGCTTCGCCTTTGCCCATCAGTTTGGTGAACAAGCTGCTGGTTTTGGCAAAGTCCACCGCGCCCAACTGGACGGGCAGCAAACGCCGGGTGTCCGGGTTGAGAGTCGTGTCCCACAACTGCTCGGCGTTCATTTCGCCCAAGCCTTTGAAGCGGCTGATGCTCCAGGCCCCTTCGCGCACGCCCTCTTTGCGCAATTTGTCCAAAATCGCGGTTTGCTCCCCTTCATCCAGAGCGTAAGCCTTGGACGCTGGTTTTTTGCCCCGGGCGGGCGCATCGACCCTGAAAAGCGGCGGACGGGCCACATAGAGGTGCCCCGCCTCAATCAGCGCCGGAAAGTGTTTGAAAAACAGCGTCAGCAGCAACACCTGAATGTGCGAACCGTCCACGTCAGCGTCACTCAAAATACACACCTTGCCGTAGCGCAACCCGCTTAAATCGGGTGCTTTGCCCGCTTCGTAGGGGCCAGGGCCGTGCGGGTCCACGCCAATCGCCACCGAAATGTCATGAATTTCGGTGTTGGCAAAAAGGCGGTCACGGTCAACTTCCCAAGTGTTGAGCACCTTGCCTCGCAAAGGCAAAATGGCCTGGCTCTCTTTGTCGCGGCCCATTTTTGCGCTGCCCCCGGCTGAATCACCTTCGACCAAAAAGACTTCGTTGTGCGCAATGTCGCGGCTTTCGCAATCGGTCAGCTTGCCCGGCAACACGGCAACGCCTGAGCTCTTGCGTTTTTCAACTTTTTGGCCAGCCTTTTGTCGCGATTGCGCCGCGCGAATCGCCAATTCAGCCAGCTTTTTGCCATATTCAACGTGCTGGTTCAGCCACAGCTCCAACGTGGGGCGAACAAAGCTGGAGACCAGGCGCACCGCGTCGCGCGAATTCAGGCGCTCTTTGATTTGCCCCTGAAATTGCGGGTCCAGCACCTTGGCGCTCAACACATAACTGGCGCGTGCAAACACGTCTTCAGGCAGCAACTTGACGCCTTTAGGCAGCAGCGAATGCAGTTCAATAAAGCTATTCACCGCGGTGAACAGGCCATCACGCAGGCCACTTTCATGGGTGCCACCAGCGCTGGTAGGAATCAAATTGACGTAACTTTCGCGCACCGTCTGGCCGTCTTCAGTGAACGCTACGCACCACGTCGCGCCCTCGCCTTCGGCAAAATTGTCGTTTTGGGCGTCAGCAAAACCTTCGCCGTCAAACAGGGGAATCACCAAATCGCCCGTCAGGGACTGCATCAGGTAATCGTTCAGACCGCCTTTGTAAAGCCAGACCTGGGATTCTTTGCTTTTCTCGATCAGCAATGTGACGGACACCCCTGGCATCAGCACGGCTTTGCTACGTAACAGGTGGGTCAGCTCAGCCATGGGCAAGGCGCTGGTTTCAAAGTACTTGGCATCGGGCCAAACCCGAACCGTCAGGCCTGATTTGCGGTCGCCCTCGCCCGCTTTGCGAATTTTCAGCGGCTCGGTCACATCACCGCCTTCAAACACAATGCGTGCCACCGAGCCATCTCGGTAACTGGTGGCCTCAAGCCGCTTGCCTAAAGCATTGGTCACGCTTACCCCCACGCCATGCAAGCCGCCTGAAAAGCTATAGGCCCCGCCTTTGCCCTTGTCAAACTTGCCACCCGCGTGCAAGCGGGTGAAAACCAGCTCAATGACCGGGGCCTTCTCTTCGGGGTGCATGCCAAACGGAATGCCGCGCCCGTCGTCCTCGACAGTCACCGAGCCGTCAGCATGCAATATCACTTTGAGTTTCTTGCCGTGCCCCGCCAGCGCTTCGTCGGCAGAGTTGTCCAGCACCTCTTGAATCACGTGCAATGGATTTTCGGTTCGCGTGTACATTCCGGGTCGTTGCTTGACCGGCTCGAGCCCCTTCAGAACTCGGATTGAACTTTCAGAATAGTCACTGGGTGGTTTGGCTGCCATAGGGTTGCATTGTAGTCATGACGGTATAATACACTGTATGTTTATACATTAGTCGCGCTGTGCAGTGCCTAGGTCTGAGGCCGCCAAAGCCATGTTGGTTCAATTTAGCTAAAGTACAGCATGTCCCAATTTTCTCAAACTTCTGCCTCCGGCTCGCCATCGCAGTCGCTCTCTCTCGCTCAGGTTTTGCTGTGCGGCGCCACCATCGTGACCCTGTCTATGGGCATTCGGCACGGTTTTGGGCTGTTTTTGCAGCCCATCACACAGGCGCAAAACTGGACGCGCGAGACTTTTGCGCTGGCAATCGGCATTCAAAACATATCGTGGGGCGTCGCCGGAATTTTCGCGGGAATGGTGGCTGACCGTTTTGGGGCTTTCAAAGTCATCATCGCGGGTGCAATTTTTTACGCTCTGGGCCTATTCGGCATGGCCCATGCCGCCACGCCGCTTCAGTTTGCGCTCAGTGCGGGCGTTTTGTTGGGCATCGCCCAAGCGGGCACCACGTACGCGGTGGTGTACGGCGTGATTGGCCGCAATGTGTCGCCGCAACGCCGCTCTTGGGCCATGGGGGTCACGGCGGCAGCCGGGTCATTTGGCCAGTTTTTGATGGTTCCGACCGAGGGCTTTTTAATCAGCAGTTTTGGCTGGCAAACCGCCTTGATTACCCTCGGATTCGCCTGCTTTTTGATTGTGCCATTGGCTTGGGGCCTGAAGGAAAGCGCCTTTGCGGGCGGCGCGCTACCCGTTCGTGACCAAACCATCCTTCAAGCGTTGGCCGAAGCCTTCAAATACCCCAGTTTTCAATTGCTAATGGCAGGCTACTTTGTCTGCGGTTTTCAAGTGGTGTTCATTGGCGTCCACATGCCAAGCTACCTAAAAGACAAAGGCCTGTCTCCCCAGGTCGCAGGCTATGCGCTGGCGCTGATCGGCTTGTTCAACGTGTTTGGCACCTATGCTGCGGGCGCTTTAGGCGAAAAGCTACAAAAGAAAAACATACTGGCTTTTATCTACTTCACGCGGGCCGTTGTCATTAGCGTGTTTTTGTGGGCACCACTGTCGCCTACCAGTGTTTACCTGTTTGCCAGCGTCATGGGAACGCTGTGGCTGTCTACAGTGCCACCCACCAATGCCGCCATTGCCCAAATTTTTGGCGTCAATCACCTATCTATGCTGGGAGGCTTTGTTTTCTTCAGTCACCAGATCGGTTCATTCATGGGGGTTTGGCTGGGTGGTTTCGTGTACGACCGAACCGGCAGTTACGACTTGGTCTGGTACATCGCCATTGCCTTGGGCATTTTTGCTGGTTTGATCAACCTGCCGGTTAAGGAAGCCCCCATCGCACGCCCCAAGCCGCGCTTGGGTACCGCGCTGAATGTGCAGCCCCACTGAGCAATGAGCAATGAGCATTGAAAACCTAGCCACCATGAAAAAATCTCACCAATGGGTCGCCTTTGCTGGAGCTTTGGTCGCGCTTTTAGCCGTTTTTTCGCTGTATGCCCGTCCCGCATTTTTGGTCACGCTGGCCGACCAGCTGTGGGCATGTTTTTAGGTACGCTAGCTCGGCACTTTAAACCGTGACCGAAAACCTTGAAAAAGCCAAAACTCAGCAAGGCATGGGCAAGCCCTCCGCGTGGCTTGGACGTTGGGCGCACCTGCTGCCAGCCCAATCCGTCGTGCTGGACATTGCCTGCGGGCACGGTCGGCACATGAAGTTTTTAGCGTCGTTGGGCCACCAGGTGACCGGTATTGACCGCTCGCCAGAAGCCATTTATTCCGCGTCTGCTTGGGGTGAAACAATCCTGGCTGACATTGAAAACAGCCCCTGGCCGCTGACGCAAAACTCACAAAACTTACAAAACCCAGAAACCCCAAAAAACACGCAGTCCTCACCTCGCCCAGCCACCAGACAATTCGGGGCGGTCATCGTCACCAATTACCTTTGGCGACCGCTGTTTGGCGTGATGGCCCAAAGTCTGGCACCTGGCGGCATTTTGATTTATGAAACCTTTGCCCGTGGCAACGAAACCGTGGGCAAACCGTCACGGCCTGATTTTCTGCTGGAGCCTGGCGAATTGATTCAAGCGTTTTCGGGCCTGCACCTGATCGCCTACGAGTGTGGCTTTTTGGCTGACCCTGACCGGTTTGTGCAGCGCATGGTTGCGGTGATGCCGCAGAATTTGTCCGATTTTGGCCATTTGCCCTCTGCGGCCAACCCGCCCTATTCAATTTGAGCCCCACTTTAAGAACCGCTTTAAAGCCGGGTAACACGCTCTAGCTAAAATGCGCCTTTCGGCTCCAACTGTTTCAACCCTTCATCGCAGACTCTCCAGCACATGACCACTTCTTTCAGGCAGATCACCGGTAGCATCGTCGCGCTGGTCACGCCCATGCACGACGACGGATCGGTCGATTACCCTACTTTGAGAAAGCTGATCGACTGGCACATTGAGCAAGGTACCGACTGCATTGGCGTTGTCGGCACCACCGGCGAGTCCCCTACGGTCAACGTCGAGGAACATTGCGAAATCATTCGGGTGTCAGTTGAACAAGCCAACACCCATGGCGACCGCAAAGTCCCCATCATGGCGGGTTGTGGTGCCAATTCCACCGCCGAGGCCATCGAACTGACCCGTTTTGCCAAGCGCGTGGGGGCCGACTGCCAGCTTCAGGTGGTGCCCTACTACAACAAACCAACCCAAGAAGGGCAGTACCTGCACTTCAAGTCAATTGCTGAAGCCGTTGATTTGCCTATGGTTTTGTACAACGTGCCCGGCCGCACGGTAGCCGACATGGCGCACGAAACCGTGCTGCGCCTGACCCAGGTGCCCGGAATCGTTGGCATCAAAGAGGCCACAGGCAATATTGAACGCGCCCAATGGCTGATTCGCGAAGTCCCCAAGAGCTTTGCGGTCTATTCGGGTGATGACGGCAGTGCCGTGGCCCTGATGCTGTGCGGTGGTCAAGGCAATGTCAGTGTGACCGCCAACGTGGCGCCTCGGCAAATGCATGAACTTTGCGCAGCGGCCATTGCGGGCAACGCCAAACGCGCCATGGAAATTCAATTGGCCTTGCTACCTTTGCACAAACAACTCTTCGTTGAGCCCAACCCCATTCCGGTGAAATGGGCAATGGAAAAAATGAAACTGTGCGGCGGCACCCTGCGCTTACCTATGACACCGTTGACCGCTGCCAACCAGCCCGCGCTGGAGCAGGCCATGCGAGCCACTGGCCTGCTTTGAAACACGGCTAAACACGGCCAAACACGGATCTTTGCCCTTTGCGACTTCCACCCATTTTCAAGGAAATTATCAGTGAACCATTTCTTTAGACTCGCTCGATTGACCACCCTGACCGCCGCTGTGTCACTGACTTTGGGTGCCTGCTCTTTGATGGAAACCGAGCGCGTTGACTACAAAAGTGCGGGCAAAGCCCCTTCGCTCGAAGTCCCCCCCGACTTGACGCAACTGACGCGCAACACCCGCTATGCAGTGCCTGGCGGCGCGGTCACGGCCCTGGGCTACCAAAACGACAAGCCCGCAGTGCAAAGCGTTGCCACAGCGGCCATCACCGTGGGGGACATCCGCATCGAGCGCTCTGGCAACCAGCGCTGGCTGGTGGTCGCTCGCCCGGCTGAGCAGCTTTGGGAACCCGTCAAAGACTTTTGGCAAGAAAGCGGCTTCTTGCTGGTGCAAGACCAAGCGAATTTGGGCATCATGGAGACCGATTGGGCTGAGAACCGCGCCAAATTGCCGCAAGATTTCATTCGCAACACCATTGGTAAAGTGTTTGATTCGCTGTATTCCACAGGCGAGCGCGACAAATTTCGCACCCGCATTGAACGCACGTCAGCAGGAACGTCTGAAATTTATGTCTCTCACCGCGGCATGGTCGAGGTGTATGCCAACAGTGCGCAAAAAGATCAAACAGTCTGGACACCCCGCGCTGCCGACAGCGAATTAGAGGCCGAATTTTTGCGTCGCCTCATGGTGCGCTTGGGCGCATCGCCCGAAACTGCCAAACAAGCGGTTGCAACCCCCATCAAAACTTCATCCAAAGTCTCCATGGCCAATGGCCAGCCGGTGGTTGTCATCGAAGAAAGCTTTGATCGCGCTTGGCGCCGCGTCGGCCTGTCCCTGGACCGCACTGGGTTCACAGTTGAAGACCGCGACCGTGCCAAAGGCACGTATTTTGTGCGCTATGTTGAACCGGGTTCGGACAAAACTGACCCTGGTTTCTTTGCCAAAATTTTTGGCACGGGCCCAACACCTGTCCCTTTGAAGTACCGCATCAACGTGCAAAGCCAGGGTGAAGTCTCCACCGTCAGCGTGCAAGATGGCGCAGGCACACCCGATGCATCTGCCAATGCACAGCGTATCGTCAAAGTCATTGCCGACGACTTGCGCTAGCCCGACTCAAAACTCACGCTCAAGCCGAACCAAGCAACCGTGTCAGCCACCAGCGCATGATGCGTTTCAAGAGCCTTGGCAGTGGCAGTTCAGGCAACGCGACGGTGGTGGAGGCAGGCCAAGGCACGGCCACCACCCGTTTGCTGATTGACTGCGGGCTAGGCCCCAAGCTGCTGGACGAGCGATTGGCCCGGGCTGGTCTTGCCGTCGGACAACTAAGCGCCATTTTTGTCACCCACGAACACAGCGACCACATTGGTTGCGCGCGCCAGTTGGCTCTGCGCTTGGGCATTCCGGTTTGGATGAGCCAAGGCACCTTCGCCGCTTTGGGTGAACCTGACTTTGGCGGCTGGTTCAGGCAAGCCCAAGATGGTGTGGGCATTGATTTGGGTACGCTTCAAGTATCGCCCTTCACTGTGCCGCACGACGCACGTGAGCCACTTCAACTGACCTGCACCGACGGCGATCGAACATTTGGCGTGTTGACCGACTTGGGGCATGCCACCGAGCACGTGATGGCGTCATTGAGCGCCTGCCACGCCTTGTTGCTTGAATGCAACCACGACGCCGATTTGCTTCTCCAGGGCGCCTACCCCAAATTTTTGAAACAACGAGTCGGCGGGCGATTTGGCCATCTGTCCAACGCCGATGCCGCCGACATTGCCAAATCACTGAACCACGCCAATTTGACCCACGTGGTGGCGGCGCACCTAAGCCGCCAAAACAACCGCCCCGAACTGGCCCGCGAAGCCTTGGCAACCGCATTGGGCCGGAGCATTGCTGACGTTGGCGTGGCGACTCAATCGCATGGCTGCGATTGGATGACGGTTTAAGTCCGTTTCCAATTCAATTGGAAGGGTAATGAGGCTTTGGCGAGCCACCCAACATCCACAAATGAGCGCCCGTAAAAAAGCGCCCACAAAAAAAGCCACCCTGCGGTGGCTTTTTTTGCTTCAGAAGAATTGAATCTTCCGAGCGGTCGCTTGAAGAATTACTTCTTCATGGCTGCTGTAGCAGCGTCAGCGGCTTTCTTGGCAGCATCAGCAGCAGCTGTTTTAGCGGCATCAGCAGCAGCAGTTGCAGCACCTTTAGCAGCATCAGCAGCAGCAGTAGCGGCACCAGCAGCAGCGCCAGCAGCAGAACTGGCTGCGTCTTTGGCAGCGTCAGCAGCGCCCGTTGCTGCGGAAGCAGCAGCAGTAGCGGCACCAGCAGCAGCGCCAGCGGCAGCACTGGCAGCGTCTTTGGCGGCATCAGCCATTGGAGCGACCACTGCAGCAGCAGGAGCCACAACAGCTTTAACTTCTTCTTTTTTGCCGCAAGCAGACAGAGCAGCGGCGGCAATAACGGCGGCCAAAACGAGTGATTTGTTCATTTGATGTACCCAGT
This sequence comes from Rhodoferax sp., assembly GCA_031386665.1. Taxonomy (GTDB): domain Bacteria; phylum Pseudomonadota; class Gammaproteobacteria; order Burkholderiales; family Burkholderiaceae_C; genus JANYCG01. Next base: position 12,121 of record JANNCN010000069.1, on the reverse strand, counting down.
GAATAAAAGTGAATAAATAAAAAATTCCGCAAAATTGCCGATGCAGACGGGCTGCAAAGACCGAAGCAAAACGACTCGATCTGTTTTTGCTTAGCCTTCAATTATACCGTTGATTAGAACGGCAGCGGGAAAACCCTCGCTACTTGAAAACACGCCGCAAAGCCTACAAACCCAGCACTGAGGCCGGAAAACCAGGTGAGCTGTTGCGGATTTTTTCGTCCAGCAATTCGCGCAATGGGATTCGGCGGCCGGGCTCTGCACCACTGACGCCTTGGCACAAAGGCAGGTTGATACGCTGCATTACCCAGCTACGGCTCCATATGGCGCTGGGAAAATCGAGCGGATCGACCTGGCGGCATTGCCGACATTCGATGATGTGGCTCCAGGTTTTGCGCCAGCTGACCCAGCGCGGTTGCTTGCGCATGGCGACCTCAAAACTGTGGGCCAACAGCGTGATATGCCGCCCCGTTTTGGACCAAGAATGTAGCGATTCCACAACAGATCGTTCATTCATGGGCCAATCTTCGAAATTGGCATCGGCCAAAATAATCTGATTCCAGCCGTCGCGCGCCGCACAGGCCAAAGCATCACGGACCAATTGCGCGAACGCGTGGCGGCCTTCAAATCGCCCGGACGGCAACACCAGCGCTGGCGCTCCTGGCAAAGGCGCATCGGCACCCTGCGCTGAGTCTGTGCCTGCTGGGCCATTGGTTTCGTTTTCAGCAGTCATGAAGCCACCCCAGTTCCGTCCAGTTTGCCAACAGCGATTTTGCGTCAATGCTGGCCCGAAGCACAGCCGCCGCACTCAAGGCACGGTCATTGGCGAGTCGTCGCATCAGCGTGGCATCGGCCCCGCCCGCGCGAAAGCTTTCGCCGTTGATGAACACGTGCTGGTCGTCAAACAGCATTTTGCTGCGCCGATCCAGTCGCACGCCGCCTGCCTGCGCTTTGCCGACCCGGCCCGAAGTGCCGCCCTCATCAAACCAAACCTGCGCCTTGGGTTCGCTCAAAATCTCGCCCAAAGCTCGCTTCAATGCGCTGGAGTCGCCCAAGGCCTGGCGCAGGGCCGTCTGGGCAAATTCGATCAGCTGAGGCGGGATTTGTGCGGATGCCGCAGCGGCGGGCTGCTTGGGGTCCTGGTAACGAGTTTGGCGCTGTGAGCGCGAGCGAGGCTTGGGGTCATCGTCTGGCGCAAATTCGCCTTCAGCGGTGTCGGCAAAACGCAGCAACAGTTCGCGCGCCAAATCAGCCGCTTGGGGCGCTTGAAAACCGATGGAGTAAGTCATGCACTCGTCCAGCGCCACGCCGTCGTGGGCATAGCGCGGCGGCAGGTAAAGCATGTCACCAGGTTCTAAAACAAAAGTTTGCTCTGGCTTGAAGTTTTGCAATATTTTGAGGGGCGCGTTGGCTTGCAGCGTCAAATCGGGTTGCGCGCTGATTTGCCATTGCCGCCTGCCGTGGGCTTGCAGCAAAAACACGTCGTAGCTGTCAAAGTGCGGCCCGACACCGCCGCCCTGCGTGGCATAGCTGACCATCACGTCGTCCAGACGCGCATCGGGAATGAAGCGAAACTGGTCCATCAGCGCGCGAAAAGACTCGGTGTGCAGGTCCAGGCCTTGCACCAGCAGCGACCAATTCGGCGTTTTGAGGCTGGGCAGCGCCCGACGCGCAAACGGGCCGGTTTGCAAACGCCAGCCTTTGCTGTTTGCAGACTGCACGACCAGGCGCGACTCAACGTTTTCGTCGCTGGCCAGCTCGAACAATTTGGCGCGTTCGAGCACGGGACCACCTTGGGTCGCATTCAAGGCGGGTACAGCCTGGCGAATCAGCAAGGGCTTTTTTTGCCAATGCTTTTTCATGAAAGTCCCGGGGCTTAGGCCACCCAGCAGCGCCAGGGGTTTTGCAATGTCCATGCTGAATTTTCCAATTTTCGGGGCAACCATGATCTGCGACAATTCTCCTATGGAAATCACTCAACAATGCGTCGTCGCCCTGACCTGGACGCTCAAAGACACCCTGGGCGAAGAACTGGACGTTTTGGACGATCCTGTGGAATTTTTAATCGGCGGGCAAGACCTGTTCAAAGTCATTGAAGAAGCCCTGCAAGGCCATGAAAAAGGGGCCAAGCTGGACTTGCATCTGGAGCCCGAGCAGGCCTTTGGTGATTTCAACGACCAACTGCTGTTTTTGGAGCCGCGCACGTTGTTCCCCAAGGACATTGCGCCTGGCATGACCTTTGAAGGCGCGTCCCTGCCCGACGGCTGCAACCCGGCTGCCGCCAAAGACGCTCTGTACACCGTCAGCGAGATTTACCCCGATCACGTGGTGCTGGACGGCAACCACCCACTGGCCGGCATTGCCCTGCGCCTGAGCCTGAAGGTGCAAGACGTGCGTGAGGCGACAGAAGAAGAAATTGGCGCAGGCTCCGCCGGTACCGGATTTTTCAGGATCACGCCGCTGCATGACAGCGCGCCGGGCTCGACCACTTTGCATTGATGGCCTGAGGTTTTGCGGTTCGCATTGACTGGATCGAAAAAAGGGCAAATTAGCCTGTTTCTGACCAAAAAGAACCTGCAGGTTCTTTTTTTCTATTTTGCGGTCAAAATCGGCAAAATATGAACAAAATAGGCCTCTAGCTCTCGAATAATATAGATAGTTTGCTATATATTTAATAGCATTTACATCTTACCTAACTCAGGGCTCAAGCCTTGCCAGTTGACCCATAACCGCCCTCGCCGCGCTGACTGGCCGGAAACTCCGTGACCACATTGAACTGCGCTTGCACCACGGGCACGATCAGGAGCTGCGCGATGCGCTCCATCGGCTCGATGGTGAAGGCAGTGGCGCTGCGGTTCCAGGCGCTGACCATCAACTGGCCTTGGTAGTCGCTGTCAATCAACCCGACCAAATTGCCCAGCACGATGCCGTGTTTGTGGCCGAGCCCAGAGCGCGGCAAAATCAGCGCAGCAAAACCTGGGTCAGCCAGGTAAATGGCAAGCCCGGTGGGCACCAGTTGCCAGGCGTTGGGTTGCAAAATCAGCGGCTCAGACAGGCAAGCTCGCAGGTCAAGCCCGGCGCTTCCGGGGGTGGCGTAGGCGGGCAGTTGATCCACCAGGCGCGGGTCGATAATTTTTATGTCGATTTTCATGCTCAAGGCTTCAATTTCAAATTGCCTGCAATTTTGGCCACCAGCTTGCGGGCCAAGGTCAATTTGGAGGCTCGGGGCAACTCTTCGGCCCCTTTGGCATCGACCAGCAGCAGCACGTTGTCGTCTTTGCCAAAGGTGGCCGGGCCAATGTTGCCCACCAAGAGCGGCACGCCTTTGCGCAGGCGTTTGGCTTGGGCGTGGGCCAGCAGGTCGTAGCTTTCGGCGGCAAAACCCACGCAGTACAAAGCCCCACTTTGCGCCCGGGTCGATTGGGCAATGGTGGCCAAAATGTCGGGGTTTTCAACAAACTGCATGCTGGGCACCACGCCCGAGCCGTCTTTTTTAATTTTTTGCTCAGACGCGTTGGCAGGTCGCCAGTCAGCCACTGCTGCCGTGGCCACAAACACGCTGGCGCTGGGGGCTTCCATCATCGCCACGTCGTACAGCGCCTGGGCTGAAGTCACGTTGATTCGTGCCACTCCGCGCGGCGTGGGAAGGTGCACGGGGCCGCTGATGAGCGTGACTTGCGCGCCCGCCTCACGCGCTGCCCGCGCGATGGCAAAACCCATCTTGCCGCTGGACAAATTGGTGATGCCGCGCACCGGGTCAATCGCCTCAAACGTCGGGCCAGCTGTGACCAAAACATGCTGACCCGCGAGCACCTTGGGTTGAAAAAACGCAATCACGTCCTCCAGCAGTTCCTGCGGTTCCAGCATGCGGCCATCGCCCGTTTCGCCACACGCCTGGTCGCCCGTGCCGACGCCCAAAATCGTGGATCCATCGGCCGTCAATTGCGCCATGTTGCGTTGGGTCGCAGGGTGAATCCACATTTCGCGGTTCATGGCCGGGGCAATCAGGAGCGGCACCGAATCGACGGGGCGCGCCAGGCACATCAGGCTGAGCAAGTCATCAGCCCGGCCAAGCACCAATTTCGCCATGAAGTCAGCGCTGCACGGGGCAATCAAAATGGCATCTGCTTCGCGGCTCAGGTTGATGTGCGCCATGTTGTTGGGGGCCCGCGCGTCCCACTGCGAGCCATACACCAGCCGGTTCGACAAGGCTTGCATCGTCACCGGGGTGATGAATTGCTCGGCCGCTTCGGTCATGACCACCTGCACGGTGGCGCCGTCTTTGATCAGGGCACGGCACAGCTCTGCCGCCTTGTAACAGGCAATGCCGCCCGAGAGGCCCAGGACGATGTGTTTTCCAGCGAGGTCGTTCATAGGCGTGAATGTAGCAGAGGCATTTCGGGCCAGACACTCGCGCCTATAATCACCATTTCCACCCCATTGAGCCTGAAAACTCACTCTGACATGACCAAATTTGTCTTCGTCACCGGCGGTGTGGTGTCTTCCCTGGGCAAGGGAATCGCCTCAGCCTCCCTCGCAGCGATCCTCGAATCGCGGGGCCTCAAAGTCACTTTGATCAAGCTCGACCCCTACCTGAATGTAGACCCGGGCACCATGTCGCCCTTGCAGCACGGCGAGGTGTTTGTCACAGAAGACGGCGCTGAAACTGACCTGGATCTGGGCCACTACGAGCGCTTTGTCGAAACGCGCATGCGCCGCGCGAACAACTTCACCACCGGCCAAATCTACAAAAGCGTGCTGGACAAAGAGCGCCGGGGCGACTACCTGGGCAAAACTGTCCAGGTGATTCCCCACGTGACCAACGAAATTCAAGAATTCGTGAAGCGCGGCGCAGCCTTTGGCACCGCAGACGCGGTAGACGTGGCGATTGTCGAAATTGGCGGCACGGTGGGCGATATTGAGTCGCTGCCATTTTTAGAAGCCGTACGCCAAATGAGCCTGAAACTGGGGCCGAACAACAGCGCGTTTGTGCATTTAAGCTACGTGCCGTGGATAGCAGCGGCGGGTGAATTGAAAACCAAACCCACCCAGCACACCGCCAAGCAGTTGCGCGAAATTGGCATCCAGGCCGACGCGCTCATTTGCCGCGCCGACCGGCCGATTCCGAAAGAAGAGCGCGACAAAATTTCGCTGTTCTCCAACGTGGCAGAGTGGGGAGTGATCTCCATGTGGGACGTGGATACGATTTACAAAGTGCCGCGCATGTTGCACGAGCAAGGCCTGGACGGGCTGATTTGCGACAAATTGCGCCTGAACACGCCACCCGCCAACTTAAAACGCTGGGACGACTTGGTCTTTGAAACCGAGCACCCGCAAGGTGAGGTCAACATTGCCATGGTCGGCAAGTACGTTGATCTGTCTGACAGCTACAAATCGCTGAATGAAGCTCTGCGCCACGCGGGCATGAAAAACCACGTGCGCGTGAAGATCGACTACATCGATTCAGAGTCATTGTTGCCAGACAACGTCTCGCAACTGGCTAAATTTGACGCTATTTTGGTACCCGGTGGCTTTGGCAAACGCGGCATTGAAGGCAAAATTTGCGCCGCCCGCTTCGCCCGTGAAAACAAAGTCCCCTACCTGGGCATTTGCTTAGGCATGCAAGTCGCCACCATTGAATTCGCCCGCCACGTGGCGGGCCTGGCCGACGCCAACAGCACCGAGTTTGAGCCTGACAACCCCAACCCCGTGATCGCCCTGATCACCGAGTGGAAAGACGCCGACGGCAGCATCAAAACCCGCGATAAAAACTCCGATCTGGGAGGCACCATGCGGCTGGGCGCGCAAAGCTCTGACGTGGCGCCCAACACGCTGGCCCATCAGATTTATGGCCCCGTCGTGACAGAACGCCACCGTCATCGCTATGAAGCCAACGTGCATTACCTGGACACGCTGCGCAAGGCTGGCATGGTGATATCCGCGCTGACCCAGCGCGAGCAGTTGACTGAAATGATTGAACTGCCCCAAACCGTGCACCCCTGGTTTGTTGGCGTGCAGTTTCACCCCGAGTTCAAATCCACCCCGTGGGACGGCCACCCTTTGTTCAATGCCTTCATCAAGGCAGCGCTGGACCACCAGGCTGCGGGCAAAAATTTGAAGGCGGTCGCGTGAGACTGTGCAATTTCGACATCGGGCTGGACCACCCTTTCTTTCTGATCGCTGGCCCGTGCGTGATCGAGTCCGAGCAATTGCAAATGGACACGGCAGGCACGCTGAAGGAAATTACTTCAGTATTGGGCATCAATTTCATTTTCAAAAGCAGTTTTGACAAAGCCAACCGCTCTAGCGGCGCGACTTTTCGCGGGCCTGGCATTGATGCGGGACTTGAAATTTTGGCCAAGGTCAAGCGCGAATTGAAGGTGCCGGTGTTGACTGACATTCACGACGAATCACAAATTGCTCAAGTTTGCAGCGTGGTCGATGTGCTGCAAACCCCTGCATTTTTGTGCCGCCAAACTGATTTCATCCGGGCGGTGGCCCAAAGTGGCAAACCAGTCAACATCAAAAAGGGGCAGTTTCTGGCGCCTGGCGACATGAAAAACGTCATCGACAAAGCCCGCGCGGCAGCCCGTGAAAAGGGCTTGGTCGAAGACAACTTCATGGCCTGCGAGCGTGGTTCCAGCTTTGGCTACAACAATTTGGTCAGCGACATGCGCAGCCTGGCCATCATGCGCGAAACCCAAGCGCCGGTGGTGTTTGACGCCACCCATTCGGTGCAATTGCCCGGCGGTCAAGGCACCAGCAGCGGCGGGCAGCGCGAGATGGTGCCCGTGTTAGCGCGCGCCGCGGTGGCAGTAGGCGTTGCAGGCCTGTTCATGGAAACACACCCCAACCCGGCTGTAGCATTGAGCGACGGCCCCAACGCCGTGCCCTTGAAACACATGAAGGCCCTGCTTGAAACTCTGCTCGAGTTAGACCGGGTCACCAAGAGAAACGGCTTTCTAGAAAACAATTTTGGAGTTTGAAAATGCCTTCTGCCTACATCATTGCCAACGTCAAAATCACCAACGAAACCCAGTACGCCGAGTACCGCAAATGGTCAACCTTGGCCATGCAGGCTCACGGGGCAGAGCCCTGCGTGCGCGGCGGCAAGGTTGAAGTGCTGGAGGGCGACTGGACGCCCGACCGCGTGGTGATTCTGAAGTTCGCCAGCTTCGAGGCCGCCAAAGCCTTCAGCAATTCCCCCGAATACGCCAAAGCCCGTGCCGCCCGCGAAGGTGCCGCCATCATGCGGATGGTTGCGGTTGAGGGGCTTTAAGCCCAGCCCCACTTAACGTGTCATCGCCACCCCAATTTAGTTTAAACAGGAAAAAGTAATGAGTGCAATTGTTGACATCGTCGGCCGTGAAATTCTGGATTCACGCGGCAACCCCACGGTTGAATGTGATGTGCTGCTGGAAAGCGGCACCATGGGCCGCGCGGCTGTGCCCTCGGGCGCGTCTACCGGCTCGCGCGAGGCCATTGAGCTGCGCGACGGCGATATGTCCCGCTATTTGGGCAAGGGCGTTTTGAAGGCGGTCGAGTTCATCAACACCGAAATTTCTGAAGCCGTGCTGGGGCTCGATGCCTCGGAACAAGCCTTTCTGGACAAAACCCTGATTGACCTGGACGGCACCGAGAACAAAAGCCGCCTGGGTGCCAATGCCATGTTGGCTGTGTCCATGGCCGTGGCCCGTGCAGCCGCAGAAGAATCTGGCTTGCCGCTGTACCGCTACTTTGGCGGCATGGGCAGCATGCAAATGCCGGTTCCCATGATGAATGTGGTGAACGGCGGCGCGCACGCCAACAACAACCTTGATTTGCAAGAGCTGATGATCATTCCCGTGGGTGCGCCCAGCTTTCGCGAAGCCCTGCGCTACGGCGCTGAGGTGTTCCACGCACTCAAGAAAATTTTGCACGACAAGGGTATGAGCGTCGCGGTGGGTGACGAAGGTGGTTTTGCACCGAATGTGCCCAACCACGAAGCCGCTATCCAGATGATTCTGGAGGCGATCAGCGCCGCTGGTTTTGTTCCAGGCGAGCAAATTGCACTGGGCTTGGACTGCGCTGCCAGCGAGTTTTACAAAGACGGCAAATACCAGCTGGACGCCGAGGGCCTGAGCTTGACCAGTGAAGAGTGGATCAACATCATGGCGACCTGGGTGGACAAGTACCCCATCATCAGCATTGAAGACGGCATGGCCGAAAATGACTGGGACGGCTGGAAGCTCTTGACCGACCGATTGGGCAAGAAAGTGCAAATCGTGGGCGACGACTTGTTTGTGACCAACACCAAAATTTTGAAAGAAGGCATCAGCAAAGGCATTGCCAATTCGTTCCTGATCAAGATCAACCAAATTGGCACCTTGAGCGAAACCTTTGCCGCGATTGAAATGGCCAAACGCGCCGGCTACACGGCCGTCATCAGCCACCGATCTGGCGAAACCGAAGATTCCACCATTGCCGACATTGCTGTGGGCACCAATGCCGGGCAAATCAAAACTGGGTCATTGAGCCGCTCGGACCGCATGGCCAAGTACAACCAATTGCTGCGCATTGAAGAAGACTTGGGAGACATTGCCACCTACCCCGGACGTTCGGCTTTTTACAACTTGCGCTAAGCTATTGGCAAAAAACTCAATGTCTGTCAGCCCTCTGATGTTCTAACCTCACCCGTTTGCCATGGCTTACCGCCTTGTTCCTGCTGCACTGATTGCCCTGTTGGTCATTCTTCAGGCGCAACTTTGGACGGGCCGGGGCAGCGTTGGCAGTGTGGCCGCGATGACGCAGCAACTGGCAGACCAGCTGAAACAAAACAGCGAAGCCCAGTTGGCCAATGACCGCTTGGCTGCCGAAGTACGTGACCTCATTGACGGGCTTGAAATGGTGGAAGAAAAGGCGCGTCAAGAGTTGGGCATGGTCAAGCCCAATGAGATTTTTGTGTTGATTGAGAAGCGTTGATTCCGATGCCGGGTTTGCGCTGATGCTGTGGGCGGGTTGCGATGGCTTCGCCCGTGTGCAGACAGAATGAAAATCGCTGTACTGGGTGCTTTGAATGCTCTGGACGCTCTGGGTGCGCCGGGCAGTGGTCAAGCCGAGTTAGCCGACAAACTGGCCGCTGCACTTCGCGCGAGGAACCACACGGTTCTGCTGACCGTCCACTGCGAGTTTGCCGATGAAGAATCGGTATCGGGGGCCAACTCAGGTTCTGCCGAATTTCACCTGGCCGCGGGTGTTTCCGCACCCACTCAGCCGGGTCAGTTCGACCTCATCTTGCTCGTGGGGCTCGATGCCAGCGGCTTTCAACATGCCTCGATAGATTCGCAAGACGCTCTGCAATTGGCAGACACCGAATTGCGCTTGGCGCTCGTCCAAAGCGCCGTTGAATTTCAGGTGATTTATGGCACGGGTAAGCAGCGGCTTGGCCATGCCCTCAGAGCCATTGATCGCTTGCAGGCCAAGACCGCTCGAACCTTGTCCGGCAACCGCGAGCCTGAAAAATCACAGACCGCGCAGACCGCTCAGCCCGCCAAGCCCTGGGTTTGGCCCTGTGAAAAATGCAGCGACTCTGAGTGCGAGCATCAGTTATTTCGCCGCCTTCTGGGCTGACGATTCGGTGCGCGAGCGATGCCTATTGCGCCCCGGATGCACCGGGCGCCAGGGTGCCCGGTTGCACAAAAATTTGCGCCGCGTCCACCGGGTCAAACCGATACTGCTGACCGCAAAAGTCGCATCCCACTTCAATATCGCCCCGCTCGGCCAAAATGCTTTCAGCTTCCAACGCGCCCAAGCCAAAAATCATGCGGCTCACCCGCTCGCGGCTGCAAGAACAGGCGAACCGGGGGCCAACCGCACCCGTCACGGGTTCATAGTGCGTGAGTTCTTCTTCCCAAAAAAGTCGCCGCAACAGGGTGTCTACATCCAGCGTCAACAATTCCTCGCGCTTCAAGCTGGACGCGAGAATGGCAATTCTGTTGTAGTCCTCGGCATGGGCTGTTGACTGGGGCAAACGCTGTATCAACAAACCGGCGGCTAGCTCGCCATTGGCTGCAAGCACCAAGGTGGTCTGCAACTGTTCGCTTTGCAGCATGTAGTGGGCCAGCACGTCGCTGACGCGTTCAAGCTTTTCACGCTGGTCGCCAAACAGCGGCACAACGCCTTGGTAAGCCTGTTGGCCCGGAAAACGGTGTTTGGGGTCCAGTGTGATGGCGCATTTGCCCAGATTGTTCACGTTCACCATCTGGCTGAAACTCGTGTCACTCGCCAGTGTCTCTGCGGCGCCATCGGCCACTGTGGCCGTGGCCCGCAGGCTCAAGTCGGCTTGCACTTCAACCACGGCCAACTTCACCGGGCCATCGCCTTGAATTTGCAGCACCAAAGCACCGTCAAATTTGATGCCGCCTTGCATCAGCACGCCTGCCGCAGCCATTTGGCCCAACAGTTCCTGCACGGGCAGCGGGTAGGCGCCAGTGGTGGTGTTGGCTGCACGGCGACGCAAAATTTCAACCCAGGCGTCCGTCAGCCGCACCACGGCACCGCGCACAGACGACTTGGCAAATATAAATTTATGGAGTTCAGACACTGGAGATTTATATTTGGGTCCGCCTGCGCGAAAAACAAGCGCCTGGCGGGCTAAACAAGCTTGGCAAGCGTTGCGAGCATCAGGCGATTTTTTTTAGCCCCAGCCTGAAGCGCTTGGCGTTGGCCACGTAATGCAAGGCAATGCCACGCAAGCCCTCACTTTGTGCAGCCTCTAACGTGCGCACCAGCTTGGCAGGGCTGCCCATGATCATCGAACCATCGGGAAATTCTTTGCCTTCGGTCACCAACGAGTGAGCGCCCACGATGCAGCCTTTGCCGATTTTCGCGCCGTTCAAAACCGTCGCGCCAATGCCCACCAGCGACCCGTCGCCAATGGTGCAGCCATGCAGCATGACTTTGTGGCCGATGGTCACGTCTTCGCCAATGGTGAGTGGCCGGCCCGGGTCGGCATGCAAAACACTGCCGTCTTGCACGTTGGAGCCGCGCCCAATGCGAATCGGCTCTGGGTTGTCACCCCGAATCACGGTGCCAAACCAGACATTGGCGTCGGCCGCCAGTTCCACATTGCCCACCACTTCGGCACTGTCGGCCACCCAGGCACCGGTCCCAAGTTGGGGGGCCAAGCCGTCAAGTTCAAAAATAGCCATTTCAAGCCTTCTCAATCAATGTAATTCGAGTTCACGACCTCAATTGTAGAAGCCACCTTGACTTGACCTGAGGTGACGCAAAGGCATCACCGACAATGCCAGCACCATGAATGCCGCTTTGCCTGTCCCAATGCCCACTTCATCGTTTGATTGTGACGTGCGCCAACTCGCGCTCAACGCCCTTTGCGAGCCAGAACCGGGCGTGAAGTGCGTTTTGGCGCAGCAGCTTTTTAACCGCAGCCTGGTGGCAATGCAAATTGCGCCCACGGCACCTCCCATGTCGCCATCGCAAGCTAGCCAGTTGCCAGGCCGCCCCGAACGCCCCACTTTGACCCACCCCGCCAAAGTGCCAAGGCGCGCGCCCAGCACCTTGGAAGGCCGCGCCGCCATGGTGCATGCGATTGCGCACATCGAGTTCAACGCAATCAATTTGGCGCTCGATGCCATTTGGCGTTTTGACGGCATGCCCAAAGCCTTTTATACCGACTGGGTGCTGGTCGCCAAAGAAGAATCCCATCACTTTTCGCTGTTGCGCGCCCACTTGCGCGGCATGGCGACGCGCCCCGATGGCTTGCCCCAATGGGACTATGGCGACTTTGAAGCGCATGACGGGTTGTGGGAAATGTGCCAGACAACCTCTCACGAGATCGTTGCTCGCATGGCGCTGGTGCCGCGCACGCTAGAAGCCCGAGGGCTGGACGCCACGCCGCAAATGCAAGCCAAACTGCGCCAAGTTGGCACGGCGGACGCGCTGGGCGCGGCCGATATTTTGGAAATTATTTTGCGCGATGAAATTGGCCATGTGGCAATTGGCAACCTTTGGTACCGGTGGTTGTGCGAGCGGGATGGGCACGATCCTGTGGCTTATTACCCGGTGTTGACAGAGCGGTTTAAGGCGCCTCGGTTGAGGGGGCCGTTTAATTTGGCTGCGCGGG
>JANNCN010000063.1:0-1909 GCA_031386665.1 Rhodoferax sp. | reverse complement strand
GACGTCAAAAATATTTCATTGAGTTTTGGCGGCGTGAATGCGCTGACCGATATTTCATTCGACGTGCGCGAGCACGAGGTACGCGCCATCATCGGCCCCAACGGTGCAGGCAAAAGCTCTATGCTGAACTGCATCAACGGGGTCTACACGCCGCAAAAGGGCACCATCAGCTTCATGGGCCAAACTTTTGACCACATGGACAGCCACCAAGTGGCCACCATGGGCATTGCGCGCACGTTTCAAAACCTGGCGTTGTTCAAAGGCATGAACGTCATCGACAACCTGATGACCGGGCGCAACCTGCGCATCAAGTCCAACATCTTTTTGCAAGCCCTGGGCTTTGGCCCTGCGCAAAAAGAAGAAATGCGCCACCGCGAATTTGTCGAGCACATCATCGACTTTCTGGAAATCCAGGCGCACCGCAAAACGCCAGTGGGCCAATTGCCCTACGGCTTGCAAAAGCGAGTCGACCTGGGCCGCGCCCTGTCGATGGAACCCAAAGTGTTGCTGCTGGACGAACCCATGGCGGGCATGAACCTGGAAGAAAAGCAGGACATGTGCCGCTTCGTGCTGGACATCAACGACGAGTTCGGAACCACCGTGGTGCTGATCGAGCACGACATGGGCGTGGTGATGGACATTTCAGACCGTGTGGTGGTGCTGGATTACGGCAAAAAAATTGGCGATGGCACCCCGTCAGAGGTTCGCAACAACCCCGACGTGATTGCCGCGTACCTCGGCACTAGCCACTGAAAAAATATGAACGATCGCACTAAAACCGCTCCTTTCCCGTCCAGCAACCACCGCAGAACTGGCTTCGCCAGGCTGCTGGTGGTGCCCCCTGCAAGGGGGGAGGACGCTACACGAAGTGAGCAAGCCACGGGGGTGAGAAATTAACATGGGATTCTTTTTAGAAACACTGCTAGGCGGCCTGATGGCCGGCATGCTGTATTCGCTGGTCGCACTGGGCTTTGTGCTGATCTTCAAAGCCTCTGGCGTCTTCAACTTCGCGCAGGGGGCGATGGTGCTGTTCGCGGCATTGGCCATGGCCCGGTTTGCCGAATGGATTCCCAAATGGACGGGCATGGCGCCTGGCCTGGTGGCCAATGTGCTGGCTTTCCTGATCGCTGGCTTCATCATGTTTGTGGTGGCCTGGGTGATTGAGCGCCTGGTTTTGCGCCACTTGGTGAACCAAGAAGGCACCACCTTGCTGATGGCCACCTTGGGCATCAGCTACTTTCTGGACGGCTTTGGTCAAACCATTTTTGGCAGCGACATTTACAAAATTGACATTGGCATGCCCAAAGAGCCCATCATGGCGTTCGAAGGGGTATTTCAGGGCGGCATTCTGATCAACAAAGAAGACCTTTACGCCGCACTGATTGCCGCTGTGCTGGTTACTTTGCTGAGTGTGTTTTTCCAAAAAACCGCCACAGGGCGCGCCCTTCGCGCGGTCGCGGACGACCACCAGGCCGCGCAAAGCATCGGCATCCCATTGAATCGCATTTGGGTCGTGGTTTGGTGTGTCGCGGGCATCACCGCATTGGTGGCCGGCATGATTTGGGGCTCCAAACTGGGCGTGCAGTTTTCGCTGACGGCCGTGGCTTTGCGGGCGTTGCCGGTCATTATTTTGGGCGGGTTGACGTCAGTCCCCGGCGCCATCATTGGCGGGCTGATCATCGGTGTGGGCGAGAAGTTGTCAGAAGTCTATTTAGGCCCCTATGTCGGCGGCGGCATCGAGATCTGGTTTGCTTACGTGCTGGCGCTTGTGTTTTTGATGTTTCGCCCGCAAGGTTTGTTTGGCGAGAAAATTATTGATCGCGTCTGAAAATGACCTCAACCTAAGAAAACCATGTTCTATAGAGAAAACGGTCAGTTCAAAACGACCTACGCCAAAGACCAGCAGATC
>JANNCN010000056.1:0-70610 GCA_031386665.1 Rhodoferax sp. | reverse complement strand
CAAACCACCCAAAACCAGGGTTTCGCCAGAGCGCACGGCCACTTTACTGCCAATTTGGCGCTGCAAAAAGCTGCGCTGCCCAGTGGCAATGTCCACTTGCCCTACGTCGTTGACAGCCTGGTTCAACTGCATGGTGACCATGTTGCCCGCGTTGACTGACGGGGTGACGGACAAGCTAATACCCGTGTCTTTGTACTGAATATTGGTGGTGATGTTGCCACCCGTGCTGATGGTCTCGCCCACGCGCACTGGCTGCTGGTTGCCCACAACGATGCTGGCTGTGTGGTTGTTGAGCACCATGATGGAAGGGCTAGAGATCACTTTGACCAAAGACTTTTCGGCCAAAGCGTTCAAAACGGCCCTCACGTCGCCAAATGAATTGCGCAAGGTATAGGAAAATCCTGCTGGTGTAGCACCCAAAACCGCACCGGCTGCCGTGCTTAGGACACCAGAGCCCGTGACACCGTTGCGATTGGAATCACTGAATATCCACTGAAGTCCGTATTTGAGGTCATCAGACAGGGTGACTTCAATGATGCTGGCCTCAATCAAGACTTGAGTGGGCGGTACGTCAAGCCGTTTCAGCGTTGCTTCAACCTTGGCATATTCACCTGGGTTGCTGTAAACCAGCACGGCGTTGTTGATTTCGTCAGCAATGACGCGCAAGCCAGCATTCAGCGTCAAAGATGTCACACCGCTGCCCAGAATATTGCTGCGGCCAGCGCCAGAGGCCAGCGCACTGGTTGACCCGCTCAGGCTCGTGCTTGCCGTGCTTCCTGTTGACTGCGACAAACCAGGTGCCACGCCGCTGTTGGCATTGCCTCCAGAAGTTGTGGTCGCTGTGCCAAAAAGTCCGTTCAACACATTGGCCAAGTGCGCTGCAGACCCGTTTTGAACCGGGTACACGAACAATTGGGACTCGCTGCCGTTGATGCCAGGTTTGTCGAGCTTTTCGATCCACAAGCGCGCCTCTTCCAAATAAGCTGCGCGGGGGGTGACGACCAACACGCTGTTCAAGCTGTCCATCGGGAAAACTCGAAGGGCACCATACAAAGCAGCATTGGCAGGCAAATTCGCCGCCAATGTGGCTTGTGAAACAGGCGTTGCCCGGTTGGCCGCTGTGGGAGCTGCTGTTGTGGCTGTGCCTGAGGCCACCGAACTCAACACCCGCAATGCCGCGTCAATGTCTTTGGTGGTGATGTGCTTCAACGGAAAAACACCCACTGACATGCCCTTCAAAATGTCCACATCAAAAGTGGCAACCAGGTCAAGCCAGCCTTCGGCCTGAGTCCTGCTGCCCATCATCACCAGCATGTTGCGCAATACATCGACCCGCAAAATCGCGTCTGGCGGTGCCAGGGGACGCAATATAGTTGCCATCTCGCCCGCGCCAATGTAGGTCAGCGGGATGATGATGGCACCGTAACCAGGCGGCAAAGCCGTGTTTTTAATGACTTGCCTGACTGCCGGGACAATGCCTTTAATCACCTCAGGTTTGCCAACGTGGTAAGTGCCACGGGTGTCTTGAGCCAGCAAGTAGCCATTGGCTTGCAGGGCGTATTCCAGAAGCAAAATAGCTTGGTCAGCGGAAACATTGCCTTGGGTTGCAAGTGTCACAACACCGTTTATGGGCGGGTGCAATACGTAATTGACTTTGGCAATTTCACGCAACACCACTTGCACAACATCTGCAAGAGGGGCACCTTCAAACTTAAGGCCAGCGGAGGTGCCCGCAACAGCGGTGGCGGTCTTCGGCGGTGCAATGACGACGCCAGTGCCGAGAATAATTCTTTGCTCTGCTAGTCCAACTTCATTGGACTTGGTAGCGGCTGTGTCGGCAGGTTTGTCGGTTTGGCCAAACACAGGTGAAAACGCGACACCCAGGAAAATCAAGGCGATAAGTCGAAAAATGTTCATTACTTTGACGCCAAACTAAGGCTTTTTTTGATTGAAGCGCTCGACAATCGAGTCCATGTGCCTTTTGCGGTCAGCCGCTTCCTCGGCCTGCCGCCTCGCGAAATCTGGCATTGGGCCGGGCACGTTGGCACCGACCGGGGCAGGCGCCAAGGGTGCGTCAGCACTGGCTTGCGGGCTTGTCACAATCGAATTTAAAGGCGCATAAGCCAACTTGATCACCCGGGTTTCATCGGCTCGGGCAAATGTAGCGCTTCGCTCCTCAATGCTTTTGAGTGTCCAATCACCCAACTTCTGAGTCAGGTTGATGTACCTGACCTTGCCTTCGCTGCGAACCATGACCCCACCAGAATTGCCAGACAGCAAACCAACCAGGTTGACGCTGGCCATTGGGTCAGGCGGTGGTGGTGGCGCGATGGCAGCGACTTGAATGACAGCAGGTGGTTTGCGATCAGGCGTGAAAAGTGGTTTGTCCAGCGCCGCGGTCAGGCTGGCAATGTCACCACCAGTCAGGGTTGTGACCGGAATTGCAGTGGCCACAATTGCCGACTTGATGGGCGCAGGCGCAACCCAAGTGCTGTTGCGCAATTGACCGTTTTGATCGACCCACAAGTAGGCCAAACCCAGTGTTGCGGCTAGACACAGGAACAGCAAAATTTGGGTTGGTTTTGCGGTCAAGACTTGGCCCTCAAAACCGAAAAATTAAAACTCCCCATCAGCCGCTGCGCGCTTGATGGCTTGGGCGGCCCCAAATTTTGCATCGAAAACCCATCAACCAATATGCTGGGCGCCTGATCGTTCAGTTTCAAAATTGCCTCGTGGAAATTTGGCAAACTGCCTTCGACACGCATAGCAATGCCAATGCGTTGAAAACCATCAACTTCTTTGGCGTCCAGCACTTGCACGCTTTCAATCGAGAGTTGGCTTTCAGCAAAAACCGCACGAACCCTCTGCTGGGCGTCATTGCCGGCTTTGGTGGCGTCAAGCGACATGGGGTACGCATGACGATTTAAATTGGCCTGGGTCTGTTTAAGTGCGCGATCTAACTCTGGCTGGATCGTTTTCAGGCCTTGAAGCCTGGCATGACGGGGCTCAATCTCGGCCAGCAAAGAATTGGCCCATTGGTGCTTATGCCAAACATACGCCCCCGCAGCCAAAAATGGTGCCAGCACCAGAAGGACAACGATCAATTGCAAAAACGCGATGCGGACGGATTGGCGATTCATGGTTTTGCATTGCCCAAGGACACCGAGGGCACTAAAGGCACTAATGGCGCATCAAGCGTGAATTCGATGTTGAAAATCTCTCGCTCAGAACCGCGCGGCTTGATGGCGGCCGATGGCGCACGGACGTCCTTCACGCCAGGTTGGCTTCCGATTTGTTGCATCAAGGTGGCGGCAATCGGGGTTTCACCTGCCAAAGTAACTTTGGCACCTTGAACTTTGAGGTTGGACAAAAAAGTGTCATCGGGCACAAGTTTGGTGAGCTTCGGAAGCAGCTGGGCTAAATCGACTTTCGCCTCCATTTGGCTTTGCAAAGCTTTAACTTGTAAGTCTTGTTTCAAAAAAAGCTCGCGCTGCGCCATGATAGGGGCCGTTTTTGACTGTAAACCTGCATAGTCTTGGGCAGCCTGCAAAGCTCTGTTGCGCAATTGCACAGTGGGTGTGATGAGCGCTGCAAAACCAATGGCAAGTAGCAAAAACAGAAGAACGTAGTTGAAAGCCCGCCAACGGCTGACAAGCTCTTTGCGAGTTTTTTCACCGTAGCCTTCAACCACCCAAAAACCTTGCGATTCCGGTGTTTCGACCCACACTTCGAAGCCCTTTGGCGCAGGAAGTTCCCCCTGCACCGATGCAATGTGTTGGGCGATCAGCTTGCGAGACACAATGGCCACCCAAATTTTGCCGCCGGGTGCCGCTTGCGGGCGGCTGGCCCAAATGACATCTTCCGGCGCAAACGGACTTAAGCTTCTGGCCTGAATTTCGATGGCGGCTTGGGCAGCAGCAGCATCGATTTTGGGAAGATCCATGGCATGCCACAACACCAACTGATCTGGCAGAAGAAAGCCTGAAAACCTGGGGCGGGACGCGTCTCTTGACGCGCGCTTTGGCGCAGTTCGTGAAGTTTGAGTTGCATCTCCAGAGGATTCAATCAGATCGGCCGCGCCACCGTCTGGTAATTTAACCCGAGTGGCGTAGGATGGCGACAACCCATTGAGGAAGGGCCAATTGCCGATTTGAGTAAGCGCCAATGACCAGTCTTGTCGAAGCTGACTTAAATTCAATCCGAATAAAGTAGCTTGCGTACTTGAAGAATTCATTTTGGAGATCAGTGGGCCGACAGAGCGGTGACTGGCACCGTTGAAACTGTCACCACCGGTTCAATTCGCAAAACCCGCCAAGGCAGCCCGCGCGACGGGGTAGCCATGTCGATCAAGACCGTTCTAAGGACAGTGACATCGCTCTGCAAGCTTACCGCAGCTTGAATGGAAAGGTAGCTGCTTGGATCCATTGAGATGTGGGTCGCTGTGAGTGTCGTGGCGTCCATGGATTCGGGGGTTAGTTGTCGGGCTTCGACCAATTGCTGAGCGCGAGTACGGTCACCTTTGGTCAGAACAGACAAAGTGTCAAGCGATGCCGCAAGTGGGTTGACGCGGCCATTACCCGTATTTCCAGAGTTCCCACTGCCAACCTCCGCCGTCAAAACACCCATGATTTTAGCATAGGTGTCGTATTCCATCGATGGCAAACGCAGCAGGTCTTCGACCGCATGAAACCGCTGAGGCGAGCCATCCAGGCTTTTGCGTTCCCGCGCTTCGACCACCTCATTGGCCAGGCGAAGGGCTTCATCTTGGGGCGCGCCGCCCGCAAATTCAAAGGCATCGGCAAGCAGACTCAAGGGTGCGTTGTTCAGATCGATCAACCCGTTCAAAGGGCGAATTTGAACATTGACTTCGTGGTCAAAAACCAAAGTTTTCAGAACCTGAATTGACTTGAAGGACGCAGTTTTTGAGGTCTCCAGGCTCTGCAATGTCAACAACAGCGCCGCGTCAGCAATGTTCGCGCCTAACAAAGCGTTTCTGTATTGCCCGGCAATGCGAATTTCACCGCGAACCACGTGTTGAAGCCCAATCAACATGACGCTCAATGCCGCAACCAACCACAGCACGGCCACCAAGGCCACACCGCGAGACGACTTCACCGCGCCGCCCCACCAATTGTGAAACCACCCGAATTTGGTCGACTCTGCGGAGTCTGAGAGACTGCAATCACCAAGGGCGGCCAAAGGTGTTTTTCATCCTCAAGACTCAGTCGCAATTGCTGGGGCAATGCGCCTTTGGCAGCCCAGCCTGCAACCCATCCAATTGGCCAATCTGGCGACACCAACTGAAGGTCGGCAGGCAGACCCTTTGCCTCAACGTGAAAATCTTTCATGCCCTTGACCAGTACATGGCTGTCACTTTGCGACCAATCCGGAAACTGGTTTAGCGGAGTCCAAGGCAAGTAGCGAAGCACCAAGGCTTTGTCGGCGTCCTTGCCATCCAATGCGAGTTTAAAAAAATGGCGCCCGCCCGTGCCGTGCCGTGCGGGCATGACGCCGACCCACGTGATACTGGCATCGTCGGCAAAAAACAAAGGCGTTGACTCACCCGGTTGATTGGGGTTGATGACTCTTGATCCATCGATCCGGCCCAAGGTTTTGCGCAAAAAACTGCTGACGACTCTCATTTGAGCGACCCGCTGCAAGCGTTCGTCAACCCGGGTTTCGGTTTGCGCCATGGTTCGCAATGAAGATACAGTGGCCACCATGATGACCGCCAGCAAGGACATCACGACCAGCATTTCGACCAAGGTAAAACCGCCCTGAGTTCGCTTCATTTCAAGGATTCGCCAGGAAACAGCTTGCGTTGAGGCAGCAAGGTTTTGGTTTCAAACTGTCGTTGCACTGATCCGTCTTGCCAGACGATGGTGAGTTGAATTTGATGCAGAGGAACCGCAGTTGGATTGTTGGAATTGAGGCTGGTTGACAGCGCGTTGGCGGTTGGCAAAAACGGCTGGCTGGAGACCGTCCAGTCATAGGGCGCAAAACGACCGACTTCTTGCCAGCCTTGATCAGTCACGGCGTCTCGGGTCGCCAAAATGGACTCAGCCAGCATCGTGACTTGCTGGTGGGATGCCAATTCGCCCGCATTTCGAGCGCCAGACCCCATGGCTTTGTAAATGAAACCCAAAGACAGGGCCATGATTGAAAAGGCCACCAGCAGCTCAATCAGAGAGAAGCCGCTTTGTCTGTGGTTTGAGGCACGCTTCATGGCAGCAAGCGCTCTTGCGTGACGAGCCCGGTGAGCCAGTCAACCCTGAGGCGCGCGCCTTCGCCATTGGCTCGGACAATTTCGACGCTGCCGCCTGTCGCGCCGCCATCAGGCAGGAATGAAATACGCGCCTCTCGACCTGGCTTGAGCTGGCCGTTGCCAACCGTGGTTTTGATTTGCAGCGAATCCGGCAAATCATGCGCACTGTAGCCCAAAACACCATAGCGCCCTACAGCCAGGTCTACAAAAAAGCTGGTCGATACGCCTTGCGACGCCGCAGTCTGGCGGGCCAGGCGCAAGTCGCCCATCACGGTGCGCAAGGCTGCACTGTACTGCGTGGATTCTTTGACTTTGACGTAAGCAACAGGGGTCAGGGCAATCAGCAAGGCGGCAATTGCAATCACCACCAGCAGTTCAATCAAAGTGAACCCGTTGCGGAATTCTCTATTCAAGCCGCTGTGGTTGTCGTGAACCATTCAGGGCTCTGTTTGCAATGGATTTAAATGAGGCAAACGGCTGACAGCACAAACCTCAGGGTTTGTTGCGAATGTCTGCGTTTTCGCCTTCACCGCCCGTGGCAGCGTCTGCACCCAAAGAAATAATTTCAATGCCGCCGTTGGCTGCAGGGCTGTTGAAGACATAAGGCTTGCCCCATGGATCGTTGGGCACACCACCTTTTAAGTAAGGGCCATTCCAGCCTGTCACGCTGGCGGGTTTGTTGGCCAGTGCGTCCAGGCCCTCTTTGCCTGTGGGGTAGCGCCCAACATCCAGCTTGAAGAGTTCAAGCGACTTGTCAAAGTCGGCAATTTGCAGCGCAGCCGTTTTGGACTTGGCACCGCCCAGCTGATTTAACACCCTGGGACCCACCAAGCCCGCCAGCAGGGTCAAAATCGCCAGAACAACCAACAGTTCAATGAGGGTGAAGCCTCTGTCTCCGCGGATTTTTGCGTTTTGAGCGCCTTGAGTTTTAGTCATGAAATGAAGAATTTGAGTGGCCAAAATTATACGGCGAGGTCATTGATGGAGAGGATTCCAAGGAGGATGGAGACAATGATGGACGCGATCAGCACGCCCAAAATCAGGATCAACAGCGGCTCTAGCAAAGTCAAGCCCCGCTTGATGCCAGTTTCTACATCGCGGTTGAAAATGCGGGCCAGTTCCAGCAACATGGGGCCCATGCGTCCGGTTTCCTCACCTACTTTGACCAGACTGAGGGCCAAAGGTTCAAAAATGCCCGTGCTTTGAAGCGCATCGGTCAGTTTGCCGCCGCTTTTGACCTTGGGGCCAACGTTGGACAGGGCTTGCTGCAAATTGACATTGCCGATCGTTTGGATGGCAATTTGCAAGGCTGTGAGCAAAGGTACGCCATTGCCTAACAGCGTCCCGAAAGACCGCGCAAACAAGGTTAAATCGTACTTGAGCAGCAACTTGCCGACCATGGGCAACCGCAAAACGCGGGCTTGCCACCACTGTTGGCCAGACGGTGTGCGCCACCAACCGCGAACCGCCAAGAAAACCAGCGCGCCAATGGCCGCAATCACTGGCCAAAAATCAGAAAAAATGCGCCCCATAGCCATCACGATGCGGGTGGGCGCAGGCAGCGCGTCCCCCATGCCCTTGAACAGGGTTTCGAATTGCGGCACCACAAAACCGAGCATGGCAACCAGCGACAAAACCGCCACCCCAAGAAGAATTGCGGGGTAAATGGTGGCTGAAACCACACTTTCACGAAGGGCGCGAAGGCGTTCCAGGTGCTCCACCAGACGCTCCAAAACCGCGCTGAGCTGCCCTCCAGCTTCGCCAGAGCGGATCATGTTGATGTAAAAGTCGCCAAATTGCTGCGGATGGCGTTTGAGCGCTTGGCTCAAGGAGACGCCACTTTTGACGTCGTCCAGCAGAGTTTGGGTCAGCGCTACCATTTGCGGTTTGGGGCTCATGCCAATGAGAACGCGCAAGGCATTGTCCAGCGACAGCCCAGCTTTCAGCATGATCGACAACTCGCTGGTCATGGCCAAAATGTCGGCTTGCTGGATTCCATTGGATGAAAAAAGCCCCCCCGTAACGGGTTGACCGCTTGTTTGTGCCGCGGTCTGGCCATTTGAAACGGGGCTGGACCGCCCGCCCGCCTGCAGGGTGCCTGTCATCGCGCCTGCCGAGGTTTCGTCGATTTGGATAGGCGTCAAGCCTTGGGCCAAAAGCTGGGTCAGGGCTTGGGCGCTGCTGGCCGCCTGGAGCTTGCCTTCGATGATCTGAGCGTCTGCCCGGGCTGCCCGCCAAGAGAAATCAGGCATCCGTGTGGTCCTCGGTCGCCTGCAACAACTCCTCCAGGCTGGTGATGCCCGCCGCCACTTTGCGCAAGCCATCTTCGTACAAAGTCGCCATGCCCGCTTTGGTGGCAACGTGGTGCAATGCCGAAGCATCCAAACCATCCAAAATGCCCCTTCGTACGCTGTCGTCAATCACCAGCAATTCGTGAATGCCGCACCGCCCCAGGTAGCCGGTTTGCCTGCAATGCTCGCATCCCACGGCTTTGTAAAGTTTGGCAGCACCCAAGCCCAAGCGTTGCAGCCCACTGCTTTCCCGCACGGACGGCGCGGGCTCGTATGGCTGTTTGCAGTGGTCGCACAGACGGCGCACCAAGCGCTGCGACATGACGCCGTTGACTGAAGACGTGATCAGGTAAGGCTCTACCCCCATGTCTTGCAGCCGCACGATGGCACCTGCCGCCGTGTTGGTGTGCAAAGTTGACAGCACCAAATGCCCTGTCAACGCGGACTGAACGGCAATTTGCGCGGTTTCGCCGTCGCGCATTTCACCAATCATGATGATGTCGGGGTCTTGGCGCAAGATGGAACGCAAGGCGCTGGCGAAGGTGAGCCCGATTTGCGGATGCACCTGAATTTGGTTGATGCCTTCAAGCTGGTATTCGACCGGCTCTTCAACCGTGATGATTTTGTGGGCGCTGGCGTCCAGCTTTGACAAGGCCGTGTACAGCGTGGTGGTTTTGCCCGAACCCGTGGGCCCGGTGATCAGCAAAATGCCATGGGGGCGCGCCAACAGTTGGTTAAACCGCGTCAGGTTGTCGGGTGCAAAACCCATGGCGTCCAGGCTGTAACGCACGCTGGAGCGATCTAAAACCCGCATCACCACGCTCTCGCCATGCACTGTGGGCACGGTGGACACACGCAGGTCAAGCTCGCGGCCTTTGACGCGAATTTTGATGCGCCCATCTTGTGGCAAACGCCGCTCGGCAATGTCCAGGTGCGCCATCAGTTTGATGCGCGAATTCACGGCGGCGCTGTGCTGCGGGGCAATCACTTCAGACGTGTAAATGACCCCGTCAACCCGGTAGCGCACATGCAAACCGTCGTCAAACGGCTCTAAATGAATGTCCGACGCGCGCAGGTCGGTGACTTGACCAATGATTTGGTTCACCATGCGGATGACCGGGGCCACGCTGGCCAGGTCTTTCAGGTGTTCGACAAAGTCGCCTGAGTCGGCCTCGGGGGTGTCCGCGTCTTCAATGTCCAGCGCGTCATCGTTGGCCGCCAGCGCCTTTTGAATGTCGGAGGCCAGCGCTGCGCAGGGCTGGATGGTTTGGCCAGAGGCTAATCTGATTGCTTTGAGCACAAAAGCATCATCAGGAACTGCCATGGCAACCAGCAATTTAGAGCCTTCCAGACGAAGTGGGTAAACACTGTGCGCCCGCAAAAAGTCAATTTGCAAACCTTCGATTTCAGGTGTGACGGCGGGAAAGTCATCGCCAGGGACAAACGCAATGCCCAGCAACTGCGCTTGGGCCTGCGCCACATCAAGCTCAGACACCAACCCCAAATTGACCAAGACCGCGCCGATGGCACCACCCGTTTCTGCCCGAGCTGCGTCCGCGCGATCCAGGTCACGGGCTGAAAGCTTGCCCGCGCTGACCAAAGCATCGCCCAGCGCTTGAGACTTTTGCGCTAAAGCCGGATCAATGCGAGGGTGAACTGCGACGGTCGAAGCAAAGGCTGTCATGGATAGAAACACATTTGTTTAGGTCGGTTAGGCTCAAATTACCGGGTATGGTAAGGGCAAACTGTAAAATAGCTTGCCAGAATGGGCTGACAATGCTACCCAATGGCGGCAAAACTAACCCAACCACGGTGGGTGCAAAGTGGATGCCCAGTAAGATAATGACAGCATGGGCTGCATGTTTGACCCCAAAAATCGATACCTTGGTATTTTTTGACATGCTTTTAATAACCGACGCTGAAAACAACCGTTTTGAGCCAGGACAAGCCTTGTTGTGAGCGCACTCGTCTCTGTTGTCATTGTTAACTACAACGCCGGCGCTTTGCTGCGCGGATGTGTAACATCGATCTTGAATTGCCCCTTGGATGTCGAGATTGTGGTGGTTGACAACGCCTCCCATGACGACAGTCTGAGCCGCCTGGACGACTTGATCCATGCAAACGATAACGCAAACAGTAGCGCGAATGGTGGCAAGAATGGCAGCAGCGGGCAGCCCCGGCTTCAAATCATTCGAAATGCCTCCAACCTCGGATTTGCAAGCGCCTGTAACATTGGTTTGCGGGTGAGCACCGCCCCTAACCTCTTGTTTTTAAACCCTGATTGTTCGTTTGAGCCGTCTGCCTTGGGCGAATTGGTGAATGCCTTGAACGCTGAGCCGCGCATTGGCATGGTGGGCGGTTTGCTCACCAACCTGGATGGCAGCGAGCAAGTGGGCGCTCGCCGTGCAGTACCCACGCCTTGGCGCTCGTTCGTGAGAGCCTTTGGCCTGGTGAACCTGGCGCGCTGGTGGCCCAAGCTGTTTTTTGATTTCAACCTGAACCGACAGCCCCTGCCCGACCATCCGGTTGAAGTTGAAGCCATTTCGGGTGCCTGCATGATGGTCAAGCGAACTGCCTTGGCTGACGTGGACGAATGGGACGAAGGTTACTTTTTGCACTGCGAAGACTTGGATTGGTGCATGCGGTTTCGCAAGCAAGGCTGGAAAATCATGTTTGTACCCGCCGCCGTGGTCACCCACGTTTTGGGTGTTTGCGGCAGAAACCGGCCGGTGTTTGTCGAATGGCATAAACACAAGGGCATGATGCGGTTTTATCGCAAGTTCTTCAAAGAAGATTACCCAGGCTTGCTGATGCTGCTGGTGGGTGCGGGAGTTTGGCTGCGCTTCAGTCTGGTTGCCGCCCACCACTCGAGCAAGCGGTTTGGCGAGACGGTGAAGCGAATTTTGCTATAAAAGAACCTGCAGGTTCTTTTTTTGAAAAAATAGGTCAAAAACCTCAAAATATCAATAAAATAGGCCTCTAGCTCTCGAATAACATAGATAGTTTGCTATTATTTATATAGCAAATAAAAACCCCTTCAACGCAGGCCCGAATCCGTCCCAAACCAGCTTGCAGCCGGTCAAAAACATACCGCCATAGACCAGGCGGTAAAACAGTTTTTCGCTGATGCGCCGGGCAATCCGAACCCCCACCCACACACCCACGGGAACGAAGGGCAACAACACCGCCGAAGTAGCCAGGTTGCGCAGTTCAAAAAGGCCCAGCCAGGCGTAAGGCACCCATTTGCTCAGGTTGACCACAAAGAACAAAAACGCCATGGTGGCGGTGTAAACCACGGGCTTCAGGCGCATTGGAATGACATAGGCTGACACGGGTGGGCCACCCGCATGGGCGATGAAACTGGTGAAACCCGAGGTGGTTGCCAACACGGCGCCCAACCACTTGGGCGGTGGCACGCTGTTGGCTTGCGGTGGAAAAATCAAACGCTGCGCCAGAAATAGCAGGGTGAACAGGCCCACAATGGCTGCCACCAAATGGCTGTCGAGCACCTTGAACAACAGGGTGCCAATGACCGTGCCCAACAGCGCAAACGGCACCAGAAACTGCAGCAAGCGGCGGTCAAAGTCTTTGCGAAACGCGGCCATGCCCAGCAAATCGGCCAAAAGCAAGACTGGCATGAGCAATGCCGCTGCTTGCGGCACCGTGACCGACAAAGCGATCATGGGAACTGCCAAAGAACCAATGCCTGTGCCAAAACCGCTTTTGCTGATGCCGATCAAAATGACCGAGGGAATGGCGACCAGGTAGAAAAACGGGTCGGCGATGATCTCAAAAGGCATGGTGGGGTCGAAGAGTCTGGTCAAACCCTGTGCGGGGCAATCGAAAGGGCCGTGGAAAGGGCACCAACCCTAATCAACATCCAGTCCCAGGTAAGCCCGCTGAATTTCCGGACGGGACAGCAACTCGCTGGCTTGCCCCTGCGCGACGATGCGGCCCTCTTCCATCACGTAGGCACGCTCCGCCAATTGCATGGCCATGGCGACGTTTTGCTCTACCAGCAGCACCGACGTGCCTTGTGCATTGATAGCGCGGATCGCCTTGAACATCTCCAACACAATGACCGGAGCCAAGCCCAGCGAAGGCTCATCCAGCAGCAATAATTTGGGCTGCGCCATCAAAGCCCGGCCAATCGCCACCATTTGCTGCTGTCCGCCAGACAAAGAACCCGCCAGATCGGGTAGTTTTTTTTCAAGCGCCGGAAACAAGGCCAGCACTTCAGCCAAGGACTGCTGACGCCGTACTTTGGCGGATGCAATGTAGCTGCCCAGTTCCAGATTTTCAAGCACGGTCATGAACGTGAACAGCCTGCGTCCCTCGGGCACGATGGCGATGCCCTGGTCGCAAAACTTGTGGCTGGCAAGTTGCGTGATGTCTGCGCCATTGAAGCGAATGGCCCCGGCGGCTGCCTGGTGCAAGCCCGCAATGGCATTGATCAAGGTGGTTTTGCCTGCACCGTTGGGGCCGACCACGCAGACCAGTTCGCCCGACTGAACTTGCAGGCTCACGCCCCACAACGCAGGCGCAGCGCCGTAATTGACCTTCACATCGTTGACTTCAAGCATGCGGCGCTCCCACAGAACCCAGATAGGCCGTCATCACCTCAGGGGTTTTCATCACCTCTTTGGGGTCTCCCTGGGCGATGAGTTTGCCGTAATTAAGCACGGCTATGCGATCCGTCAGCGCCATCACGGCATGCATCACATGCTCGACAAAAACAATGGTCGCGCCACGGTCCCTGATTTTGCGAATCAATGTAACGGCTTCATTGATTTCGGCAGGTGTCATGCCTGACAGCACCTCATCCAGCAAAACCAGCCTGGGACGCGAGGCCAGCGCCCTGGCCAATTCCAGAAACTTGCGCTGGTGCAGGTTCAGGTCATCTGGCAAAGACTGGGCTTTGTCGGCCAACCCGGTGAATTCAAGCCACTTCCAGGCTTCTTGCGTGGCTTGCGAATGGTTCAGCGCCGCGGCACCAAACATGGCCACCATGGCCACGTTTTGCAGCACGTTCATGTGGGCGAAAGGCCGGGGAATTTGGTAGGTACGTGCCACACCCGCATTGGCGATGCGGTGCGCAGGCAAATGCGACATGTCTTGCCCAGCCAGAAAAATTTGCCCACCGGAGGCCTGAAAGTGACCACTCACAACGTTGATAAAGGTTGATTTGCCTGACCCGTTGGGGCCAAGCAGACCCAAGATCTCGCCCTCAAACACCTGCAGGTTCACGCCGTCCAAAGCGCGAACACCTTTGAAGGATTTGGACAGATTGCGCACTTCGAGCAGCACTTGGGTGGAAGGTGGGGCGCGGCGGCTTTCAGCCATTTGGTCGGCAGCCACCGTCGCGTCAGCCTCCAAGACGCTGTGTTTGCCATGCTCAGCGCCCGCTGGTTTGGGCTTTCGCATGAAGTAACCCAAGATGCCATTGGGCATGAACAAAATCACCGCCACCAACACGGCACCAAACACCGCTTTGCCTGCCACGGCACTGTCTCCCGCCGTGAAAGCGTATTGCAAGCAAGTGATTGCCACGGCACCCACGGCCGGCCCGGCCCAATGCCGCGTGCCACCCAAAACACTCATCAGCACCACGGTCAGCGGCACGGTGATGGTGAAAGTCTCGCCCGCGGTGACGTAGTTGACAAACAAAGCGTGAATGCCACCCGCCAAGCCCGCCAGCGCGCAAGAAATGGCAAATGCCACCAATTTGTAGCGCTGGGTGGGCACGCCCATGACCTCCGCCACGTCTTCGTCGTCATGGATGGCAAAGAGCCCAATGCCAAGTTTGGACGTGTGAATTCGCCACGCCACCCAAAGCGACAAAACCGCCCCGGCGACTGCCATCAGGTAGATCGACGACGGGGCTGTTGGCCCCAGGGCCGGAACCGCAACGGCTGCCAACGACACCCCCGGGCCCCCGTCTATTCGGGTGTTCAGCACAATCGTGCCGACCACAAAAGTAATTGCCAACGTCAACAAAGCAAACAACTCGCCACGAACGGCTTTGACCCGGAAAACCACCGCCCCCAAGGCCACCCCCAGCAGCGACGCCAAGGCGGCAGCGGCAGGCAGCGTCCACAAAAACGGCCAGTTCAGATTGGCCGCCAATCCGGCTGACGTGTACATGCCGATGCCAAAAAACGCGCCGTGGCCGAACGAAAAATACCCCGAATACCCAGACAGAATGTTCCATGAAAGCGCCAGAATCATCCAGTGGCAAATCAGGTACAAAAAGGACTCGTAAAAGGCGGGCAAACCCAGCCAAGGCACGCTGGCCAGTGCGACACCAGACAAAAGGATGCCCGGCACCGTCTTGTTCAGGGAACGGCTACCCTCAAGATTCGACTGCATGGCTAGCTCCCGCCCTTGCCAGGTCTGAAGAGCAGCATGACGATCAACAGCGAAAACGACACAATTGGCGCCCATGATGGTGCCGCCACCGCCATGGTGACCGCTTCACTCACGCCGATGATGATGCCCGCAATCAACGGCCCCAAGGCACTGCCCAAGCCACCCAACATGACGGCAGCAAACACCACGCCAACCCAGGCAAATATTTGCGAAGGCGACAAAGTGAAGGTTAGCGCCAAGCAGATGCCAGCAACCGCAGCCAAGGCCGCACAAACGCCCGCCAAAACCAGCGAAAGCCCCTTTTGGTTGACACCAAAAGCGGCAGCAATAGCCCCGTCTTCAGCCATCGCCCGCAAGGCTTTGCCCAAGTCGGTGTAACGCATTCCAGCCCAAACTAGCAGTGCGATCAGCACGGACAAAACCAGGGTGATGAGCTCAGGCACTGGCACATAAAGGCCCGCCACAACAAATTTTTGGCTGTTGTAAGCGGTTTCAAGCCGTCGAAAATCAGCCGTCCAGACGGCTTGAACTAGGCTTTCAATCATCACCGTCAGGCCAAACGTGACCAGCAAAGAATTGAAAGGCGAGATTTCAAAGCGTGCCAGCACCCATTGCATGGCTACGCCAAGGACAAAAAACAAGGGAGGAATCAGCAGCAGAGTCACCAGGGGGTCAAATCCCCAGGCTGTGGCCATGTGGTAGCTGATGTAGGCACTCAGAAACACAAAGCCAAAGTGGGCCAGGTTGATTTGCCTGAGCAGACCCCAGGTCAACCCCAGCCCCAACCCCACTAATCCATACAAACTGCCAATGAAGATGCCGGACAGAATGGACTGCGCCAGCAAATTGAAGCTTGGAAAACTCATAGGCTATGGATGAGCTCACTGCACCTGAAGTTTGACACCCGGTGCCGCATACGAAGTGGGCCATACCACCACCCATTTGCCATTTTGTACTTGCTTGATTTTCATCAAATCGTCGCCATAGTTGCCTGGGCCATTGAACCGCAATTTGCCGTGAATGGTGTCAATTCGGTTGGCTTTGAGGAACTGCGCAATTTGCTTGTCGTCGAGACTTTTGGACCCCACCACACCTGCTTCAAGAATTTGCCAGGCTGAAAACGACGCTGCCGCCTGCACTTCAACCGATGTGTCCGGCAAGCGGGCGAGCGCCGCACGTTCATTGAAAATTTTCACGAAGGCAGCGCCCAAAGCGTTGTCGGTGAATGGGGCATGTTCTTCGAAAATAGTCAGCGACAGGGCATTTTTGCCGTCTGAAGATTTGGTCATAGGCCCAGGTGCTGGGTAGGTGTGAAAGTGCAGCGGCGGCGTGTAGTCAATTTTCTTCATGGCGTCCAGCAACATATTGCCTTCAAGCGCAATGTCGCCAATCCAGACCAAGTCGGGTTTGGCGTCTTTCACGCGGGCAGCAATCGGGCCGAAATCCCGGTTGCCAAACTCCCACTCCAAAAACAGCACCTCCTGCAAGCCACGCTTTTTGGCAACCTCACGAGCACCCTGAGACATGAACAAAATCGACGGAAACTTACTGGTGACAATTGCAATAGTTTTTGGCTTTTTGGGCGATGCGGCCAGCGCATCGAACACCGAATTTGGCACGGTGTTGCCGGGGTCTGACCCGAGAGACCAGGCTGGAAATGCCATGTCGTACTTGGACAGCGACGGTATGCCAAAAGTGTGGTGCACCAGCACTTTGTTGTAGCGCTGTGCCACGCCCATGGCTGACAAAATGGCCCCGGTCGCATACGGCCCCATCAGCAAATCCACCTTGTCCGAGGTGACCAGTTGTTCGTACATGGTGCGTGCCAGGTCGGGCTTGGACTGATCGTCCTTGACGATCCACTCCACTTTGCGGCCTAACAAACCTCCGCGGGCGTTGAGTAGCTCTACGTAAATTTCACCCACTAATTTATGGGTCATGGCCGTGGCGGACAACGGCCCCGTCAACGCTAACGTACTGCCAATGCGAATCGGTGCGTTGCTTGCGGCTTGGGCATGGGCGGCGAGCGGCAGCATACTGGCAAAACTCAGAGCAGCCGCCACAATGGACAGCATGTTTTTCAGCAACTTCATGGTTTGTCTCCTGTTATATAAAACTCACTCAACACTATCAACTCAGTTATCTCAATCAGCGCGAAAGTCACCCGACACGCACTGGCGTTTAGAACGATGCGTCAAGTAGAGGTCAGGGCTAGCTTGAAATCGAATTTCGCAGTGCAATAGGGCTGATCCATCACGCGACCATCTGGTGCGACGCCAGGAAGCCTGCTGACAAAGTCCACGACCAAACTGTTGCGCACGCCAAACACCGCGTCTGAATCAAGGTACTTGCTGTCAGACACAAAAATCTGGGTGGTCAGTTTTTCATGACCTGGCGCTGTCAGCATGGTGTGCATGTGGCCAGGACGAAACGGATGGCGTCCCATGCGGGTGAGCATAGCCCCAACCGGGCCGTCCACCGGAACCGGGTAAAGGCAAGGTTTGATTGCCCAGTAGTGGTAATTCCCTTGCGCGTCTGTGCGAAAACGGGCACGCAGTTGCATGGGCGCATCGGCACCTTTTTGCAGGTCGTAAAAGCCATCGTCGTCGCTGGACCATACATCCATCGCGCAGTGTCCGACAGGTCGCCCGGCAGTGTCGGTTACTTTGCCGTAAAAATAGGTGGGCTCGCCAGCCAATCCAGCGGCCAAATCGGCCCCGAGCGGCAATTCTGGCGCGCCCTCGCAAAAGAAAGGACCTTGTACTGTGGCCTCAGTTGGGAAAGTTGAAGCCAACTGACCTTGGGTCGCCGAAGCGCCCCTCGCCTGGTCTATGGCAACCACCCTCATGGACAGCCCCAAGGTGTCGGACAACAAAATGAACTCCTGGCGCTTGTCATCACACTTTTGACCAGTCGCCGTCAAAAACTGGATCGCGGTCATCCATTCATCGGGCCTGAGCTGAACGTCTTGGGCGAAGGCGTGAATGTGCTCGATCAATGAGGTCATGACCTGTTTGAACCGAGGATCCTTGCAGTCGGAAAGCCGGGCAATCACCGCTTGGGTAAGGTCTTCTGCGTCTACTTGTTTCATGCGGTGTTCCGATGGAGGCAGGGGCTGTGGGTTGTCTTGCAAGTTGCAATCACAAAACCGTGCAGGCCTGCTCAAAGGTCAGCCGCGGGTTGCGGTTAAACAACTTGGTGTCATCGCCGTAGCCCAAGTTGATCAGAAAATTAGCCTGCAAGCGACCATCGACAAAAAATTCTGCGTTGACTTTGGCCAAATCAACCCCGCTCATGGGGCCGCAGTCCAGCCCCACTGCCCGCGCCGCCATCATGAAATAGGCCCCGCCCAACGTGCCGTTTCGTGTTGCAGTACTCTGGGCCAAGGCTGCGTTGCCCTCAAACATTTCTTTGGCACCTGGGCCATGCCAAACAACGGGCATGTGCTCGTAAAACCGGGTGTCAGTGGCCACTATGACCGTCACCGGAGCGACCTTGGTTTTTTCAACATTGCCTGGGCTCAAAGCCGGAATCAACCGCGCCCGCGCCTCAGCAGAGTTAAGAAACACGTAACGCGCGGGTTGCGTGTTCATTGAAGTGGCACCCATTTTGGCGATCTCGTAGACCTCTTGCAGCAACCCCATCGGAACTGACTTGTCGATGAATCCATTGGCCGTGCGGGCCTTGAAAAAAAGCTGGTCTAGCGCGGACTGTTCAATTTTGCTCATTGCAAAGGTACTTTCAAAAATCGGTTTCTAAGAACTGAAGTCAACTTGGTGGCGCGCGACTCTCACCCCAGCAAGTTCGTCTTTAACGCGAAGATGCTCTGGATGCAGCGCATAGGCGTCCAACGCTTTTTGCGACTCGAATGCAGACACCAGAACCACATCGCAAGCATATTCAACCCGGCTGCTATCCACGCCTATCTGCATGTGCGTCATGCCAGGTATCTTCCCACGAATGCTGTCAAACGCATCACGCAACTTGGCAATGTTGACTGCCTTTTCGCTCTCGGTTGACCCTTTCAGGCTCCACATGACGATATGGTGAATCATTCTGATGGATACCTTACTCAGCCTTGATGTTGGCGTCGCGGATGAGCCGAGTCCAGCGCTCGACATCGCGTTTGACAATTGCCTTGGCGTCATCACCCACCAAGGCCATGGGTTTACCTCCGGCTTTCTCAAAACGCTCCATGACGTCGGGTGACTTCATAACCGTCGCAAGCTCTTGCTGCAAACGGGCAAGCTCTGGCTTGGGTGTTCGTGCGGGCACGAAAAACCCGAACCAAGACTCTAGCTCCAGTGCAGCGACACCCGTCTCACGCAAGGTTTTCACCTGAGGGTGCATCGGGTTGCGAGCACTGCCAGACACGGCCAATGCCTTGACATTGCCTGCATCAACTTGAGGACGTGCCGTTGACGACAGATCAAAAAAAACATCAACCCGCCCGCCCAACAGGTCGTTGTAAGCGGGCTGAGCGCCCCGGTAGGGAACGTGCGTCATTTGCACGCCCGCCAAATGCCAAAGAGCGGCGGCCAAAACATGCTGGCCTGACCCGTTACCCGCCGACGCATAGGTCAACCTGCCCGGATTGGCCCTGGCAAACGCCACCATGTCTTGCAGACTGGCGTAGGGCAGATCTTTGCGCGCAATCAGCGTGTAGCTGTAACTCACAGCCAACCCCACAGGTTCAAAGTCACGCAAGGCGTCGTAAGGCAAATTCGGGTAAAGCCCCGGGTTGAGCGCCATATTGGACACTGACCCGGTCAACAGCGTGTAGCCGTCTGCGGGCGCTTTGGCTGCAGCGTCGGTGCCAACCAATGTGCCTGAACCAGTGCGGTTTTCGACCACGACAGGCTGCTTGAGGAGAGGCTGCAGCTTGTCGGCCAACGTGCGGGCCACAAAGTCAAAACCGCCGCCCGGTGGCTGCGGAACAATGACTTTAAGGGCACGGTTTGGAAACGCGTCTTGTGCCAACGCGACGGACGCTGCCAAGGGCACGACGACTCCAACGAACACCCATTTGGCGGCCCTACAAGCGAATTTTTGCATCCGGATAAAGAGCTGTAGCGGGTGTTGAGCTTGGGGTTGCAAATGAGTTTGCACAGTTAACGCTCCAATGGTTTGCCCGAAAGCCAGTCGGCACCGCGACGGTACAAGTCTTGCACTACCGGGCCTTTGAGCATGGGCATGTCCATCTTCACGGTGTAGCCAATACGGGTTTGAATGTAGGCGAGGTGGCGGTAGCCTTCAGGAAAGGTGGCCAGTACGGTTGAGTCAAGTGACAACCGCGCGGCGGGGTCAATCGGGTCAACCCGGTCCTTTTCGTAAATCGGCTGGCGATGAACCAAGCCCCATCGACCCTCTCGCTTTTCAAAAAAATCATAAAAGCGACCAGTGCAAAGTACGTCACAGGCGATGCCTTCAACCAACCCCCGCTGCGATATGGTCATTTTGGTTTGAGCAATGGCGCGGTTGTCAGCAATATCTACGCTGCAACCGCCCAAAAAATGCAGAATGCTCACCCCTTTGTTCCAGCCCTCAATCGTGACTTTGATGAACTCTTCAAACGGGCCTTGAAACCAGGTAGCCATCATGACACCATCGTCATGCCAGACCGACCGAAAGCGCTCCCAGTCGCCTGAATCTCGCCAAATGGCCCAGTTCTCAACCAGTTGGCGAATTTTCAATTGTTCATTCAGTTCCAAAGGCAAGACAGATCCTTTTTTAACGGTTCCGAGAATGCGGGTCAGGAAAGAGCCGCTGTCAAAGACTTTGTGTCTGTTTCTCTCGATAATGACTGTAGAGGCAGCAGAGCATTTTGCCAACGCCGCCCACGTAATTTACTTTTTCACTCAGTGGAAATCAATTCGCTATTTTGAGGACGACATGGATCGCTGGACCGAGCTTCAATTGTTTGTGCAGGTGGCTGAGACTGGCAGCCTGAGCCGCGCCGCACGTGCGCTTGACTTGTCCAACGCGGCGGCCAGTCGGCACCTTTCTGCGCTTGAAGAACGCCTGGGTGGGCGCTTGGTAGAACGCAACACCCGGCGCCTTTACATCACCGAAACTGGACAAGAATTTTTGCGCCGCAGCAAGGCGGTGCTGGCTGAACTGCAAGACGCTGAGTCCGCTGTGAACGCGTCCACACAAAACCCCAGCGGCACACTGCGCATCACTGCGTCGCTGTCGTTTGCAGTCAACCATATTGCGCCCTTGCTGAGTGCCTATACACAGGCCTACCCTCAAGTATCGGTGCATATTGAAACCGCCAACCGTTACATGGACTTGATCGACAACAACATTGATGTGGCAATCCGCACCCGAGAATACGAGCCAGACTCCAACATCACCATCCGGCGGTTGGCCGAGACCCGGCGCGTATTGGCGGCTTCACCGGCCTATTTGGCGCAATATGGAAGACCGACCAGCCTGGACGATCTGGCACAACACAAGTTGCTGATTTACACCTACGCCAACCACCCCAATGAACTGCGGTTCACGCGCGAGACTGAGAGCGCAACCATTCATGCGCGGGGGCTGCTTGAGTCCAACGACGGACAAGTGCTGCGCGCCGCCGCCTTGCAAAACCTGGGCATTTTGGTGCAACCCAGTTATATCGTTCATGACGACATCGTGAGCGGTCGTCTGGTCAGCATGCTGGACGACTGGGAATTGCCGCGTTTGACCATCAACCTGGCCTACCCCAGCCGAAAGCACCTGTCAGCCAAGGTTCGAACTTTCATAGACTTCATTGTGGTGGAGTTTGAGCGCATGGGCTATGAACGCAAATGGACTGAATCATTTGGTAAAGACTGAGGACGAGCCAGTGCCAGGGCAGCCCCATAAGGTGCCAGGTCAAAGTATTTATCGGGCGCTGGCGCTTGGCCACCCCACATGCCTTCCATCTCGGCGCGAATTGCCAGCACAGCGGCAAAGCCGTCATGGATAAAGCCTGCATCGAGGGCCAACCCCGAACCCGGTGTGACCAGCGCTTGGTAGGTGCCTTCGGCGACAGCGGGCGTCAACTTGAAACTGCGTGACAATAGCTCAAGCATGTCGCTGCGATTGGCAGGGTTCATGACGTGACGCTGTCCTTCAATCAAGCCGGTGAGGTAATGCACCAAAGTTTGATCATTGGCCGCCGCCCAGGCTCGCATGACAAAACCGCCAGTGGCTTGGTAAGGGCCTAAAAATTCAAACTGACTACCTAGACTTTTAAGTCCCTGGCTGCGCACCGTGAATGAAAACGGAGGGTTCACCATGCCAGCCGCCAGTTGAGAATCTGCCACCATGGCGGCGGCTCTGGCCCCGGTGCCACCGGCCATGCGCACGCTGTAATCACGGCCTTCCAAGAGTCCATTGTTTTTGAGGATTTTTTTGGCGATCAGCGCGAACGCGGTATTCGGTGCATCGACCGCCAGCACCTTGCCGCGTAACTCTTTAATCGAATTGATTTCATTGCGGACCATGAAATCATTCATGCCCGCGTCACCGCCACACACAATAACAACGTCTTGCTTTGCAGACTCCACCATCGCCACTGCGTTGTCAACCGCAGCGTGGGCAATTTCAAATTGACCCGACGCGAGACCAGCGCGTTGTTGATCAGAATTGGCGGTGGTCTGCAACTCGATTTGCAAATCAAAGCGCTCAAAACTGTGGTTTTCAATAGCTGCCAGCAAAGGCAGGTTGCTTGAAGTGTTGAAGATATTGACCCGCAGACGCATGGAATTTCTTTCAGGAGGCACTGGCGGCACGTTGGATTTCTTCGGGGGTCAATGGCATATCGCGCACCCTCACGCCCAAGGCGTGTGCGAGCGCATTGCCGATAGCTGCCGCCACCGGCCCGTGAGTGGCCTCGCCCGCGCCCAAAGATTTTTGATCTGGCTGGTTGATGATTTGCACCTGGACGTCGGGTACCTCTGAGAAACGCAAAATGGGGTAGCTGTCCCAATCGGTGCTCAGAACCCGGGTCGAATCAAACTGTACGGCTTCCTTCAAGACCCAACTGACTGTTTGAATGGCTCCGCCTTCGATTTGATTGGCGACACCGTCAGGGTTGACGACCAAACCGACATCTACCGCTATCCAAAGCTCTTTGACTCGCACCGAATGGCCACTGGCATCGACACAAGCCACAACGGCGCAATAAGCACCTGTATTTTTGTAACGGGCAAACGCCAAGCCATAGCCTGAAGACGAATCAGACTGTGGCTTGGGGCGCAGTTTCCAGCCAGCCATTTCAGTCGCCGCCAGCAGAACGGCACGTGCTCGCGGATCGCTCAAATAGCGCAAACGGTAAGCCAATGGGTCTATCTGCAGCTGGCTGGTGATCTCATCGAGAAACGATTCCAAAGCGAACACATTGCAATGCGCGCCCAGGGAACGCAGCGCTGAAGTGCGAAGCGGCATGGTCAACAAGCGGTGGTTCACAGCACGCCAATTGGCAAAATCATAAAAGGGGGACGCATTGCGCTCGGCCCCACCACCCGCAGCCATGGGCGCGTTGATGGCTATTTGAGTCGCAAAGGGCTTATCCAGCAAGCTTGCTGCCAGCAAAACAGGCACTGCACTTCGCCCTGGCCGCATGCTGTGGCCAGTTGACCAGACCCCATGCTGCCAATCTAACACCTCGCCATCAGCACTGATTTGGGCTGTCAAGTCCACTGCCATGGCGGCACCCAGAGGCCCGCAAGCCAATTCGTCGGCGCGTGACCAAACCACCTGCACCACTTGCCCAGGTACCGCGCGTGCAAGCAAGGCTGCATCGCAGGCCACATCGTCAGCGCCGTTGTGCCCATAACAGCCCGCGCCAGGCACATGCTGCACGACGATGTGATCTGACGACAAAGCGAATACCGTGGCCAAATCCGCACGCAGGTGGTAAATGCCCTGGCTGTGCGTCCAGACCTCAAGCCGACCAGGTTGGTACCGCGCCAGCGCACAAGACGGACCAATGGAGGCATGCGCCAAAAACGGACGCGAATAGCTGGCCTGAAATGTATGCGTGGCAGCGCCAGCGGTACCCAAGCCCACACTTTCGAAATTTGAGTCACCTTGGGTTGTCGCTGTGATGTCCCATGCAACCTGAACCTCACCTCGTCGCTCGCCAATCAAACTGGTTTCATGGGGTTGAGCCCGAAGGTATGCGCCCAAATCGCTGTGTTGGTCAGGCGCCCCCAAGACGGGTAAATTGGCGATTTCAGTCCAAGTAGCTTTTTCCACCAATTGCGCGAGTGCCCGCAAAGCCAAAAATTCGGTTTGCGCGACAACACCCAAAAAATTGCCATCACGAACGACCTTCACCACACCAGGCAGTGCCTGCACCGCAGCCAAATCCAAATCTCCCAACACGGCGCCCGGCGATGGCGGGTGCGCCATGCGGCCATACAACATGTCAAGCAGTAGCATGTCGTGAATGAAATGGGCCTGGCCCTTCACCAAGGTGTGGATAGCCTGGCGTTGAACCGATTGCCCCACCACACGATGGCTCCCGTTGTCCTTGGGCACCGCCAGCCCAGATGCGTCGCAATTCAACAAAGCGGAGTCAGCCAGCGCCCAATAACTTGTGGGGCCGCAATGCAATGGATGGTGAGCGCTGGCCCGAACATGCACACTTCCATCCACCACGTAAAGCCTGTCCAAGTCAGTTTGAGGCAGCCCCAAATGAACCAAGGCGCACCGCAGATAGATTTCGCGCGCTTGCGCACACACCCAGCGCAGGGCGCTGCCAGATTCTTGCACCGACAGGCTGCCTGAGGTCATGCCTTCGTTGGGGCCGGTAGCGGTGGAGGTAACAGCACGGCGAACCCGGGACAGCGACACGTCCAACCCTTCGGCCACAATTTGTGCCAAAGCAGTGTCAATGCCTTGGCCAAGTTCGACCTTGCCACTGCTGAAGGTCACGCTGCCGTCTGCGCCAATCGACAACCACTGCGACAAACGCGGGTTGGCCTTCAAGCTGGCGGGCAACGCGGCTGGCATTGAACTCATGCGTTTTCCTGCATGGCCTTGGCTGCGCGCAACACCGCCCGCACAATGCGGTTGTGACTGCCACAGCGACACAAATGCCCGTCAAGCGCTTGGCGCACCTGGGGTTCAGTGGGATTTGGCACTTGCTTCAAAAAAGCAGTGGCAGTGACCAAAATGCCTGAAATACAGTAACCGCACTGGGCCGCCTGTTCGTCCACAAAAGCCTGCTGCAAGGGGTGAAGTTGGCCACCCGCTTGAAGCCCCTCCACAGTGGTCAGGCTGTGCCCTTCAACCGCTTCGATCGGGGTGATGCAGGCAGCAACGGACACTCCGTCCAGCAATACGTGGCAAGTTCCGCACTGCCCAGCACCGCACCCAAACCGGGTGCCAATCAAACCAAAGTCGGCACGCAAAACGTGGAGCAATGGCATGCTACCTTCGGACACTACAGTTTGCAATTGCCCGTTGACTTGCAGCGAAAAGCTGCGCACGGTCATGAATCAA
Organism: Rhodoferax sp.; assembly: GCA_031386665.1. Classification (GTDB taxonomy): domain Bacteria; phylum Pseudomonadota; class Gammaproteobacteria; order Burkholderiales; family Burkholderiaceae_C; genus JANYCG01. Next base: position 45,203 of record JANNCN010000056.1, on the reverse strand, counting down.
AGCCCCATGCCATGAATCGTTTGCCCTCCCTATTTGGGCGCCGCCTTCATGACCGCTCCCAAAGTCGCAAATTCATCCTTGATGTAGCCGTCGAATTGCTCAGGCGTCATGGGCAAAGACTCTGCACCCAGTTTGGCCATGCGCTCCTTGACATCCGGCAGCGCTAGCGCTTTTGCGACTTCGGCGTTGAGCTTGTTGATGATCGGGCGAGGCGTTTTGCTCGGTGCCAACAGGCCAATCCAGAAATCAAACACAAAGCCAGGCAAACCCGCCTCGGCGACAGTCGGAACCTCGGGCAGCGCGCTTGACCGCTTGGCCGTGCTGACGGCCAGCGCGCGCATGCGGTTTTCTTTGATGGACGGCAATGACGACAGCACCGGCGTGAACATGAAGTCCACCCGCCCTGCTGTGGTTTCAACAATGGTTTCTGGCGTGCCCTTGAATGGAATGTGAGTCACCTGAACGCCTGCCGCCGTGCGGAACTTTTCGGCGTTGACGTGGGTGGCACTGCCAACGCCCGCCGACGCATAGTTTAAAAACCCGGGTTTCGCTTTGGCCGCAGCAACCAGTTCCTGAACTGACTTGATGGGGCTGTTGGCAGCCACGACCAGCATGTTAGGCAAAGCCGCCAGCGGAGTCACGCCTGAAAAATCTGCCAAGGTGTCATATGCAAGCCCGGGGTACAGAACCGGATTGACAACATGACCGGCAGACACCACCAGCAAGGTGTAGCCGTCGGGCTCGCTTTTGGCAACCTGGGTGGCACCCAGGGTGCCGCCAGCGCCGGGACGGTTTTCAACCACCACCGGCTGCCCCATGCTCGCGCCTATTTTTTCGCCAACGATCCGAGCCATGATGTCGGTGGCGCTGCCCGCAGTGAACGGCACCACAATTTTGATGACCTTGTTCGGGTAGTCCGCACCTGTTTGCGCAAAGCCTGAGCTTGTGGCCACCAGAGCCACCAGCGTGCATAAAAGTCGTTTCATGGGGTTGTCTCCTGTGTGTTTGTTTTGAAATCCGCCAGCTGGTATGCCATCAGCCCGCCATCGCTTGCGCAATTTTTTGTCCTGAAGCCTGTAGCGCCACCAGCTTGGGCTCCAGCTCGATGCCCGTCAATTTGCCGTGGCGCTTTTTCCAGCGACCCGCCACCATCACGCTGTCAATATTGGCCAGGCTGGTTTGCATGACCACGCTGTTAACCGCGTCATGCACAGGCTGCATGTTCAGGTCGTCTGCGCGAATCAGCACCAAATCAGCCTGCTTGCCGGGTTTGAGTGAGCCAATGCGATCCAGTTGCCCCAACATGCGGGCGCCTTCAACCGTGACCCATTCCAGCGCCTGGCGTGTCGTGATGGTAGAGGTTGAAGGAATGCTGCCGTGAGCCGCACGGTGCGCCACGTTGTCCAGACTGCGCTGAATGCCCAAGGCGATGCGCGCCTGGGTCAGCATGTCGCCACTGATGGCGCTTTCCAAATCCACTCCCAACGACGGAGCACGGCCCATGGCCAGCAAGCGTCCGGTGATTGGGTGACCATGACCTTGCGACATTTCACTTTCAGCCGCGACTGAGAAGCTCATGCTCAGGTCGCAAAACCGTTGCAACTGCGCGTCGCTCAACGCATGCCCATGCACGATGTTGATGTGCGACCCCAACAGGCCCGCTGCCTCCAGCTTTTCCCAACCGTCAGGCGTGCGGGCCGGGCCACCCCCTTGGTGCATGGACGCAATCAGCCCCAGTTCTTGGGCCATGCGAAAGTCATGCAAAGCCACGTTCATGGTCGAGTAATGCGGCCCCAAAACTGCCGCGTGGATACTGAGCAAGGCATTGCCTTGGTGCGCTTTGAGCAAACGCTCAACCTCGGCCCTTGGATGGGGCACTTCCCAAAACGGCAACTCACCCGGCTTGGGGTCTGGTTTGGGCGTGCCATGAAAAAACGCCGCGCGAATGCCTGATTCCAGCAATCCAGCGACCGCCGCATCATTGTGCGCAGGCGTTTTGTTGTTATGGCACCAGTCCACCAGCGTGGTGGTGCCACAGTTCAACTGGTTCAGTGCGCCGACCAGGTTGGCAATGTACAAATCTTGCGGCTCAAATACGGTCGCCAAGCCCGCGTGCATGTTTTTGAAATACTCCAGCAGTGTCCAGTTCGCGGCCAACCCGCGCAGTGCTGTTTGCCAGGTGTGCATGTGAGCATTAACTAACCCTGGAATCATGATGCAACCTGAGGCATCGACCACCTGGGCCTCGTCAGCCTGAATCTCGGGGGCAATGTGGGTGATGGTGTCGTCAGTGACCAGCACGTCTGCCTGCGCCAGTTCGCCCTGTGCATCCATCGTGATGACGTGGGCGTTGCGAATCAAAATACGGTTCATGGGCTGCGCTCGCTTCAGTTGAGTTCAGTTCAGTTCAAGCTTGCAAACCGTCGTCAATCACCTTGTTTTCAGACACCAAGGCCAAGTTGGCATCCTGTGCGGTTTCTTGCAACAAAATGGCAAAGTCAACGTTGTCGTGCCCCCGGCCCACCATGCGCGCAACCGACTCGCGCGTGGCCGCCGCCGCTGGCATGGCGACGCCATAGGCTTTGGCGGCGGCCATGCCTAAATCCATATCTTTGAGCAGCAGCTTGGGGGTGAAGGTGACCTGATCAAACGTCAAGTTGGTCAAAACCGGGGTCTTGTAGCGGGTGTACATCGACCCCAGCACCGAGTCGTTGATCGACTCCAAGAAAACATGGCGCGGTATGCCCGCTTTTTCAGCCAGCACGGTGATTTCGCACAGGTTTTGAATCACCACGCCGAACATGGTGTTGTGCGCGATCTTCCAAATACGGGCCAACTCGCCCTCGCCCACCCACATGACCTTGCGGGCCATGGCTTGCAAATACGGTTCAGCCATGTCGTACAGGGGCCGTGGGCCGCTGGACACCATCAGCAGCTTGCCCGCTTTGGCCACTTTGGCGTTGCCCGACACCGGTGTGCACAGGTAGGCAACGCCCAGTGATTCAAGCCGCTGGCGAATCTCCGCCGATCCTTCTTGCGAGATGGACGAGCTGTCGACCACGACCTTGGGCAGCGCACTTCCCGCCACCAGGCCGCCGTCGCCAAACAGCACTTCCTTCAGGTCGTCGGTGGTGGAGACCATGGTGAACACCACGTCGCAAGCCGCCAAGTCTTGCCTGGCCGCAGCCACGCTGGCGCCGTATTCCACCAATGGCAGCGCCTTGGCTGCCGTGCGGTTCCACACGCTGACCGCAAACCCGCCTTTCAGCAGCCGCTTCACCATCGCCTCGCCCATGCGACCCAAACCAATCCAACCAATTTTGTGTGTCATTGCCAACGTTCTCACCCTAGAGTCTTGAAGGAGCAAAGTGTGGCAGATTTGTAAGCCTGGGCAAGGCGCGTAGGGGGAAATCAGTTTTTCGAGGCGGTGGAGACGCGTCCAATCGGCTTGGCGGTTAATTTTTGCGCGAAAGTGCAAAACACCGTAGTTTTACCACATTTGTGGTAAATATTGCCTCAAAAACACTAAAAACTCGATTTTGACCAAAATTCACACAAAAATAGGCCTCTAGCTCTCGAATAATATAGATAGTTTGCTATTATTAATATATCGTTTTTCAGGCAACTATGTCTAGAGCACACACTTATTTCAAATTCGTGAAAGCACGTTCGCATCTGATGCAATTGCATCAGATACAATCGCATCATGCGCACTACCCTCGATATTGACACCGACGTGCTCGCCGCAACCAAAGCCTTGGCTCAGTCCAGCCATTCCACAGCGGGGCGGGTGATCTCGGACATGATGCGCCGCGCAATCGCGCTTGGATTGGCGCATTCCGATGTGCCCATCACCGCACACAAAGTTTCCAAGGCCAAGGCGGTTTACGGCTTTTCGCCTTTGATCAGCGGTGGCAACATCGTCACCAACGACATGGTTCGCAGCATTCGTGATGAGCTTGGCGATTGACCCGCGCGTTGAACCTCGAACTGAACCGTTTTTGATTCATTTTGGACGAATTTTTAGTGCGCTCCTTGCTTGACACCAGCGTTTTGATTGCCCTGCTGGATGCCAGCCACATCCACCACCAGCTCACCGCCGATTGGCTGCAAACCCATGGGGGTGCGGGCTGGGCGAGTTGCCCGATCACCGTGAACGGCTGCATCCGAGTTTTGTCGCAACCCAGCTACCCTAACCGCCTGCCCATTCAGCAAGTCGTGGCGGGCCTGCGCCAAGCGATGCAAAACCCATTGCACGAGTTTTGGGCAGACGACGTGAACACAGCCACCACCCAGGCCATCGATTGGACTTACACCGTGCGCCCAGCCCAGCTCACGGATGTTTATTTACTCGCCCTCGCCGTCGCGCACGATGCGCGTTTTGTGACGCTGGATCAGGGTATTGCGGCACTTTGCGTACCGCAGGCAAGGGCGGATCAGTTGGTGGTGTTGGGGGTTTAGGGTGTTTTCAATGCCCATTGGGCCGAATGCATTGAATCGTCAGGCCTAGGTCCAAGGCGACGTTCAACCAAGGGCGGTCTGCCGTCAACACTCTGGCTTTCAAGCGTTGCGCCTGCGCCAGGCAAAGGCGGTCGCCTAAACTCAGCCCAATTGCGCGGGTTTGCTGGCGCAACCAGCCGGCTTGCGCTCCATCTTCGGGCGTGATCGCAACCACGGTGTAGGCCAAGTCGGCCAAAACCGCCGTCAGACTTGCAGTGTCAACACCACGATCAATCGATTTGGCGATGATTTCCGCTTGGTTCGCGGCACCAACCCAGCAATGGTCTGCTTCCAGCGCAACACGCACCATCTCGGCCCCCGGCTCGCCCTGCAAAAACGCCAGCACCGCCGATGCGTCCAAAAGCGTGCCTTGGGTTACTTTTTTGCTCACGACCGGTCAGCCTCTGCCCTGCGCTCCGCCATCAACTCATCAGCGGCAGATGCCGACATCGTTGGTACGAATTTTTGGAATAACGCTTGAGCCTTGAGCAACTGAGCGCGACGGGTGGTGGCCACCAAATCGCCATTGCGGGTCGACCAAATCAATTGGTCGCCGTCACGCAGATCAAGCTGCGCCCGCAAAGCGGCAGGGACGACAACTCTGCCATTGGAGAGGTTACTTGTGGGGTTCATGGCAAAAAATTACGACTTATGATGATTTGCCATTTTAAGAAGATTTTCAAAAAACACCAGGATTGTCCCAGTTTCGCTGAGTGAACATGGTCACTTGTAGCGCGCGGCAAGTAGGTTGTTGGTGGTTATAATACCCACCATAAATAGCAAAGCCCTTGTCAAACTGCTTGAACAGCAGGGGTGGACGTTACGAGCTGTTAAGGGCAGCCATCACATCTTTGTTCATTTTGGGAAAGGCGGACACATCAGCGTGCCCCACCCAAAGTCAGATTTGGGCAAGGGGCTGGTTCACAAACTGCTGAAACAGGCCAATCTAAAGTGACATGAATTGAAGGAGTCCGTATGAAATTCATCATTGCCATTGAACCCGCGACCAAAAAGTCCGCTTTTGGGGTGGTGGTTCCAGATTTGCCGGGGTGCTTCAGTGCCGGGGAGACGCTGGATGAGGCGATTCAAAATGCGCAAGAGGCGATTGACCTGCATTGCGAAACCCTGATTGAGGACGGCTTGGACATTCCACCCGCTAAATCCATCGCCAAACACCAAAAAGACCCGGACTTCAATGGGTGGGTTTGGGCTGTGGTGGACGTGCCAGTCGAAAAATACCTCGGCCCTGCCGAAAAAATCAATATCACCGTACCGCGCTTACTACTGAGCCGGATTGACGAATACGCCAAAAGCCATGGCGCAACGCGCAGTGGGTTTTTGGTGCAGGCGGCGCGGCAGGCGATGGCGGGGTAAGGTGCGTCACACTTGATGCGTTTAAGGCAGGCAACAGGCAAGCAGTGACCTCAATGCTGGCGGGGTAGACCAGGCCGACGGCGCACTCAGCTACGCGGCTGTCACCCGGCCTGCGGCCTCCTTCTTGATGCCGCTACGCCGAGCGCCCCGTCGACCTGATCTGGATGGGCTGGTGTTTAAACTCTTAATACCAATTTGATTGAGAGCGACGGGAATGACTGCTCACTCGCACTGTCTGAAAAATGCAATAGTTAACCTGGGTATCAACAAAATTCACTTCAAGCGGCAAACTAGTAAGTCACGGCCTCAAACTTGGTACAGCACCAAATCGCCAGCCACCCGCACGACACCTGCCGCCTTCAACTTGGCTACCATTGCGTCAATCTGCTCTGCTGAGCTGCCCTTCCCCAGCAACGCACCGACATGTCGCAAAAATGGCATAAGCTTGTGTGGCGCATTGTTGCCCATCTTGGTCAAGCCATTTTGAATGCGGGCAAGCGTCTTCGGGTCTGGGCTGGTCGCCATGGCTACCGTTGCTGCTGCGGGCTTTGTCTGATTGGGTGCGGGTGAGTTCTTCGCCGAAGGTTTAACAGTCACCTTTTTTGCTGCCGCCCGTTGCGGTGCAATTTTCTTTGCAGCAGCCTTCTTGGCCGGCGCTTTGGACGTTCTCGCTACTACTGCACGTAGGCCCGTAACCGCTACTTTTTTGGCAACAGCCTTTGCCGACGCCGCTGGGGTAACCACTTTCGTGGCCGGTGTGGGCACTGTCGCTGTCACTCCCTTTTTAGCAGGTGCCGCCTTTGCCTGGGGTGCGGGCTTGGCTTTGTAACCCACTCGTACAGCCGTGAAGCCCAACAGGTTGGCATGGGCAATCATGGGGTCGTAACCTTTGTCATTGGCCACAATCACCAACCGAGCGTCCGGATGCTTGGCAGCCACATAGCCCATATAAAACGAAAGATGAAAATCCAGCGCGTTAGGGCCCGCGCCGGACCGTGGCACCGTCGTTACGCGCGCGCGATCTTCGGCAAATTGAGCGGCTCTTTGAATTTGATGCGGGCCGTGGAACAACCAGACATCGGTAAACCCTGGCGCGAGCTTTCCCAATTCGTCAAGTGTGGGCTGGACATTTTCATAGTCCACCAATGCGTGCAGCTCTTTCACCGCGCTTCTAGGCTCGCACCCTTGAGTCGTGAGCAATTGCACACAGCAGCCCGCTCAAACCCGCTCAATCACCATCGCAATCCCCTGCCCCACGCCAATGCACATCGTGCACAACGCGTAACGCCCTTTGACTCGGTGAAGCTGATTGACAGCCGTGGTGACCAGCCGCGCACCGGATGCACCTAACGGGTGCCCCAGCGCAATCGCGCCGCCGTTGGGGTTGACGCGAGGGTCGTCGTCTTGCAGGCCAAGTAGGCGCAGCACGGCCAGGCCCTGCGCGGCAAAGGCTTCGTTGAGCTCGATCACGTCCATTTGCGCCAATGTGAGGCCAGTCAGGGCCAACACTTTTTGTGTGGCGGGCGCGGGGCCAATGCCCATGATGCGCGGGGGCACGCCCGCAGTGGCCATGCCGACGATGCGGGCGCGGGGGGTGAGTCCATTGGCTTTGGCCGCCGCGTCGTTGGCGATCAGCAAGGCGCAGGCTCCGTCGTTCACGCCGCTGGCGTTGCCTGCCGTCACGCTGCCTTCGGGTTTGACGGCGCCTTTGAGCTTGGCAAGCGCTTCCATCGACGTTTCACGGGGGTGTTCGTCTTTGCTGACGACGATAGCATCGCCCTTTTTCTGAGGAATGGTCACCGGGGTGATCTCGGCGTCAAAAAAGCCGGATTTTTGCGCGGCCACGGCCTTGAGTTGCGAGGCCAGCGCCATTTTGTCCTGGTCTTCACGGCTGATTTTGTAGTCAGCCGCCACGTTTTCGGCGGTTTCAGGCATGGCGTCTACGCCGTACTTTTCCTTCATCAGCTTGTTGACAAAGCGCCAGCCGATGGTGGTGTCGTACATTTGCGCCGCGCGGCTGAAGGCGCTTTCGGCCTTGGCCATGACAAAGGGCGCTCGGCTCATGCTTTCAACGCCGCCTGCAATCATCAAACCCGCCTCGCCCGCCTTGATGGCACGTGCGGCTGTGCCCACGGCGTCCATGCCCGAGCCGCACAGTCGGTTGATGGTGGAGCCCGGCGTCTCTAAGGGCAAGCCCGCCAACAGGCTGGACATGCGAGCGACGTTGCGGTTGTCTTCCCCCGCCTGGTTGACGCAGCCATAAATCACGTCGGTCACAGCCAGCCAATCGACATTGGGGTTGCGGGCCATCAGCGCTTTGAGCGGAACAGCGCCCAAATCGTCTGTGCGCACGCTGGAGAGAGCGCCGCCGTAGCGACCAAAGGGGGTGCGAATGGCATCGCAAATGAATGCCTGGTTTTGGGTCATGAAAACGTCTTTTAAAGTGATGGGTTAATGGCGGTGGCGATGGGCAAGCCAATGAGTTTTTCAAGCTCGTCGTGGTTCAGGCCATCGACCTTGTCAATCAGTGCAAGTCCACTGGCTGTGCAGGCCAAGGTGGCCAGTTCAGAGTAAATGCGTTTCACGCAGCCAATGCCAGTCAGCGGGTAGCTGCAGGCCTTGACCACTTTGCTTGTCCCCGATTTGGTGAGCAAATCCATCATCACCCACGTTTGTTTGGCCCCAATCGCCAAATCCATCGCGCCGCCGACTGCGGGAATGGACCCCGCTTCGCCGGTGCTCCAATTGGCCAAATCGCCCGTGGCAGACACTTGAAACGCGCCCAGCACGCAAATGTCCAGATGGCCGCCGCGCATCATGCCAAAGCTGTCCGCATGGTGAAAAAAGGCACCGCCTTTTTGCAGGGTGACGGGTTGTTTGCCCGCGTTGATGAGATCGTAGTCCTCCATCCCTTCAGCAGGTGCTGGGCCCATGCCCAAAATGCCGTTTTCGCTGTGCAGCAGCACTTCACGGTCTTGGGCGATGTGGTTGGCCACCAGGGTCGGCATGCCGATGCCCAAGTTGACGGTGGCCCCCTCAGGAATGTCTTGAGCCACGCGCTTGGCAAGCTCGTCTTTGCTGCGTTTTTGGTAGCTGCTCATGTGGTGCCTTTGGCCAAGGTGGGAGTTGTGATCGATGCTGTCGGTACGGTGTTGGCCGTCGCACTAAAGCCGCCAGCCTGTGTCGCCACGCGGTTGATTTTGACGATTTGGTGCACAAAAATGCCAGGGGTGATGATGTGCTCAGGGTTTAACTCGCCCAATTCGACAATCTCATGCACGGTCGCGACGGTCTTTTTGCAGGCCGTGGCCATGACCGGGCCAAAATTGCGCGCTGCCATGCGGTAGGTGAGGTTACCCCAGCGGTCGCCACGCTCGGCTTTGATGAGGGCCAGGTCGCCATAGATGGGAAATTCAAGCACGTAATGGCGTCCATTGATCTCCCGCGTTTCTTTCAGGCTGCCGTCGTTGTTTTTGGCAAGCTCGGTGCCGTAACCGGTGGGGGTAAAAAATGCGCCAATTCCGGCCCCGGCAGCGCGAATGCGTTCAGCCAGGTTGCCTTGCGGCACCAGTTCAAGCTCTAGCTTGCCTGCGCGGTAAAGCGCGTCAAACACGTAGGAATCTGCTTGGCGCGGAAAGCTGCAAATGATTTTGCGCACACGGCCCGCCTTCAAAAGGGCCGCCAGCCCCGTATCGCCGTTGCCCGCGTTGTTGTTGACCACCGTCAGGTCTTTGGCGCCTTGGACAATCAGCCCGTCAATCAGTTCATCAGGAATGCCTGCCGTGCCAAAGCCGCCAATCAGCACAGTGGCACCGTCTGGAGTGCCTTCAAGCGCATCGGCCACGCTGCTTGCTATTTTGTTGATCATGTGTGGGGATGTTTTTTGATTCAGTCTCGCCATGTTATCGCTGTTGCGGCGATACGATAGTGCCGCCAAGTGAGCCGAAGCGACGTCAAGCGACAATCTCCCCCATGCTGTTTCAACCCTCCCAAGTCGATGTTCGCCGCTTTTTTTGCGCGGTTTATGCTAAATCTCAGGCCAATCAGCCGCTTGAAGCGATAGAAACCATCGCCAGTCTGTGGATCGACGAGCACCCCGAATACCACAGAGAACTGTCTGATGTGGACGCCGCTTTGTTGACCATGGGTCGAGACGACCCCGCCAAAACCAGCGGATTCTTACATTTGTCGATGCACTTGACCTTGAGCGAGCAATGCAGCATTGACCAGCCGCGGGGGATACGCCAAGCGGTGGAATTGCTGACCGCCCAGCTCGATTCGCTGCACGACGCCCACCACGGCGCCATGGATTGCCTGGGCACGATGATTTGGGAAAGCCAGCGCGCGGGTCGCCCGCCCGATGGCGCGGCCTACATTGACTGCGTTCAGCGCCGCGCCACGCGGGACTGAGCGCTGTTCGCAACCGACCCAACGGACAGCCAGAATTCAAGAGATTTGCAAGGGCCTCGCACCATTGATGATGAGCGGCCTCGGATTTGCTATAATATAAATAGCAAACTATACAGCATATTCGGGAGCTAAAGACCTATTGCATTCATTTTTTTTAGAAATTGCCGATTTTTACGACTATTTACCACATTTGTGGTAAAAATTGACGAATTTGGGCCAAACCCGGGTTTAAGGCAGCTTGAGCCAGCTTCAAGCCAGTTTCAGACAATTGCAGACAAGAAAAAACCGCTCGAAAGCGGTTTTGGCAGGCGTCAGGGGTTTTGAGCCCTGTCTACGTTCGCCGGGCGCAACGCGGAACCGTTCAGTTTGCAGCCATCGCCGACCAGCGAAACTTCGACTGAGGCACCACTTTCAGGTCGCCCGGCAACTTGGACAAGTAGGCCGCCATTTCTTTCATTTCGGCGTTGGTGAACTGCTTGGCGATGCCGCCCATCACGCCATTGGCTCGGCCCATTTTGGCGTTGTTTTCGGTTTTGTAAGACTTCAAAGCCACAAACAGGTAATCCGCATGCTGGCCTGCAATTTTGGGGTAAGTGGGATCAATGGGCGTCGCCAGGTTGGCACCGTGACAAGACACGCAGGCACCTTTTTTCATCAATTCAGCGGCTTTGTCCGAACCCAGAGTCACCGGGCCGGGTGCGGGGGTGCCTGCCACCACGCCGTGGGTTTCGTAATAAGCGCCCAAGTCCAGCATGTCCTGCTCAGACAAAGACTCGGCAATGCCGCGCATAGACGGGTGCTTGCGGTCGCCAGTTTGGTAAGCCTTCAGCGCCGATACGATGTACTTGGCACCTTGGCCGGAGATTTTGGGCACCTTGTAAATCTCAGGAAAACTCGCCTGGTAACCCACAATGCCGTGGCATCCAATGCACGTCGCATTTTTCCTCTCACCGGCCTTGATGTCGCCCTTCAGTTCGGCCTTCACATCTTGCGCTTGGGCAGAAAAAGCGGTCACGAAAGTGACAATCAGAGCGAGCAGGGACAACAGCGGTTTCTTCATTTTGCGCAGACAATCAAGCGGTAAAAGGTATAAGACGATGTTCGGATTATATCGACCATGAACATAGCCGATTTGTCGCTGTTTTGAAACCTCACAGGCCAGGCCCGTCACATTTCAAAAGCACTGGCAGGTCGACTCATCCGCCCGTTTTTCAGTATTTTCAATTTTTCAGACTCGACTCACTCACCATGAAATTTCAAGGCACTAAAAATTACGTCGCAACCCAGGATTTGATGCTGTCAGTCAATGCCGCCATCACCTTGACACGGCCGCTTTTGGTCAAAGGCGAGCCCGGCACTGGCAAAACCATGCTGGCCGAAGAGGTGGCCGAGGGGCTGAAAATGCCGCTGCTGCAATGGCACATCAAATCCACCACCAAGGCGCAGCAGGGTTTGTATGAGTACGACGCGGTCAGCCGCCTGCGCGATTCGCAGCTGGGTGACGAAAAGGTCAAAGACATTCACAACTACATTGTCAAAGGCGTGCTGTGGGAGGCTTTCACCGCTGACGCGCCGGTCGCCCTGCTGATTGACGAAATTGACAAGGCAGACATTGAGTTCCCCAACGACTTGCTGCGCGAAATTGACCGCATGGAGTTTTATTGCTACGAAACCCGCGAGTTGGTGCGCGCCAAACACCGCCCGCTGGTGTTCATCACGTCCAACAATGAAAAAGAATTGCCTGATGCGTTTTTGCGCCGCTGCTTCTTTCACTACATCAAGTTCCCCGATGCCGACACGATGAAGCAAATCATCGACGTGCACTTTCCTGGCCTCAAAAAAGAACTGTTGACCGCGGCCATGAAAACGTTTTATGACGTGCGCAACCTGCCGGGCCTGAAGAAAAAACCATCGACCAGCGAGCTACTGGACTGGCTCAAACTGCTGGTCGCTGAGGACATTCCGCTGGAAGCCCTGCAAAGCAAAGAAGACAAGGTTGCCGTGCCGCCGCTGGTGGGTGCCTTGCTCAAAAACGAGCAAGACGTGACTTTGTTTGAAAAACTGGTGTTCATGCAGCGCCACAACCGCTAAATTGGCTTTTGATTGCCTTAAGCAACCAACCCATAAAGTCACTAAACCAATGAACCAACCCACCATCAAGCAAATGTTAGTTCAAGGCCTTTCCGATGCCGCTGGCTTTGTAGGCGGTGCAGTATTGGGAATGTGGTTGGGCAAGGCAATGGGTTTCGCCGCTTTCGCGCCAGGCTACAGCGCAGATTCCATTTTTGGCATCGTTTTGGTTGTTGTGGGCGGCGGCTTGGGCGTGCAACTGGCAAGGCACTGGCTTGCAGACTGGGTTAGAAAGCAGCGGGACGGCCAAGTCTATAAAGACGAATGACTAGGACAAACGTTTAGGACAACTGAAATGGCTTTTGTAGAACCCACGCAATTGGAAGCACGCCGCATTCGGCTGGTTCCGTTGTCGCTGGACCACGAAGCTGGCCTCAAAACTGCTGCTGCAGACGGCGAGCTTTGGAATATCCGCGTCACCTCGGTGCCCGAGCCTGATCAGACCCGTAAATACATTGAGGACGCCTTGGCCATGCGCGAGGCTGGCAACCGATTTGCTTTTGCTGTACTGGACGCCGCCACTGGCACCGTGTTGGGCAGCAGCAGCTACCACGACATTTTGCCCGCTGTGAAACGGGTCGAAATTGGCTACACCTGGTATGCCGGGCGCTGCCAGCGCAGCCATGTCAACACCACCTGCAAATTGCTTTTGATGACCCACGCATTCGAAACTTTGGGCTGCAATGTGGTGGGCTGGCGCACTGACAATTTCAATTTCGCGTCGCAAGCCGCCATCGAACGCCTGGGCGCCCGCAAGGACGGCATCATTCGGGGCCATGCCTTGCGTCGCGACGGCACCATTCGCGACACCGTCATGTACAGCTTGCGCAGCGGCGAATGGCCTGAGGTTAGGGCGCAGTTGCTGCATTCGTTGGACAGACCCCGCTGACCTGAGGCACCCACCATGTTGATCGACTTGTTCTACACCCTGCGCTCTGCCAAACTGCCCGTGTCAGTGAAGGAATACCTGACTTTGCTGGAGGCCCTGCAAAAAGGCGTGGTTGGCCCCAACAGCCAGGTTGCTGAAGACGACGACACGGCCGATGGCTACAAGATTGACGATTTTTATTACTTGAGCCGCACAGCGCTCGTCAAAGACGAGAAGCATTACGACAAATTTGACCGCGCATTTGCTTCTTACTTCAAGGGCGTTGAAATGGTGGCCGACTTCACCAAAGACATTCCTTTGGAATGGTTGCGCAAGAACCTCGAACTTGAACTGAGCCCTGAAGAAAAAGCCAAAATCGAGAAAATGGGCTGGGACGAGTTGATGGAAACGCTCAAGAAGCGTTTTGAGGAGCAAAAAGAGCGCCACGAAGGCGGCAGCAAAATGATCGGCACGGGCGGTACCTCGCCGTTTGGCGCTTACGGCCAAAATCCACAGGGCATTCGCATTGGGCAGGACAAAAGCCGCAACAAGAGCGCTGTGAAAGTGTGGGATCAACGCGCTTACAAAGACTACGACGACACCCAAGAGCTGGGCACCCGCAATATCAAAGTGGCATTGCGCCGCCTGCGCAAGTTCGCGCGCGAAGGGCATGTAGAAGAGTTGGACCTGGACGAAACCATTAGCAAAACTGCTGCGAACGCAGGTTGGCTGGACATCAAAATGCGACCCGAGCGGCACAACAACGTGAAAGTGCTGCTGCTGATGGACGTGGGCGGCACCATGGACGAGCACATCGCGCGGGTTGAAGAAATGTTTTCAGCCACCAAGACCGAGTTCAAACACATGGAGTTTTATTACTTCCACAACTGTGTTTACGACTTCATGTGGAAGAACAACCGCCGCCGGTTCAGCGAAAAGTTTGCCACCTGGGACATCATTCGCAAGTACAACAAAGACTACAAACTGATCTTCATTGGCGACGCGACCATGAGCCCGTATGAGATTTTGCAGCCCGGTGGCAGCGTCGAATACAACAACGAGGAGCCTGGCGTGGAATGGCTGCAGCGCCTGACCAGCGCATTCCCCAAATTCGTCTGGATCAATCCCGAGCCTCAGGGCGTTTGGCAGTACCGCCAAAGCATCAGCGTGGTGCAACAAATCATGAACCAGCGCATGTACCCGCTGACCATCAAAGGGCTGGAAGACGCGATGCGCTTGCTGACGAAGTGAGGGACTGCGCGGGTATGGCTCGGGGTAGAAGACGTAACTTACAATCCCGGCTCTGTGCCAATTCGCTGCGAGAGTAGGCGCATCGACGAAGACAGTGCTTTGGCACGGCTAGGAGATGCAACGCCCTATCGCAGTGAATTCGCACAGAGCCCCTCCCTGTAGTTCAATGGATAGAACGAGTGCCTCCTAAGTGCTAGATATGGGTTCGATTCCCGTCGGGGGGACCAAATGGGCTAAATGTGCGCTGCCAAACCAGCCCTTGGCGATTTACCAAGCGTCATAAGGCGTAAAGAGGCCCAGTTCCTAAAACTGAAGTTTCACCTTCAATCCCATGGTAGATGCGGCGACCATAGAAAAATGGCAAACCCCAGTCAAAAATACGCGAATCGCCAATGTCGCCTCCCAAAGTCGGAAACACCGTGTTGCCTGCCATCCTGAGTAGTTCAGAAGCGTTGCCAATCGAAAACGAAACGGGCAACCGCAGCCCGTTTGCGCCGACGATGGTTGCAGTCAGCGCTACTGGAACGGTAGGGCAATAAAAGCCTGTCAAGTCAACATCGGCGCACAGGGGCACCTTGGACGAATCAAAGTAAATGCCATTGGATCCAGTGTCGGCAAAGCTGCTGCGCAAGGAACGTCCTTCAATCAGCGTTGTAAAGTAGCCCAAGGAGTTGGTGGTCAGAATAGTCCCAGTCACAAATTGGTTATTGGCTTGGGTACCAATGCCAAAAATCAAACTACCGGTCAAACCCGATGCAGCCGCCACAGTGACGGCTGGCAAATCGACCACAAAGCCATTGTTGTCAGTCGCAAACAAAGACACTGGGTTTTTGAGCTGCTGGTTGGCGCCAACGGCAACCCCCACCACGCTTGCGCAGGCCGCGCTGGTGCAGCTGTAATAGAAGCCGTTGTTGGCGTTAAAGGCGCAGCCCACCCCGCAATCCTCTTTAGACAAACCCAAACCGATGATGCCTTTGGCACCTAACGACGCAACAGAGCTGATCGACCTCCCAAAGGAACACTCAGATTCAGAGTTTCTCAAAGCGGCATCAGCAATGATTTGAATGGGAATGTTGGTGGCGAGTTTGGCGCTCAGGCGCACGTCAGCTCTTGCAACCGGCCCCCAAGCGAAACTGCCATCCGCAAACTGGGCGCAATTGAGCAAAGGCAAACCATTGGATTGGGTAGCTCGGCTTAGATTTAGATTTAGAGTTGGTGAAATCACCGACGCCAGAATACGCACGCCTGTAGACCCCGTGTCTACCAGCACATGGTCAATCGTTTGACAATTGGTCGCGTTGCCAACCTCGCAAATCGTCACATCAGCGTAAAGTCGATTCACGTTGCTCGCCGTCGCAGCAGGTCCCGCATCAACAGTGACTGCGATCGCATTGGTTGCCAAAGGTGCCGCTGGTGGTGCCGTCGCACCTGAAAGACTTGGGGTTGCAGTGGTGCCAGTGCCGCTGCCTCCGCAACCTGCTGCTCCCAGCAACACAACGGTCAAAAGAAGCGCTGCGAGGCGAGAAGGAGCCTTCAAAGTTCTCATGCTATTGAAGAATCTCTTTGATGTTGACACCGGATGGAACCAAGGAAGGAACGTAAGCATGCCCAACAAAGGACTTCATTCGCCCTGAAGAATTGACAACCAGTGAATCGAGCTTCATGTTGACGGGCGAACCATGGCTGCCAGCCTTGCGAATCCGGTCATTTTCCTGTTTGAAGGCGTTGAAGGTTTTGCCTAAAAAGTAACTCAAATCGGGCAAAACCGGGCCAGACCATCGAATGGCAAACACTGTACCGTTCGGAGACTGAAACTCGGTCACGGTTGTTCCATTTTCAAACTGAACCTCTTGAGCGCTAAAGCCTGCAGCCGCTGCAGGCACAGACACAGACACAGACACAGTCTGCACTCTTGAAATGGCACTGCGTGGGTCGGGGGAAGACGCCGCAGCCTTGGAGTTCATGGCCATTTGCCCCAGAACAGCCGATGCATCTCCACAAACAGCCGTCAGCAACAGCCCCGCTGCAAACAGCTTTAATGAACGGCTTTGCACAATTACTCTCCTTGACGTTTCAACTTTTGCCGTGGTGGGCCTTGAACCTGATTCAGTGCCCTGCGCTCATGGCTTGACAACAAGAGTCGATAACTTCACGCACCAGGGCGTCCGAGGCTGTTCGCACAGATGCTTTGCCTGGGCCATCGATCACCACAAAATTAATCAAACCCGATTCGCTTTTTTTGTCCATGCGCATCAATGACAGGTAGCGATCTGCATTGCGCATCGACAACAATTCTGCGTTACCCACCAATTGAGGACCTTCCGTTGGCAACCCCGCTTTGCGAATCAAGGCGGTGAGTCGACTCACCAGTGCATCGTCGATTAAACCGAGTCGCTGCGATAGGCGAGCTGCCATCACCATGCCACAGCCAACAGCCTCGCCGTGCAACCATTCACCATAACCCAAACCAGTTTCAATAGCGTGACCAAATGTGTGGCCAAAATTCAAGATCGCCCGAAGGCCAAAGTCCCGTTCGTCTTGCGCAACAACCCAAGCTTTGATCTCGCAGCTTCTTTTGACTGCGTATGCCAAAGCCGCGGGGTCTCTCGCAAGCAGCGAGTCCATGTTGGTTTCAATCCAATCCAGAAACTTCAAGTCCGCAATGGGACCGTATTTGATGACTTCTGCCAATCCCGCGCTAAGTTCGCGCTTCGGCAAGGTGTGGAGCGTATCCAAATCGCAGATCACCCTGAGAGGCTGATAGAACGCGCCAATCATATTTTTCCCCAAGGGGTGATTGATTGCGGTTTTGCCACCGACTGAAGAGTCGACCTGGGCAAGCAAAGTGGTTGGAATCTGCACAAACGGAACGCCTCGCATGTAGCTGGCTGCGGCGAAGCCGGTCATGTCGCCCACCACGCCACCGCCCAATGCAAACAACACCGTCTTGCGATCGCATTGATGGCTCAGCAAAGCATCGAAAATCAGGTTCAAAGATTGCCAGGTTTTGTGCGCCTCTCCGTCAGGCAGGGTGACTGCTTGGACTTGCTTGTATTTTTGAAGTAGCAAGTGCTCTAGCTGCTTGCAGTAAAGAGGTGCAATGGTTGAATTCGTGACGATCAAGGCTGAGCTTGCGGCTGGCAAATCGCTGTAACTCTCAAACGAGGTCATCAGGCCAGGCCCAATTTGAATAGCGTAGCTGCGCGCGCCGAAATCAATATCGACTTGTTGGTAGGTTAGAGGCTGGGACATGCCTTTGAGTTTAGAGGAAATGTTGAGCCCGCTCCTCTGCACGGGAAAGGGTGAGAGACTGCCCTGCGATTACAAGGCGATTCTCCTCGCGCCTTGCAACGCAATTCACACAATGGTTTGCCGACCTGAATCCGGCAAATCAGGCCGACGGCACCACACCAGCCACTTCCAGCTGCATTACGATCATGTTGACAAGTGTCGCCACTGAAGGTCTACCCGTTTCAATTTGGAAATGTGCCGTCTCACGGTAAAGCGGGTCGCGCACCATGAAGAGGTCCCTAAGCCGCCCCAGTGGATCAGGCACCTGCAAAAGGGGGCGATTCAAGTCGTGCCGAAGCCGCCGAAACAAGTCATCGGGAGACGATTTCAAATAAATGACATGGCCGCGGGACTTTAAGTTTTGTCGGTTTTCCGGTCGCAAAACCGAGCCGCCGCCGGTTGAAAGTACGCCGTGGTGATTCAGCGTCAGGGTGTCCAAAACCGAAGCCTCTACATCACGGAATTGAGCCTCTCCTTCGCGCTCAAAATACTCCCTGATCGAGCATCCCAACTGCTTTTCGATCGCGTGGTCTGAGTCAACAAAAGGAACTTGAAGCCGTCGAGCGAGTTGCCGCCCGACGGTTGACTTACCTGAGCCGGGCAGGCCGACCAGTGAAATCAAAATCCACGAGTTGTCACAAAACCAGCCGGTGAAGTGACAATGACATTGACGGTGACCGCCAAACAGTCCGCAGCTTGATCAAGGCTTACAAAATGCAGACTTCCCGCCGAACCATTGTCGACTGCATTAGGGCTCACAGCCCCTTCGACTTTACAAACCGCACCCGAAGTAAGTACCTTTGCTGTGACTGTGCTTCCAGTGGGCATCGCATTGCCATTCGCATCAGTCACAGACACCGTAAAGCCCGATGAAGATCGCCCACTCACCGCGGTAATTACCGCATTGGATGTCGCCAAAGCTATTGTGATTTGCTTTCGAACCCTGATGTTCGAACTCCAGGTGCCGTCACAGGTTCCAGCAATTGAAGGATAGGCTTCACGAGGATTTGCACAAGCTACCGAACCTGTCGCCCCGCCCGGATAGGTTTGCTCGAATGCTGGATCAAATGAGCCATTGCGACTGTCATCTCGGTAAAGGGTGCCAACATCGAAAAACGGTTCGCCCGCCTGCCAAATATTGTCACCATTCAAGTCGATAAAACTTTCTTCACCATCCATGTAGGCGAGAATTGCGACCAAGCCTCCGTCAGAGAAACCTCTAATGAGACCCTGGCTGGTATAGGTTACGCTGCACTGAGACGCAATGTCAATTGCGCAAGACCCTTGGACCAAGCCATGGGAAGCAACAAAATTAACAATGGCACCTGCTGGCACGGGATTGCCTTGGCGGTCCGCAACCCGCATGGAAAACACTGTTTGCACGCCATCCGTTCTGTAAGCCTCAATACTCAATTTTGTGGCACTTAAAGATGCAGCATTTTGCGTGGCACGCCCTGACGTCACTGAAACGTTGGCGGATGCAGCTTTCACTAGCGGATTGCTAACCAATGCAGCCGTCACAACAACCGGCGTTGGCAGGCTGCCTGAAGTGATGGTGACCGAAGCAAAACCATTGTTGTCGGTAGTCGCCACTTGAGGCGAAATAGTACCGACTCCGCTCACCGAGAAGGTAACACCAGCACTGATAGTTGAACCGCCAAGTGAAATGCTGACCGACTGTCCAGCCATACCGACCCCGGCGCTGTCTAGAACCTGAAATTTCAGCGTCGATTGTTTGAGGCCGCCAGAGGCTTCAGAAGTTACTATCAACGGGGCTGTGGCCGAAGTGAACACAATGTTGGCGGCCCGCGCTGCTGCAACCGCGACAGTCGTTTTGACAACCGTTGCCCCAACCGCTTCAGCCGTCAATGTAACGGGCCCAGAACAGGTGACCGCAGACTGATAAGTCGAGCTTGCGATTCCCGCGTTGTTGGTTGGTGCACTCGCAGGATTGAATGTACCGCAACTTGCGGAATAATTGACTACGACAATTGAGCTTCCGACCAACGCACCATTGACGCGTCCTTCAACTGTCACAGCGACAGATTGCAAAGCACTGATGCTGGAAGGCGTCGCTTTCAAATCAGTCAACGTCACATTGGCAGCGGCTGTTTGATAGTCCACATTCGCCGTAAATAATGAGCTTCCGGTTGCCGTGTCCAAAGTTGCGGTAGCCACGAGATTTCCCGCGCTTACCGAAGTCACGGAGGCTGGGGTAATTTGAACTTTTGCTATGCCATTCGCGTCTGTCAAAGCTGAAGGTTGGGAAAGGGTTGCTACGGTCGCCGTCGTTGTGAAATTAACCAATTTATTGGCCACAGCGAACCCACTGGCATCGGTTACGGCAGCCCTGGCATAAAAGGACGCACCAGTCCCGATTGAATTGCTGGCCTGCGCTACATCTGACGCATCCACAATGGTGAGCCCGATAGACAACGCACTTTTGGCAACGGTTGCAGAACCTCCGCTCACAGTCCCTGCACTTCCCCCTCCACCACCGCAGGCTGAAAGCACACCAACAATCGCAAAAGCCAACAAGTATTTAAATCTATTCATACGCACCTTCCAGCAATTCATTCCAACCATAATGCTCAACGACCCAGTCCTCTTTCGGTGACAACTTTAGGCGTGATGAAAACCAGCATTTCCTGTTTGTTGGAAACCCGTGATCTGTTCTTGAAAAGATTGCCAATGCCAGGCAAATCACCCAACAACGGCACCTTGGTTTCACTGTCAGTTTCATTCAACTCGAAAATGCCGCCAATGACCACGGTTCCGCCATTTTCGACTAACACTTGAGTTTTAACTCGCTTCGTGTTGATCGCAAGGCCGGCAATAGTTGCCTGACCGATTGAATTTTTAGTCACTTCAACATCCATGATAATGCCGCCCTCTGGCGTAATCTGCGGCGTTACTTTAAGTGACAAGTTCGCCTTAATGAATTCAATTGCGGTCGCACCTGAACTGGTTGCTTTCTGGAACGGGATTTCAACGCCTTGCTCAATCGACGCCTCTTTTTGGTCTGCAGTAACAACTCTTGGGCTGGACACAATCTTGCCCTTGCCGTCGGCTTCAAGCGCGGAGATTTCCAAATTCAAAAACCGATTGGCTGCCGAACTGAACAAGGCAATCGCAAACCTCGCAGGATCTGCACCACCTTGACCTACGGCTGGCAGGTTCACAAAATTGCTGCTCAGGTCAACTGCGCCACCGGCTCCACTGCTAGCAACTGCATTTGAATAGCTGGTGCCAAACGCCACCCGATTTTCCCCTGCAATTTGGTAGCCGCCATCTCCTCCGCGGTTTGCGCGAAGATCATTGCCACCCAAGCGAACCCCCAAGGATTTGCCGAAGGTGTCAGAAGCTTCGACAATTCGCGCCTCAATCAACACTTGGCGTACTGAAACATCCAGTTTTGCAATCAATTGTTGAATTTGTTCGAGCTTGGAGCCAACATCCGTCACAAACAACTGATTGGTTCTGGCTTCGGCAATCACACTGCCGCGCGCACTCAGAATTCTGGTTGAACCTGCGGTCGTGCCGCCAGTCAACCCCACGGCAATTTCCGTAGCCTTGGCATAGTTCATTTGAAACGATTGAGTCCGCAAAGACTCCAGGCTTTCAAGCGCCACGCTTGACTCGCGCTCCAACTTTTCTTTGGCTGCAATTTCATCGCGTGGGGCTATCCAAAGCACGTTGCCATTTTTCTTGACGCCAAGACCCTTCGCCTGCAGAATAATTTCCAAAGCTTGGTCCCATGGAACATCCTGCAGCCGCAGAGTGACAGCGCCGGTCACCGTGTCTGATGTCACGATATTAAAGTTTGTAAAGTCTGCAATCACCTGCAACAGCGATCTGACTTCAATATTTTGGAAATTCAGGGATAACTTTTGCCCCGTGAATCCGACGCCCTGCGTCAGTTTGGTTGGGTCGATTTTTTGCTGCTTTACTTCGACGACAAACTGCTCATCACTTTGGTAAGCACTGTGTTCCCACGCACCTTTGGGTTCAATCACCATGCGGACCCGATCACCCGCTTGGAAAGTAGTGACGGTTTGAACTGGAGTTCCAAAATCAGAAACATCAAGACGCCGACGCAAGCCTTCCGGCAAGCTGGATTTCATGAATTCAACGACCAAGGTTTGGCCTTGCTGTCGAATATCGACGCCGACCTGGTTGTTAGGCAGTGAAATTACCACGCGCCCAGACCCATCGGTGCCGCGTCGGAAGTCAAGATCTTTGATGGGCAGAGAATCACGGTTGGTCTGGCTGCCCGCAAAAACGGGCGCTGCGGCAAGTTCCTGTGAGCCAATTGCGACTGCATCAAGAACGACAACCAATGACTTACCTTGGATTTGAGCTTTGTAAGCCGTGGCTTGCTTCAAATTGAGGACGACTCGGGTTCGATCACCCGCCTGCACAACACTGACTGACCGCAGGTTTCCTTGGTTCACTTCAATCGCAGAACGGCCCATGCCGTTGGAGACACCCGGAAAATCAAGCGCGATTCTGGCAGGCGACTGAATAGAGAAGCCTGTTGGAACGGCCGTCAGAGGTTGAGACAGGTCTATTCGAATGACCTCCACGCCACTTTGGACCGAACCAGTGACTGCCTCAATGACAGTTTGCGCATAGGCCATGGAAGTCAGAGCACCCAAACCCAAAACAACAATAAATTTTTGCCACGTTCGCATCAGAAGATTCCACCTGTGATTGTTCATTTTGACCTCTCTTGCAACTGCAATTTCGCGGGACGTTCGATCCACTCACCCACTGCGTCTTGCACAATTTCACGCAATGTCACTTCCGTCTCGCCTATCTTGGTGACACGTCCAAAATTCTGTCCCAGGTAGTTTCCTGGCCGTACTTGGTAAAGCAGGTTGTCAACTTTGACCAAGGCAACGGGTTGCCCTGCTTTCACAAGACTGCCAACCATCGCCATACCATCCAGTGGAAAGGACTCCAGCGCCTCTTTGCGCCGAACGAGTTCGGGGGCCACCAAAGCACCATTCGAAGTGGCCTGGGTTGACTCGCCTCGCAACGCTTGGGTCAACTTTTCTTTGCTAAACGGCTCAACCGACCCGGTTTGGCTGTAATTTTCAGGTTTGAACTGTTTAGGTTCTGAAATAGCCGTTACTTTTGATTGAGTCTGCTTTTTTTGCTCAGACATCCACTGCCGCAAATCGTCTTCGCCAGGTGTTCCACAGCCCGAAACAACCAAAGTCATAGCGCCTGCAAGCACCACACTACATTTCCGCAATGTGTTGATCATTTCTTCGCTCCTTTAGGAGCTGCGGCCTTGCGTTGGGACGCTACTTCATCGGTGTCAAGGTATCGGAATGTCTTGGCAGTCGCCTCCATTGAAAGTGTGCCATCCCGGCCCGGAATGACCGCCAAATTATTCAGCGTCACAATCCGAGAAAGATTGGCGATGTCAGACGCAAAAGAACCAATGTCGTGGTACTTGCCTGTGACCTTGATGGCGATGGGTAATTCGGCGTAGTAGTCTTTGACAGCGACCTGGCCAGGCCTGAACAGGTCAAACTGAAGGCTTCGCCCAAGGCCTGCCTGGTTGATGTCCGATAAAAGCGCGTCCATTTCGGCCTTGCTCGGCAATTGTTTTTCAAGCTGCGTAACGTACTGCTGAACCTGCTCGCGTTGTTTCTTCAAAGCCTCAAGGTTCACGGCCTTGCCCAATTTGACTTTGTAATCTTCACGCAACTTGACTTCTTTGGCTTGCTCGTCGACCAGTTCTTTCTCGGAATTGGTCAACCAGGCAAACCAAAGACCCGTGACGACAATGACGCAAGTTAAAAGCAACAGTGCATTGCGCGGGATAGCTGGCCAAATTGAAGGATCTTTGGGATCCAGGTTTCTAAACTGGTTTGCGAGTTTTTGTTGAAACTCGGAAAAGTCAAATTTGGGTAGTGATTTTGTCGCCATGGAATCTACCTACTATTTTTTGACCGTCGCCGCAACCGGGCTTGGAGCCGCTGGTTTTGATTCGGCTGGGGCCGCCGCCACCTTGGCCCCTGAAGTCGCCGTAGCTGCTGCTGCCGCCGACGCAACCGCCTTGGGCGTTTCGCTGGAACGAACCAGCTTCACCCGGATTGTGAAATTGCCGACCCGCTTGACCTCCCGCGGGCTCAATGCAACAGTGCCCGCCACAATTTCGACCAGCTCTGGCTTTGCAAAGCGCGGCGTGTTGTTGGCCAAATTGCGCAGCAACTCCGACACCCGCTCGTTAGACTGGGCAACCCCTTGCAGCGTCACGTCTTGGTTCACCTGCTTCATGGACGAAATGTAAACACCGTCAGGCAGCTGCCTCACCAATTCAGTCATCAGGTAGACCGGCTGATTGCGGTCAGCTTGCAGATCTTCAACCGCCTGTTGCCGTGCGCGCAGGCCGGCAATTTCGGCCTCCAAACCCGCAATGTCTTTGATCTGGCCTTCAAGCACCTTGATTTCGGTTGTCAACAACTGATTTTTGCCCTGTTGGAGCGAAATTTGGGTTTGAAACCAAATGAAAATTCCACCTGCAATCAAGCCGCCAATCAGCGCAGCGGCGCCCAGCGACAGATTGAAAAAGTCTTTGCGCTGCTTTCGGGCAGCTTCGCGGTGGGGTAGCAGGTTGATTAAGATCACTGCAGGAACCTCCGTAACGCCAATCCGCAGGAGGTGAGGTAAGACGGCGCTTCACGCGTCATTTTTTTCAAACGCACACTGTCTCCCATTTCCATGCCTTCGAACGGGTTCACCAGATTGCATGGAAACGTGGTGTGTTGGGTCACTGCATTGGTCAAACCAGGCAGTGCTGCCGAGCCCCCCGCCAGCATGATGTAGTCCACCTTGTTGTGCGGCGTGCTGGTGAAGAAAAACTGCAGCGCTCGGCCAATTTCTTGCACCATGCTTTCAACAAATGGCTTCAATACACTTGACTCGTAGTCTTCCGGCAACTCGCCGCTGCGCTTTTTGGTTTCAGCTTCTTCCAGCGAAAAACCGTATTGGCGGACGATCAGTTGCGTCAATTGCGCACCGCCAAAAGCTTGGTCGCGGTCATATAGCACTTCGTCGTCCCGAATCACCTGCATGCTGGTGGTCAAAGCGCCCACTTCAAAGAGTGCCACGATAGTGCCCGCGCCTTTGTTGGGCAGGTTTTCAATGAGCCGGGCCGTTGCCAGGCGCGATGCATACGATTCGACATCGACCACCACGGGCTTGAGTCCAGCGGCCTCAGCCAAACCTTGTATGTCCTGCACTTTTTCGCGCCGTGAGGCGGCAATCAATACATCCACGTCGCCAGACGACGCGCTGCTGGGCCCAATGACACAAAAATCAAGGCTGACTTCGTCCAGCGGAAAGGGAATGTATTGGTTCGCCTCGGCTTCGACTTGCAGCTCCAGCTCAATGTCGCTCAAGCCGCCAGGAATGATGATTTTTTTGGTGATGACGGCCGAGGGCGGCAGCGCCATGGCGACGTTTTTGGTCTTGGTGCCGCTCTTTTTAACCAGTCGGCGCACTGCCTCGGCGACTTCGTCAAATTTCTCGATGTTGCCGTCAGAGATCCAACCCCGTTCCAGGGGTTCGATTGCGCAACGCTCCAGAATCAGGTTCCCGCTTTTGTCCCGGCCCAATTCGACCAATTTAACACTGGAGGAACTGACGTCCAAGCCCAACATGGGTGCAGGCTGATTGCTAAACAACGACCCCAAAGAGATCAAAACTATCCCCTGAAACATGCCGATTGAGAACCGACGAAACTTAAGACTTCACTTGAATGCTATCAGTAAGCGCCTTGTCCCGCAAAGGTTTTTTCCATTTTGACCGGTAGAGAGCGTTGCCAAAAGCAGACGGTTTTTAGGAGCAGAGCTGAAGGTATGCTCACGCAGAACCACAATGCTCTGAGCAAAAAACCAGGCACTTCGCTGTCACCTTCGACAGAATTGATAATTGCCTCTTCAACATTTTTATAATGCTGACGCGACCTTACCCACATTTCTATGGCCTTCGACCCCGTTTCCCCTAACCCACCTCAATCGCCCGGCAACGCGCCCGGGGGGTCGGGCACGCGCACGGGGCTTGCCCATTGGGCAGCGCGAGCCGCAATTTGGACTTTTGGCATTGCCGCTGCCGGCGCCGCATCAGTTTTGATGGTGATTGCCATTGCGCTGGCCGTGGCTTACCCCAATTTGCCTGATATTTCGGATTTGTCCAACTACCGCCCCATCTTGCCACTGCGGGTATTTACTTCTGACAACGTGCTGATTGGCGAGTTTGGCGAGGAGCGGCGCAAGCTGACGCCAATCAAGGAAATTCCAAAAATCCTGATTGATGCGGTGCTGGCCATTGAAGACGCCGACTTTTACCAGCACAGCGGGGTGTCGTACAAGGGCTTTGTGCGCGCGGCGTTGGCCAATTTGGGCCGCGCCAAGAGCCAGGGCGCGTCAACTATCACCATGCAGGTGGCCCGCAACGTCTATCTAACCCAAGACAAAAACTACATGCGCAAGATTTACGAGATCTTGCTGACCTTCAAACTGGAGCATTTGCTGTCCAAAGACCAGATTCTGGAAATCTACATGAACCAGATTTTTCTGGGAAACCGGTCATACGGCTTTGCCGCTGCGTCTGAAGCTTATTTTGACAAGCCGCTCAAGAGCCTGACCATTGCCGAGGCCGCCATGCTGGCCGGGTTGCCGCAAGCGCCCTCCGCCTACAACCCCATCAGCAATGCCAAGCGGGCGCGCGCCCGCCAAGTGCGGGTGATTGACCGCATGCTGGAAAACGCGTTCATCACTAGCGCCCAGGCAGAGGCAGCAAAACTGGAGACGCTGAAGCTCAAACTGAACTCGGATGCCACCACCATCCATGCTGAATACGTGGCAGAAACCGTGCGCCAGTTGATGTTTGCCCAGTATGGCAACGAAACCTACACCCGCGGACTGAACGTGTACACCACCCTGAAATCCAGCGACCAAGATGTGGCCTACAAGGCGTTGCGCCGGGGGATCATGGATTTTGAGCGCCGCCAAATCTACCGGGGCCCTGAGAAATTTGTGACTTTGCCCGCCGATGGCCCGGAGCTTGAAGACGCTGTGGACGAAGCCCTTGACGACCACCCCGACAACGGCGACGTGATGTCGGCCATCGTGTTGCAAGCCGACTCGCGCAAGATCAAAGCGCTGCGCCAAGGCGGCGAAGTGGTTGAAATCACCGGAAAAGGGCTGGAGCCTGCCCAGTCTGGCCTGGCAGAAAAGGCCGCACCCAATATCAAAGTGCGACGGGGTGCTGTCATTCGGGTGGCAAAAACGACCAAAAACACCTGGGAAATTACCCAGTTGCCTGAAGTCGAAGGGGCTTTTGTCGCCTTGGACCCACGCACGGGGGCCATCAAGGCATTGGTGGGTGGCTTTGATTTTGACAAAAACAAGTTCAACCACGTGACTCAGGCTTGGCGCCAGCCGGGGTCGAGTTTCAAGCCGTTTGTGTATTCGGCGTCGCTTGAAAAGGGCTTTACACCGGCCACCATCATCAACGACGCGCCGCTTTTCTTCAGCGCCAGCGCGACCGGCGGCCAAGCGTGGGAACCCAAAAATTACGATGGCCGGTTCGACGGCCCCATGTCGATGCGTCGGGGCTTGGCAGCGTCGAAAAACATGATTTCGATTCGGATTTTGCAGTCCATTGGCCCTCAGTTTGCGCAAGACTGGATCACCCGCTTTGGTTTTGAAGAAGACAAGCACCCTGCCTACCTGACCATGGCGTTGGGCGCAGGGGCTGTCACGCCCATTCAGATGGCAACCGCCTACGCCGTGTTTGCCAACGGCGGTTTTCGGGTCAACCCTTGGCTGATTGCCAAGGTGACCGAGCAAAAGGGCCGGGTTTTGCTTGAAGCCAAACCCCCGCCTTTGCTGGAATCGATGCGGGCGATTGAGGCGCGCAATGCGTTTGTGATGGACAGTTTGTTGGGCGAGGTGACCATCAGCGGCACAGCGGCCAAGGCGCGGCAGATTCTCAAGCGCAACGACCTGCACGGCAAAACCGGCACCACCAACGATTCCATCGACGCCTGGTTTGCGGGCTATCAACCGTCATTGGCGGCCATTGCCTGGATGGGCTACGACACGCCTCGCAAAATGGGCAGCAACGAAACTGGCGGCGGTCTGACTTTGCCGATCTGGATCAGCTACATGGAGCATGCGCTCAAAGGCGTGCCATCCATGCAAGCGGTCACGCCAGAAAGATTGACGAATTCGGGCGGTGAATGGTTCTTCACCGAATTTGGCCGTGGCTCAGGCGTTCAGAGCCTGGGCATGGAAGCCGAACTGCCGCAAAACGGTAGCAACGCGCCCCAATCTGCGCCTGCACCTGACGAAAAACGGCAAATTCTGGATTTGTTCAAGAACTGAGCGTGAGCCAATTCAGGCAGGCTCAAGCTGAAAACATCAACGGGCAGGCCGCTTGCTCGCTGGCATGGTGCGACAGATTGGCAAAAAACTCGCCCTGGCCTTTGGTGTCCATCCAGCGACCTTCGTCGAATTTGTAGTGAAACCCGCCCGATTTGGCCGCCAGCCAGATTTCATGCAGCGGCTTTTGAAGGTTGACCACGATTTGGCTGCGATTTGAAAACACCAGTGTCACCATGCCACCCGTGCGCTGGTTATCAATGTCCACGTCCGTGTCATCGTTCAGGCGGTCACAGCCGGTTTCAATCGCGCCCAGCACCGCCTCAGCGCGGTCCATGAATTCAGAGTCTGTCATTACAATTTCACCATGTTGCTTCAAAAGTCGCCAAAACGCTTTGCCTGTGGTCCGAAGAAGGATTCGATTTTAGTTCGCGAGTGCAGACTCTGTGGCTGGTCAGTGCGGCCCGCATTGGCTGCAGCAGTGTTATTGGTTGGTTGTGGCCAACAAGGCCCTTTGATGCTGCCGACCGAAGCCGCCGCCGCCAACCGGGCGACTTTGACGCAAACGCTGCGCCTTGGGTCGCGCAACCCACCTTCGGCACCCGCTGCGCCTGGCGTCGCTGCAACCGCAATTCCTGCTGCCCCCGCGTCCGCCCCAGCCGCCGCGCCTTAGGCAAAAGCAAAGTCCGAGCCGCCCATTTGATGGCTTACACGCCTGTCAGACTATTCAATCGCCCCCAAGTGTTCACTAACCATTTTTCTACCCACAGCGCCCCCATTTCCCTATGACCCCAAGCTTCCTTCCTGGCCAGCCGCATTTCAGCTACAAAAACAACGCGCTTCACATTGAAGACTTGCCGCTTGAAGCCTTGGCCAAGCAGTTTTCAACCCCTTTGTTTGTCTATTCCAAGGCGTCCATGCTGGCCGCTCTGGCCGCCTACCAGCGCGGGTTTGCTGGGCGCAAGGTGCAAATTTGCTACGCCATGAAGGCCAACCCGGCGCTGGGCGTGATTCAGGTGTTTGCCCAGGCGGGTTGTGGTTTTGACATTGTGTCGGGCGGCGAACTCGACCGCGTTTTGGCAGCGGGCGCTGAAGTCACCAAAATCATCTTTTCTGGCGTTGGCAAAACCCGCTCAGAAATGCGCCACGCGCTTGAGGTCGGCATTGGCTGCTTCAACGTCGAAAGCGAGGCCGAGCTTGAAGTGCTGAATGAAGTGGCCCTGTCCATGGCGAAACGCGCCCCCATCAGCATTCGCGTCAATCCCAATGTAGACCCGAAGACCCACCCGTACATTTCAACCGGGCTCAAAGGCAACAAGTTCGGCGTGGCCCATGAACGGGTGGTGCAAACCTACCAGCGGGCTGCTGCCCTGCCAGGTTTGAAGGTGGTAGGCATTGACTGCCACATCGGCTCGCAGATCACGCTGGAGAGCCCCTACCTGGACGCCGTCGACCGCATGCTGGACCTGGTGGCCGAGATTGAAGCAGCGGGCATTCCGATTGAGCACATCGACTTTGGTGGCGGGCTGGGCATTCAGTACCAAGCGACACCTGCTGACCCAAACCCTGCCCAGAGTGGCGAATCTGGCGACAGTGCCACCCCTAACGAGCCGCCCCAGGCCGATGCCCTTTGGGCCAAACTGTTGGCGCGGCTGGATGCGCGGGGCTACGGGCAGCGCGCACTGATGATCGAACCCGGCCGCTCTTTGGTAGGTAACTCGGGGGTCTGCGTGACCGAAGCGCTGTACCTGAAGCCTGGTGAGCAAAAGAACTTTCTGATCATCGACGCCGCCATGAACGACCTGCCGCGCCCTGCCATGTACCAGGCCTTCCATGAGATCGTGCCGCTGTCGCCCCGGGCGAGCCAGCCCAGCACCTGGGAAGTGGTTGGCCCGGTGTGCGAAAGCGGCGACTGGATCGGCCATGACCGCGAACTTGCAGTGCAACCAGGCGACTTGCTGGCGGTGATGTCGGCAGGTGCGTACTGCATGTCGATGGCCAGCAACTACAACTCTCGCGGGCGGGCGGCTGAGGTGCTGGTGGACGGCGATCGCGCCCATGTGATTCGCCAGCGGGAGACGATTGCCGACCAGATGCGGATGGAGCGGTTGTTGTAGCTCCTCTGATTGCTATAATATACATAGCAAACTATGTATATTATTCGGGATCTAGAGGCACTTTTCATTCACAATTTGCGATTTTGAGTCAGTTTTAGCCTCTAAATACCCAATTTGGGTATTTAGAGGCTAAAATCGCAAATTCAGAGCCAAATCACCCTCTGGCTCTCAAATTATCTAGATAGTTCGCTATCTATTTTGATCTTATCTTGTGAACCACGCGCCAGCCCAACAACACGCCCAGAATGACGGCGTAAACCGCGACCTCGGCAAAGTCGTTTTTGCCACTGCGCATCCAGAAAAAATGCAGCAGCCCCAAGCCGGCTATGACGTAAACCAGTTTGTGCAGCAGCTGCCAGCGTTTGGCGCCCAGTGTTTTGATGGCTCGGTTGAACGACGTGGCCGCCAGCGGCGTCAGCAGCAAAAAGGCTAAAAAACCAACCAAAATGAAGGGCCGCTTGATGATGTCTTTGACGATGTCGCCCACGACAAATTCCATGTCAAACCAGCTATAGCTGAGCAAATGGGTGACCACGTAAAAATAGACAAACAAGCCCAGCATGCGCCGAAACCGCGCCAGTGCTGGCAAATTGGCCACGGTGCGCAGCGGTGTGACAGCCAGCACGATGCACAAAAACCGCAGCGTCCAGTCACCCGTTGACCGCACCAGCGCCTCGGCCGGGTTGGCACCCAACTGATCGGCAATGGCCGCGTACAGCAGCCAGGCGAAGGGCAGCAAGCAAAGCATGAAAACGACCGGCTTGGCCGCCGGGTGCAACAGCGCTTTGGACAACCTGACCTTGACAGTGAGCGCAGGCAAAACCGTGGCCGCAGTTGGGGCTGGGGTTGGAGCGGTGGCAGGAACAGCGATTGCCATGGTTAAACCTTGACTTTCACAGGCGTGTATTTTTGCAAGGGCAGGCAGTTGAAGCCACTCAAAAGTTTTTCTTCAAATCCAGACCTGCATACAGCTGCCCGACCTGCGCTTCGTAGCCGTTGAACAGCAGGGTTTTACGCTTTTTGGCAAACAAACCGCCCTCTTCGCCAATGCGCCGCTCGGTCGCCTGGCTCCAGCGCGGGTGATCGACGGACGGGTTCACATTGGAATAAAAGCCGTATTCACTGGCTGCAGCCTTGTTCCAGGCGGTTTTGGGTTCTTTGTCGGTGAAGCGGATTTTGACGATGCTTTTGCCGCTTTTGAAACCGTATTTCCACGGCACCACCAAGCGCACGGGCGCACCGCTCTGGTTGGGCAGCACCTCGCCGTACATGCCAAAGGTCAGCAGCGTCAGCGGGTTCATGGCTTCGTCCAGGCGCAGGCCTTCGACGTAGGGCCAGTCCAGCACGCGGGAACCCACGCCCGGCATGGTTTTGGGGTCGGCCAGAGTGTGAAATTCAACGTACTTGGCGCTGCTCGAAGGCTCCACCTTTTTGATGAGCTCCGCCAGTGAATAGCCCACCCACGGAATCACCATAGACCAGCCTTCCACGCAGCGCAGGCGGTAAATGCGCTCTTCCTGCGCGCTGAGTTTCAGCAGGTCTTCAATCGTGTACTTGGCGGGTTTGTTGACCAAGCCTTCAACCTCCACCGTCCAGGGCCGGGTTTTCAGGCTGCCCGCTGTGCGCGAGGGGTCCGACTTGTCTGTGCCAAATTCGTAATAGTTGTTGTAGGTGGAGGCATCTTTGTAGTCGGTGATTTTTTCCATCGTCACAGCGCCTGCCACGGCCGACTTGCCCGCCATCAGCTCGGCCAATTTGCCAGGCCGTGTCACCGTATTGGATGCGGCTACCGATTGCGCCAGTGCCTCGCGCGAGGCCCACGCGGCCATGCCCGCGCCTGCAACGCCCGTGGCCATCCATTTCAGCGCTTGACGGCGGCCTTGGTAAGCCTGCAGGGACGTGATTTCACTGGGGATTGGGTGATTGAAGCCGCTTTGGCTGGTTTTGATTAGCATGGCATGTCCTCTTCAAAAGATAAGGGTTAGTACTGCGCTGACGATAATTCTTACAGACATTGGGGGACGGCACTTGGATTGAGCCTTAGGCCTTGCCGGGCTGTTGCTGAGAATCGCGTGCCCCAATTGAAAAAGCGAACCATCTTGGGGATGGCCCGCTTGTTTAGGGTTCAGTTAGCAGCAATCGTTCCTGAATGGATCAGAAACCTGCTTTTGGGGTCAACCGTTAAAAAGCTAAACCCGTCAAACTCTCACGAACGACGCAATTCGCCACCTTTCGACCCGCTTTAACGCAAACCGGCAATGTAATCAGCCACAGCCTTGATTTCGCGGTCGTTCATTTTGGCGGCCACCTGGGTCATTTGCAGGCTGTTTTTGCGCACACCATCGCGAAAGCCAATCAACTGGCCGGCCGTGTAGTCAGCGTGCTGACCGCTCAGGCGCGGGTACTGCGCAGGCATGCCAGCGCCATTGGGGCTGTGGCAGGCGGCGCAAGCAGGCACTTGGCGATCTGCAATGCCGCCGCGGTAAATGCGCTCGCCCAGGGCGACTTGCTCTTTGTCTTTGGCAAAACCGTCCTTGGCCTTTTTGGCGGTGGCCCAGTAAGCCATGTTGCGCATGTCGTCATCGCTTAGCATGGTGGCAAAGCCCTTCATGATGGCGTTGTTGCGTTTGCCCGATTTGAATTCTTGCAGCTGCTTGATCAGGTAGTCGGGGTGTTGCTGGGCCAGTTTGGGGTTGGCAGGAATGGCGGAATTGCCATCGACACCGTGGCAAGCCACGCAGACGGCGCCATAGGTGGCTTCGGCTTTGGCCAGGTCGGGTTTGGCGGGTGCTGCGGGAGCAACGGGTGCTGTAGCAGGAGCGGATGCCGCAACGGCCACCTTGGCAGCGGCGGGCTTGGCGTCTTCTGCCGATGCCGACAGCGGCAGCGCTGCCATGGAAAACACCATCAGCAGGCTGGAAATTACGCTTGAGAGGGCATGGGACGTTGTGCTGGGCAGGATGTGAGCGGTCGGCTTCATAGAAATTTTTGAGTCAGAATCGGGTCGTGGTGCAGCATGGCAAGGCAAAAACCCCTTGATTCTACAATGGAGCACCGGGTTTTACCCCTTTGCAGGCATTTCGCCACAGGGACTCCGGGCGCATTCATGACCACCATTACCTCTCCCAACGCCCAGGCCGTCATCGCTACCGGCTGGCTGCACACCGCCAAATTTCTCACCACCGCGCCGCAATTGCACTTTTTGCCGACGCTGGAAGTGCCTGAAATCGCGTTCGTCGGGCGCTCTAACGCGGGCAAATCAACCTGCATCAACACCCTAACCCAGCAAAAGCAGTTGGCTTTTGCGTCCAAAAAGCCCGGCCGCACACAGCACATCAACCTGTTCACCCTGGGCAAACAGGGCGTGACGGACGCC
Organism: Rhodoferax sp.; assembly: GCA_031386665.1. Lineage (GTDB taxonomy): Bacteria > Pseudomonadota > Gammaproteobacteria > Burkholderiales > Burkholderiaceae_C > JANYCG01. The sequence continues at coordinate 11,480 of JANNCN010000056.1, read as the reverse complement.
GTGCTGGCCGATCTGCCGGGCTACGGTTACGCTGCGGTGCCCAAGGCTGACAAAGCCCGCTGGCAGCAGGTGATGGCGAACTATTTGGTCACCCGCGAGAACCTCAAAGGCATTGTGCTGATGTGTGACCCGCGCCATGGTTTGACCGAGTTGGATGAGATTTTGCTGGATGTGATTCGCCCGCGCGTGGTTGAAGGCCTGAAGTTTTTGGTGGTGCTGACCAAAGCCGACAAATTGAACAAAACCGAGCAGCAAAAGGCCGTGTCCATCATGAAACTGCAAGCCGGTGGCGGCCAGGTGCGGCTGTTTTCAGCCACCAAGCGCATTGGCATTGACGAGGTGTCGCAACTGCTGTGGGACTGGGTTCATCCTGCCGATGCTGGGGCGAACCCAGGATCAATGAGCGAATAGCCCGAGGTCGGGCCATCTGAAGCCACGCGGGGTTGTGCAAAAACTGCCCAGGGTCACCCCAACTGACGGTAAAAATAAGTGGTATCGCACAAGCCGCCCTGGGGCTGCAGCGCGTAGCCGGGAATCACGCCACACTGAATCCAGCCTGCGCGGGCGTACAGTCGCGCGGCCTCTGGGCTGGCGGTGTCCAGCACCAGCAAGGTTTTGCCATGGGCTTCCGCGGCAGTTTCTGCCGCCGTCATCAGCGCTGCGCCCAAGCCCTGACGGCGGGCTCGGCTGTGCACCAGCATTTTGGCAATATCGGCTCGATGGGGCTGGTTGTCAGGCTGACTCACAATCAATTGCACGGTGCCTACGATGCCGCTGGCGTCTTCGGCCACCAACAGCAGCCGTTCGCCAAGGGCCACGCTGGCCGCCACACCGCGCCAAAACGCCATCGCCTTGTCGCGCCCCAAAGGCTGCATGAAACTGACCGACGCGCCGCTGTTGACCGCGTCGATCAGCAGGTCGGCCAGCGCTTGAAGTTGGGGGTCACTTGCCTTGTCTAGCCTTCGCACTGTGTTGGCGGGCACTTCGGATGGTAGGGGCATGGCGATTCCTTGCAGTGACGGTACGGGCGGTTGTCCGCCTGATTATCCAGATTCTCCGTGGGGTGGTGAGTGCAACACTCGCGGCATCTGCCATCGTCTCGTACTTATCATCTCCCATTGATCGTCTCGCATTAATCGTCTCATTTGCTATAATATACATAGCAAACTATGTACATTATTCGCGAGCTAGAGGCCTATTTTATTGAAAATTTGGTAAAATGCAGTTTTTAAGGCTTTAATATACCCATATTGGGTATTTAATTGCCTTTTTGCCTTCAAACTGCCCCACCATGATTCAAACTTACTTGCAGCCTTTGCCCCACGGCATCACCCTGAGTTGCCGCGCAACGGGTAAGCCCGGTCGCCCGGTTTTGATGTTTTTGCACGGCTTTCCGGAAGGGGCTTTTGTGTGGGACGCGTTGCTGGAGCATTTCGCCCAGCCCGAAAACGGCGGCTACCGCTGCGTTGCACCCCACCTGCGGGGGTTTGAAAAATCCAGCGCGCCGTTGGAGGTGAAGGCCTACCGCCCCAAATACCTGGTGCAGGACATCGCGGCCCTGATCGCCATTGAAACGCAACATGGCGGCCAAAATGACGGACAACTGGCCTGTCTGGTCGCCCACGACTGGGGCGGTGCCGTCGCCTGGAACCTCATCAACCAAATGCCACAGCTGGCCCGTCAGCTGGTCATCGTCAATTCACCGCACCCAGGCACTTTTCTACGCGAATTGCAACACAGTCCCCATCAGCAGGCGGCCAGCGCGTACATGAACTTTTTGATTCAACCGGATGCGGAAAGTCTGCTGGCGCATAACGACTTTGCCAAGCTGTGGCAGTTTTTGATCGACACAGACACTGGCAAAGAGCCGCCTGCTGACGCTCCAATTGCAAGCTCAACGGCCGCCACCCCCGCCTCCAAAGCAAGCCCGTTTTGGCTGACGGAGGCGGTCAAAGACCAGTACCGCGCGGTATGGCGCGCTGGGCTGACGGGCGGTTGCAATTTGTACCGTGCGTCGCCTTTGCGCCCCGCCACGGCCAGCGACCCGGGCGCGAATGCGGTGGCGATTCCGCACGAGGCGCTGACTATTGCTTTGCCAACGCTGGTGATTTGGGGATTGAACGACACCGCCCTGCCCGCTGAACTGACCCACGGCCTGCAAGACTACATTGCCAATTTAACCCTGCTGCCCGTGCCCGGTGCCAGCCATTGGATCGTTCACGAAAACCCGAAACTGGTGATTGACGCGATTCAAGACTTTTTGAAGTGAAAGTGTTTTCAAAACGTCAAGACCCCGCTGGACGGCTTAATAAACCGCTGGCGCACCCTCGGGCTGGTCTTTAAAGCGCTTGTGAACCCAGTAGTACTGCTCGGGCATGGTGTCAATCAAGCCTTCGAGCCGCTGGTTCATCAGCGCCGTATCCATCACCACGTCCGCGCTGGGCACGTCGCCCCAAGCGGGCATCACGCACACGTCGTAGCCCGTGGGCGTCATGCGGGTGAGCACGGGCACGACCCGCGCCCGGCCCAGTTTGGCAAACCGGGCAAGCGACGTGACCGTGGCCGCGGGCACCCCGAAAAACGGTACAAACACTGATTCTTGCAGTCCGTAATTCATATCGGGCAGCAAATACAGGGCGTCGCCCGCTCGCAGGCCCGACACCACGGCTTTGGGGCCGGCGAAGCGGTCAAACAACTGGGGCTTGCCGAAACGCAAGCGGCCCTGTTGCATCCATTCATCCACCTGGCGGTTGGTCTGGTGGCTGTAAATCGTTGAAAAGCGGCGCGTCAATTGCTGGTTCAGCGCCGTCCAGCCCGCATCCAGCCCCACAAAATGTGGCGCAAACAGCACCACGGGCGCCCCGCCAGTCAACTGGCCCGGTTCACCTGACAAGATCAGTCGCTTGCGCAGCGCCTGATCAGAGCCATGCCACAACCAGCCCCGGTCTAGCCAAGCCTGGGCAAACACCACAAAATGTTGGCGCGCCACTTGGCGGCGTCGGGCGTCGCCCCAGGCCGGAAAACACAGCCGCAAGTTGGTCAAAACCACCTCGCGGCGCGGCACGGCCACCGCGTACAAAACCCGCCCCAGTAGCCACCCCAAGGCCCGCACCCAAGCCAGCGGCAATAGCCCCAGCAATCGCATGAACCAGATGCCAGCGTGGCTAAATACGGAGATCACCATGGGCGATGCAAGTCCAACGTAACGCGGTCATTGGACGCGCAATGGCGAGGGATCAGCATGACGGGGCGCATGGCGGACAGGCGGGCACGTCAGTCTTCAAGCTTAGGCTGCTTGTAGCGTGCGTAGCCCCACAAATACTGCTGGGGGCAGGTCCGAATCACGTTTTCCATGGCGATGTTGACCTGCTGCACGGCACCTTCTAGGTCGCGCGCCAAAATGCGCCGGTCGAACGACGCATCGCGGGCTTTGGCCCTGCGGTCGCTCGCGTCAGTGATTGAGCCATAGGCGCTGTTTCCCCCTTGGTCACTTTGCCCCCCTCGATCGCTCGCGGTTTGGCCCTTTGAGTAGGACTGAAGCAATGACACGTGAATCACGTAACCACGCCCCCAGGACAAACGCTCGCCCCAGGCAATCAAGATGGTGGCCTGGGTTTGCAAGGCCAAACGCACAGCCAAGGTCATGGTGTAGGCACTGCGGCCAAAAAATGGTGACCAGATGCCCTGGCCTGCGGTCGGCACTTGATCCGGCAAAACCCCCACGGCATTGCCCTTTTTGAGCGCTTTAATTAACTGTTTGACGCCGCTCAATTGGGTGGGCGCGGTGTCCAGACCTGGACGTTTGCGGGCTTGGGTCACCAAATCGGTCAGCCAAGCCTTGCGCGGCGGGCGAAACAGCACGGTCATGGGCCGACCCCGCAGGGCGTCCCGCTCCGTAGCCGCCTCTGTCGCTGTGCCCAAATCAACCGGCCCTGCCTTGACCACACCAAAGCGCTGCGCATAGGCTTGGGCCGTGATTTCAAAGCACCCCAAATGCGGCGTCAAAAACACAATGCCCCGCCCAGTCGCCAAAGCCGCATCAATCAAGTGCTCCCCCGTCCACTGAACCTTGACATCGCGGCCAAACCACAAACGCGGCAATTCGGAAATTTGCTGCCCCGCAGCCCCCACTGCCCGCCGGGCGGCGCCCCCCGAAACGCCAGCCTGGCGCACGTTGTCCCTGAAAGATTGGCGGTAGCTGCCCGACAAGGCATAGGTAAGCCAGCCAAATAGCCAGCCTGCCAGGTGTGCAAACCAAAGCGGAAACAGCGAAAAAAACTTGAAAAGGCTGGCCATCAGTCGGATAAAATACCTTGGGCCGCTGAGTTATGGGACTACTTGCAGGGCGGCCCGCGCAATGAAGACAAATCGAATGACGCTCGTCGTCGTGACTGCCGTTAGGCATCGTGAATGTCTCCATTGTGCCTTGTCACAAAATTTTGATTTTTTGACAACTCTGCTAAAGCGTTCGCCGACAGCTCCAAAAGCCAAAGCAACGCAGACCTTTTCTGTGCCTTTTTTATTTTTTGGAGCAATGCAACATGGCGAACGACTTTCTATTCACCTCAGAATCAGTTTCTGAAGGCCACCCCGACAAAGTGTCTGACCAAATTTCAGACGCGATCCTCGACGCAATTTTCAAGCAAGACCCTAAGTCCCGGGTTGCTGCCGAAACGCTTTGCAACACCGGCCTCGTGGTGCTGGCAGGTGAAATCACCACCAACGCGCACGTCGACTACATCCAGGTCGCGCGCGACACCATCAAACGCATTGGCTACGACAACACCGACTACGGCATTGACTACCGGGGTTGCGCCGTGCTGGTGGCCTATGACAAGCAAAGCAACGACATCGCCCAGGGCGTGGACCATGCCAGCGACGACCACCTGAACACCGGCGCAGGCGACCAGGGCCTGATGTTTGGCTATGCCTGCAACGAAACGCCTGAGCTCATGCCAGCGCCCATTTACTACGCCCATCGTCTGGTCGAGCGCCAAGCCCAGTTGCGCAAAGATGGCCGCATGCCATTTTTGCGGCCTGATGCGAAAAGCCAGGTGACCATGCGCTATGTCGATGGCAAGCCGCACAGCATCGACACTGTCGTTTTGAGCAGCCAGCACGACCCCAGCCAAAGCGAAACGCCTACCAAGATGAAAGCCTCTTTCATCGAAGCGGTGATTGAAGAAATCATCAAACCCGTGTTGCCCAAGGAATGGTTGGTCAACACCCGCTATTTGATCAACCCGACCGGGCGTTTCGTCATTGGTGGCCCGCAAGGCGATTGCGGGCTGACAGGGCGCAAAATTATTGTGGACACCTACGGTGGCGCTTGCCCCCACGGTGGCGGTGCCTTCAGCGGCAAAGACCCCAGCAAAGTAGACCGCTCTGCCGCCTATGCCGCCCGTTACGTCGCTAAAAACATCGTTGCGGCTGGTTTGGCCCGCCAATGCCAAATTCAGGTCGCCTACGCGATTGGCGTGGCGCAGCCGATGAATGTGACGGTCTACACCGAAGGCACCGGCATCATCAGCGACGAAAAAATCGCGGCTTTGGTCAATGAGCACTTCGACCTGCGCCCCAAAGGCATCATCCAAATGCTCGACCTGCTGCGCCCCATCTACGAAAAAACCGCCGCCTACGGCCACTTTGGCCGCGAAGAGCCAGAGTTCACTTGGGAGCGGACGGACAAAGTCAATGCGCTGAAGGCAGCGGCTGGGATTTAAGGCGACCCTGCCGCTAACATCGTCGGAATGCAGATCAAAACACAACGCTGGATAGACCGCTGGGCAGGCCAGCTTTTGTGCGGAGTTGTTTCGGTTTGGGCAGGATTTATTGAGCGGTCTAAACCGGCCCCCAAGCTGGCGACTGCGCCCAAACACATACTGGTGATTTTGCTGTCAGAAATGGGCAGTATCGTGCTGGCTGGGCCGATGTTTGCGGCTATTCGGCTGCGCTACCCGGGGGTGACGCTGCACGTTTTGCAGCTCAAGCGCAACCAGGAAGTCGCCAAACTGTTGCAGTTGGCCAAGCCTGAGCATTTGTATGCGCTCGACGATCGCTCCGGTTTGGGTTTGCTGAAAGACATTTGGCAGGTGGTTCGCGCCATGCGCAGCGTGAAGCTGGACGCGGTGATTGACTGCGAGCTATTTTCACGCATCAGCAGTTTGATGGCCTACCTGGTAGGAGCGCCAATTCGGGTGGGCTTCACGCCGCACACCCAAGAGGGCTTGTACCGTGGCGGGTACATCAACCGGGCGATTCCCTATAACCCTTACCAGCACATCAGCAAACAGTTTTTGTCATTGGTTGACGCGCTGGACGCCAGCGCCATGCCGCGCAACAAAACGGCCGAAATTCGAGGTATTCCCGCTCACACTGAGCTGTCGGTTGACTTTTCAAATGCTGAATTGGCCGACTACAAAACCCGCCTTGAAGACGACTACCCGGTTTTGAAATCCCGCAAAATCGTGCTGCTGTACGCGGGCGGCGGCCTGCTGCCGGAGCGCGCTTGGCCTGCCGCGCACTACGCGCTGGTTGCACGCGGGCTGTGCCATGCGGGCCACGCGGTGGGCTTGATTGGCCTTAAGGACGACGCCGAATTGGCGCGCGACTTGCAAGTCCAAACAGGCAGCGACCTTTGCGTCAACTTAACCGGCTACACCCGCAGCATCCGCGAGCTGCTGATGCTGTTTCACACGGCACAATTGCTGGTGACCAATGACGGTGGGCCTGGCCACTTTGCCAGCATCACACCCATTCAGACATTCGCCTTTTTTGGCCCCGAAACGGCTCGACTGTATGGCCCCTTGGGGCCGCGCGCCCGCACTTACGAGTCTGGCATTGCCTGTTCACCCTGTTTAAGCGCTTACAACCACCGGCAAACTTTTTGCGATGGCGACAACCAATGCCTGAAGCGCATTGCGCCAGATCCGGTCTTGCAAGATGCGTTGAACGCCTTGAACACGCGAACCCCGCAAAACCCACAAAACTCGCAATACCCGTTCGGTCAAGCCGCCTGATTGGCAGGCGACAATCTCTTCATGCGTCTATCAGCCGCAGCCCAGTGGCTGCAAAAATTCAGATACCTTAAATTCGGCATCGTCGGAGCCAGCGGTACGGTGGTCAACATCGCGGTGCTGTACCTGGCCAAAACCTATTTGTTTGACAGCGTCGAGCCTGAAAAACTTCGCCTCGGCATCTCCTTGGCGCTGGCCATTCTGATTGCGACTTTAAGCAATTTCACCTGGAACCGTTTGTGGACCTGGGCTGACAGGAGCGAGGTGCTGGCCCTCGAAATGGGTGCCCCACAAGAACCGTTGTCCAAACGCCTGGCCCTGCAATTTGGGCGGTATTGCATGGCCTCCTGGTTTGGCATGACCTTCCAGTTTGGGGTGACGATCTGGTTGTCTCACTCCATGGCTGACTGGTTGGCCAACATCATTTCCATCGTGTTGGCCAGCGTGATCAACTTTTTAGCCAATGACCGATGGACGTTTCGCAAGCCATCGCCAAAATGACCTTTGACCGATTCAGCAGCCAAAGAGCGCCCCAACAGGGCAGCGGCGGTCGGCCTGAAGCTGACGCAACACCGACCGCCTGGTGGCTGGGGCTGCTGTTATTGGCTCTCATCGTCTACTTTAGCGGTTTGGGCGGGCAGTATGTGCCCACCAACGGCGATGAGCTGGTTTACGCGCACATTGCGCGGCTGACTGCCGCATCCGGCGACTGGCTGCCCCTGGCGTCAGAGCTGAACAACATGCGCAACACCAAGCCGCCAGTGTTGTTTTGGCAAGCCATCATGGCGACCGATTGGGGTAGCAACTGGCAGCTTTTTGCCCTGCGCCTGCCCAGTGTGGTGTACACCTTGATCATTGCAGGCGCGGTAGCGGCTTGTGTGAAAAAAATCACCTGCAGTCTGCGCAGTGGCTTGCTGGCGGCCTGCCTTTACTTGGCGTTTTTTTCGACTTTTCGCTACGGCAGGCCTTACCTGACCAGTGCACCGGAAACCTTTTGGCTTGATTTGCCGCTGTTTGCGCTGCTCTGGTGGTCAGTTCAGCCCGCCCCTGCGCCGATGGCTCAGGACAATTCTCCATCGATGACGAGCACACCGAGCGCAACGATTTTGGCGTTCAGGCCGAGCCAGCCGCTGGGCTTGAGCTTTTGGCTGGCCACCGGATTGGCCTTTGGCTTGGGTGCTGCCTACAAGTCCTTTGCGCTGATCGCTCCGGCGGCGGCCACGTTGTGGTGTGCCGTACTCTTAAGCTCTGCCCAGGTAGGGTGGCCAATACTTGTGCAGACCTCGTTTCGTGCCACTTTGAGCACCTTGATCGGTTTGGGCTTTTTTGCGCTGTGGTTCGCTTTGGACCCCGACCCAAGTGCCGTGTGGAAAGAGTTTGTGGTGGGCGAGAACGTCGGCAAGATGAGCGACAAACAGGGCTATTGGCACGAAGCGATTTACGGTGGCGGTTCAAGCCTCTGGGCGCAGTTGCTGGCCTATGTTGAAAACGCAGGCCTGTTGGCCTGGGTGGTGCTTGGCTTGGCGAGCCTGGGGGCGCGGATAACGCTGGCATCGTTCCGTCGCGGCCAAAAAATCAAGGACTGGGTGGCGTCTTTGCCCGCCCATCTGCTCATTTTGTTGGCTTGGCTGGCTGTTTGGCTGGTTGTGTTCAGCATCCCCAGTCAGCGCTCAGCCCGCTATGTCATTCCGGCCATGCCAGCGCTGGCGATGCTGATCGCTCTGTACTGGTCGCACATTTCACGCAGATGGTTTTTTGCCTCGCAGGCTTTGGTCGCTATTGCCCTGCTGGTGCTTGGGCGCATAGCCTGGGTAGCGCACGATCTTGGCATTGCCACTACTGGCGAATTGGGGCTTGTGATGACCTTGGCGGGCGGGGCCGCAACAGTTCTTGCAGTGGGCATTTTCAAGCCCTTGCAAACCCGGTTTTGCACGGTGTCGGCGTGCTTGCTGGTGTACGGCGTGTTCAACGCGGTCGTTAGCCCCTTGGACGGGCCGCAAGGTCGTTATGACGCATTGACACAAACCAAGTTGCGGCAATTGTCTGCCAAGGGCAGCGCCCAATTGGCCGTGCCCAGCAACTTCAATGCGCAATACGAGCGGTTTCAGTTTGTGTTGCCCGGCCACAAGCTGGCGCATTTTGACTTTGACTTGATGCTGAAGGGCGATGCGTCCACGCAAACCTTGCAGTCACTTCTCAAAGCCCGCGATGCGGTGATTTGGGTGCAAGTGAATCCGGATGACACCCAAGCGCCTTGCCTGCCCCGCTGCAAGGTGTTGGCAAGCCGTTGGGTGGTGAAGGAGCGCCACCGCCGCGGCGAAATCACCGGGGCCAACCTATGGTGGCCGCACCGCTGGCTGTTCAATCGGGAATGGTTGCTGGTGCGAGAGTGACCGCGCCAGGGGCTGCAACACGTGTGCGACGGCCCGTGCGTCTGGCTTGCCAAAAACTCCAAACCCATCTGACTTGCAAGCCAAGCCACAACCACGGGTCTAGCAGTGCATCCCACACATTGCCGGTTGGCAGGCGGGTGGCAACAAAAAGCGCCAAAACAGCGGGCAACAGGGCCATCATAGCCGCCGTTTCAAAGGTCAAACGCTGCCTGCCGCCCCACACCAACCAAGGGACAAGGGCCACCACCAACCCAACTGCCAGTGCCTCGGTGCCGAACCCCCAGTGGTAGACAGACGCGCCAAACAGCGCAAAGCTGTCGGCCAGCAAGACCCAACCGATCGCAACGCCTGCCACAGCCAAGAACTTGAAAGCGAAGTGGGCGCTCTGGGGCCACGGCGGCGGGGCCGTGTTAGCGCCTGTTTGCCCCATTGCCTGGCGATACAACCAATAGATGCACAGCAGCACGGTCGTCCAACTGGGCAGTTGAAACGCCAAACCGAGCCAGTAAGTGGGCGAGGCGGGGCCAGTCCACAGCGCCCAGCCTACAACCAAACCAGCCAAGATCCATCGCCAGGAGCGCGGCAATCTTGCGCTGAAAAATAGCGCAGCGCTGGCCAAAACCACGGCCCAAAAAACCGCCAAGCCAATTTTGAGAGCGGCAGCCTGGGGCAAAACAGGCGCGCTGTTGTCACCCAGCTGTTGCAAAACGATGAAGGGCCAATTCATAGTGGGCTTACGACGTGCTCGCCAAACGGGTCAAATTCGCCGAATTGACATGGCACGCGCTCATTTGCTCGCCACCCAGTTGAACCGTTGCCAGGCAATGCTGCGGCGATGGTCGGTGTAGCTGACCCAAAGGCTGTTGTCTGCCCAGGCCAGGGCGGGGTAAGAATACTCAGCGCCGTCACCGCCTGCAGCCAGGGGTGCCACCAAAGTCCAGTCTGAGCCGTTGGCAGATTGGCTTAAATCGAGTTTTTGCCGATTGCGAAGCGATGAGTTGTGTGCCAAAAAGCTCACCCCAGCCAGGGGGGACACCCCGAACACCGACGCATCGGGGTTAGTCAGCGCCAGGTCGGCTAGATCACGCCAAGAGCGCCCCGCGTCATCCGTTTGAGCCACTGCAATGTGGCCGTCGCGGTGTTGCGTGCGCATGAGCGCAAGCCAGGAGGATTCACCCAACGCCAGCAAGGTCGGTTGCAACAGGTGCCGTCGGCTTGAGATGCGCACGACCGAGGTCATGTTGCCCGCAGCGTCAAACCGCAGGGCGACCGGGTACTTGATGCCCAGTTCAAAATACACCGGCAGCACCATGCCACCATCTGACAAGGGCAGTGGCGCGCCACGCACCAGAAAGCTGGTGTTCCAAAGCCATGACAAAGGCAACAGGCGTGGGTTTTCAAACTGCAAGGCGGTCGGGGTAGATGGTGTCGGCATAGTGCCACCTGATTGCGTGGGCACCGCGTCACGTTGAACCAAATGAACAATGCGCCCAGCCGCCCAGCCGCCCAAGCCTGTGGCCACCACAAAAAGGTGGATTCGACCGCGCGAGTCCAACCAGGCGACAGGGTTGCCGATGCGCCGCACACCCAGCCCCAAAGCGTCCCCCAAGCTTTGGCGACTGACCACCGTTTGTGGCGCTGCCCAGCGCTGGCTGGCACGGTCAAAAAACGACGCGGCAATCTGCACGTCGGGGCCGCTTTCCCGGGTTCCCAAAAACCAAAAAGCTACGACGGACGCCGGGTGACCTGCGGGCAGCGCCAGCAAATTGCTGGCATGCGCACTGGGCACGTCGGCCGGCATGGGCAAATGACCTTGCGTTGCAAGGACCAGTCGCCCTTTGGGAAATCCAGACAACGCGGGCAATGCTGGAAGCGCAGGCGGCGCTGACTCGGATGCCTGGGACGGTTGAGACGATTGGCTTGCGGGCCAGGCGGCGCGCGCCAATGCAGGTGGGGCAGCGCGTTGAAGTGCGTCTGCGCTGATCAGCAAGCCCAGGAACACAGCGGCCGCACCCACGACCCACGCCAACTTAGGCCAGCTTAGTGGGGCCAAGCTAGTGTCAAACGGAGT
>JANNCN010000034.1:0-21300 GCA_031386665.1 Rhodoferax sp. | reverse complement strand
TATCAACTTTTAGCAGACGATTTGGCAGAATTTATGCAAGACCATTGGATTTATGAAGCTCGAATTATAGGGCATTCAATGGGCGGAAAAGTGGCTATGAAATTCGCTTTACATTAAGGAGGAGGCCGAAGGCCGGGGGACAGCCGCGGAGCTGAGCACGCCATCGACCGGATGCCGCCCATGAAACGACTATTCTTTCAAAAATTTTGCTGCTATTAAAATAGCAAACTATTTATATTATTCGAGAGTTAGAAGGCTATTCGATTCATATTTCGTCAAAAACGCGGTTTTAGCGTCACCAAATACCCATATTGGGTATTTGGTGACTCAAAATGCTTAAAATTCCAAGTCAAACTTGGAGCCAGCGGTTGGCAATGTCCCCTAGTCAGTTTGACCCTCGGCGCATCCCGCCCGATCAGTCCCCGGTTCACTCCCCCGTGAATTCAATCACCAGCTCCACCTTTTTCGGCGCGTCCAAGGGCTGGTAGAGCCATTTGCCGACGGCGGCGATTACCGCGCTGTTGAGTCGCCGGTTGCTGCTGGACACGACGGTCACGTCACTGGTGGTGCCATCCAAATTGACGTTGTAGCCCACTTGAACGGAGCCGACCGGGCGCTCGCGTTTGAGTTGGGCGCTTAAAACGGGTTCTTCCTGGCGCAACACGACCAAGGGGCGCTCGGGCTTTGGCGCTGACAGCACAGCGACAGCGACGGCAACGGCTGCCGGTGGCGGGGTGACCGGTAGCGGCGCGGGCACTGCAATGGCCGTGGCGGTTGGCGGCGCTTGCACGACGGCGGGTGCCAAGGGTTGCAGCGGTAAATTGGCGGATGGCGCATTCAAAGCGGCGGCGGGCGCGGCGGCAGTGGCACTGGCTGGCACATCGGTCGCAGCGGGCGTGGCCGTCTTGACCGGGCTGGCTGGCGCAGGGTCGACAATCGCATCCGGCTCAACCTTACGAGCCGTGGCACCCACCGCAGCCCTGGCGCGCACGGGGCCTGTGGGGCTGACCGTGGGGGCATTCATGATCATTCGGTAGGGCCCTTGGGCCTGGCGCAACACCGATTCGCTCAATCCTGATGAACCAGGTTTGGATGCAGCAGCCGCTGGTGCAGGGGCCGTGGCAGGGCTCGATGCGGCAGTCTGCGCCATCAAGGGCGTTGCGGCCAAAAGCAGGGCACCAATTGACGCGGCGCGGCAACGAATTCGGGAAAATTCCAACATGTTCAAAACCTTCTTATAAATTGAGCCGTCAACAGGGTGAGTCAACGCGGCGCGAGCATCAGTTGGCCAACGCCTGCGGGTTGCAGGCACCACTCAAACCGGCTCTCAAGTGGCAGACTGTAAGGGAACTTGGCTCAAAACAACAGGAACAAGTTGCGGTTTTTGAACAGACTGTTGTCAAATGGCAAGAGCATCAAAATAGATAGCAAACTATGTATATCATTCGATAGCTAGAGGCCATTTTTATCAATAAAGCGGGAAAATGGCCGTTTTTGACCCACAAAATACCCATAATGGGTATTTTGTAAGCTAAAAACAAAAAAAGGCCCCGAAGGGCCTTTGGTTTTGTACCGCAAGGCGATCAGTCGCGTTCGCCGCCTGCAATGCCCAGCAGGGCCAGCAAGCTTTGAAACACGTTCATGCAGTCCAAGAACAAAGCCAAGGTGGCGCTGATGTAGTTGGTTTCGCCACCGTCAACGATGCGTTTCAGGTCATACAGCATGTAGGCGCTGAACACGCCAATGGCCGCGACGGAAATCGCCATCATGCCCGCTGTGGAGCCGACAAACACGTTGATGATGCCGCCAATCATGATCGCCATGGCACCCACAAACAGCCATTTGCCCATCCCTTCCAGGCTGCGCTTGATGACGCTGCTGAGCGACGCCATGACAAAAAAAACGCCTGCTGTGCCGCCAAACGCGGTCATGATCAACTCAGAGCCGTTTTTGAAGCCCAGAATCGTCGCGATCATGCGCGACAGCATCAAGCCCATGAAAAACGTGAAAGCCAGCAGCACGGGCACGCCAGCGGCTGAGTTTTTGGTCTTTTCAATCGCGTAGATAAAGCCAAACGCGCCACCCAAAAACACCACCAAGCCCAAGACGCCGGTCAGTGATGCGGTGATGCCCGTGGCGACGCCCAGCCAGGCACCGACGACGGTGGGCACTAGGCTTAGGGCCATCAGCCAGTATGTGTTGCGCAAAACCTTGTTGCGCTCTTGCGATAACGCGCCTGGGCCGTAGCCCGGTTCAATGGTTTGGACGTTGTCAGTCATCATGTGCTCCTTCAAAGGCTGCTTCAAAATGGAAATTCAGACAAGCAGATGGGGCGGATTCTAAGGCGTTTCAAGGGCGTTATGCTTAACACCTTCTCAATGTAAGGAATCTGAGCCATCATGAATACCAAACCCAGCCTCGACTACGCGGACGTATGCGCCATTTCTGCCGCTGCTGAGCAAGAGGCCCTGAAAAACAACTGGGCTGTGACGATTGCCATCGTGGACGACGGCGGGCATTTGCTGTCGCTGCGTCGCCTCGACGGTGCCGCGCCTGCTTCAGCCCATATTGCGCCCGCCAAAGCCAACACAGCCGCTTTGGGCAGGCGGGAGAGCAAAGTGTATGAAGACATGATCAACGGCGGGCGCATGTCGTTTTTGAGTGCGCCCGACCTGCGCGGCCTGCTCGAAGGCGGGGTTCCCATCCTCAAAGATGGCCACTGTTTGGGTGCTGTGGGTGTGAGCGGCGTGAAGTCGGCTGAAGATGCTCAAGTGGCGCGGGCGGGCATTGCGGCGATTGGGCTGTAACAGGCCGTGAAGGACTGTAAAAAAAGAGCCTGGCTAACAGAGGCGATTGCCCCCCTGGCTGGCAAAAAACGGCCCTTGGAGACTCGTCGAAGTCTGTGGGGGCCGCCCCACGATGAAATTCATTTGGTCAGTATCAATTTTCCCAATTTGGTGGTTTGCAGGCGATAAACCGCGCCGTTGTGTTCAATGGCCAGCGTCTTGCTGCCTTTGAGCAAGTCTGAGCTTTTGACGCTCGCCGACGGGCTGGCCTGGGACTGCGTGGGTGAACCAGACGCCAGCAGGCTCATTTGGGGCGACGACAAGGTCAGGGTCTGCATGCAAAACTCCAGAAGATGAGGGTCTAGTCAGGATCGAGATCAGGATTCAGGACGGCATTCAAGTCGAAATTCAATTCGGCGTCACGGCTTGGGCTCGGTGATGAAGCCAATTTTTTTAACCCCCGCTTGCTGCGCCGCAGCCATGGCCTGGGCCACCCGCTCGTAGCGCACATCTTTGTCGCCGCGAATGTGCAAATCGGGTTGCGGGTCTTTGGCGGCCTGCGCTTTCAGGAGCTCAGGCAGCGCTGAGTCTTCCACCCGGCCTTCATTCCAGTAATACGCGCCGGATGCGTCCACGCTCAGGCGCACGGTTTCGGGTTTCACGTCTTGCTGCACATTGGTGGCGCGCGGTAAATCGACGTTCACCGCGTGCTTCATGACCGGAATGGTGATGATGAAAATAATCAGTAAAACCAGCATCACGTCCACCAAGGGCGTCATGTTGATTTCGTTCATCACTTCATCGGGCTCGTCTTGGGTGCCGAAGGCCATGCTCAGCTCCCGCGTTTCATGGGCACGACATTGGCAGCGCTGTTCACGGCGACCCGGGCACCGGTGACAAAGAAGGCATGCAGGTCGTGGGCAAAACTGCTGAGCTTGATCAAAATCGACTTATTGCCCCGCACCAGGGCGTTGTAGCCCAGCACCGCTGGAATGGCGACCGCCAAGCCGAGCGCGGTCATGATCAGCGCCTCGCCAATCGGCCCCGCCACTTTGTCGATGGTGGACTGACCCGACAGGCCAATGCTGAGCAGGGCGTGGTAAATGCCCCAAACCGTGCCAAACAGGCCCACAAACGGGGCAGTTGAACCGACCGAGGCCAGTATTGCCAAGCCGGACTGCAGGCGCGCTGTGAACTCGTCCATCGAATTGCGCAGGCAGCGGGTGACCCAGTCGCTCACGTCCAGCGTGTCGTGCAAATGCACTTTGGAATTGCGATGGTGGGCGGTGGCTTCGCGGCCTTCCAGAGCCACTTGGCGAAACGGGTTGCTGCCGTCTTGGCCTAGTTTTTCAAGACCGACTGCAAAGTCTTCGCTGTGCCAAAAGTCAGCGGCGCGGCGGGCCAGGTTTTTGTATTTGATGATGTCCAGTGCCTTGATGAAAATGACGATCCAGGACGCGAGCGACATCGCCAGTAGCAGCACGGCGACCGAGCGGGTTACAAAATCGCCTTGATTCCAGACGTTGGCAATGCCGAATTGAGATTCCATGGAGTTCCAGGTCAAATGGTGAAGGAGTTCAAAAATGCAAAAACGTGACGGCAAGGAGGCAGGCTGTCACTCCAGCACAAAGCTGATAGAGGCGTTGTAGGTCATGGCGGCCACCACGCCGTTGCGTTTGCCCGGGGCGTAGCGCCAGCTCATCAAAGCCTTGTAGGCGGCGGCGTCCAGGCGGTCGAACCCGCTGGATTTGACCAATTTGGCGCTGAGGGGCAGGCCGTCCGCACCAATCAAAATGCTGTGAATCACCTGGCCTTGCTCGCCCAGGCGTTTGCTCATGGCGGGGTAGGTGGCTTTGGCGTTTTGCAGGTAATCGGCGTCGCTCGAAGGCAAATCAACTTTAGGGGGCGAAGGTGGGGCGGGCGGCTCTGCTGGGGGCGACACCACCGCGGCCACTGGCACGGCGATGGGGGCCAATGCGGGTTGCGGCGCAATCACGCCAGTGGGCGCGTTGGGCGACGGCGTTGCATCCAAAATCGCTACAGGCATAGCTGGCGGTGACAATACTGGGACAACGGTTTTCAGCACTGGCTGCTTGATGATGGGCGATATAGGCTTGGGCTGCGGCACTTCTTTGGGCGCTGGTGGTTCTATGAAGTCGCTCAACATTTGAACGGGCACCAAAACCTCAACCGCGCGGCGCAGCAAACCGCTTTGCAAGGCCCACAGCGCACCGACATGCAGCAGCACGGCTGCAATCACGATCACGGCGTTGCGGCTCAATTTTGCTGGGGGGACCGCTTGGGGTCTGGCGATGACCGGAAATTTGGCCAAGACCAAGGGGTTGCCCGCTGTGCCCGCGTTGTTGGCAGCCTTCGAGCCAGCGCCTGAGGGTGAGCCCATGGCGTAAGTCAAGGTCATTTGCGGAAAATCCATACGGCACAGGCCAACACAAAAATGACGCTGCTCACCGTGGCGACGATGTAGACCATGGGCGGCTTTCAAGCTTCATGTTCGGTGAACAAATCATGGCAACCGGTTGGCTGGCACAGCATTGCGCCACCACGTCTCGGGCGCAGCCCTCGCACTGGCCGCACTGGGTGGCCACCCCCAGTTCCAGCTGAATGTCGTCAAAACTCATTCCTGCCTGGGCGTGGCGGGCGATATCTCGGTCAGAAACTCGATGGCAAATGCAAACGATCATGATGTGGATATGGGTTTTGGGTTGAGCCAGCGGGGCTTTGAATAACGGCTTGTTCAGGTTTTAGATGGCAAGGGATGAATTATAAATGCGAATCTTTCTCATTTGCAATAACAAGGTGATTTATTTTTGCATCAGGTTTGCGCCCACATGCGCAGCAGGTTGTGGTACACCCCAGTCAAGGCCGTGGTGGCGTCGGCTTCACCGTGTTGCTGGCGCAGGACCATCAAGTTCATGTCCAGCTCATAGAGCAAGCGGCGCTGCTCATCGCTCTGCACCATGCTCTCGATCCAAAAAAAGCACGCCAGACGATGCCCCCGCGTCACGGGCTTCACTTGGTGCAAACTGGTGCCGGGGTACAGCACCAAATGCCCGGCGGGCAATTTCACGGAATGCTCGCCAAAGGTATCGGAGATGCACAGCTCGCCACCGTCGTAGTCCTCAGGCTCGTTCAAAAAAATCGTGCAGGACACGTCAGTGCGCACTCGCTGCCCGGTGTCGGGTACATAGCGTACGGCTCCGTCAATGTGCTTGCCGTAGGCGTTGCTGGCACCGCCGTAGCGGTTGATTCGGGGCGGGAACACCCGTTTAGGCAGGGTGGCTGAAAAAAACAGTGGGGTTTTGTCCAATGCGCTCAGCACCATGGCCCTAATTGCTCGAGAGGCGTCGCAGTCGTGCGGCAATTGCTCGTTGTTTTTAACCTGAGCGGCCTGCACGCCAGCACCCGGTTTGCCGTCGGCCCAGTCGGCGGTTTTTAGAAGCGCCTGACATTCGGCAAGGTCGTTGGCTCTAAGGACTTGGGGAAGGGTTAAGAGCATGGCAGTGGCTTTGCTAAAAGATGTCGCCGACCCGCTGTGGGGTTGCCGCAGGCTGTCAATTTTTCGATTGACTGGGGAGGGTTGAAATTCGAAGTCTGGGCTTAAAACTTCGCGCTCAAACTCACGTACAGCAATCGCCCCGTACCAGGCACGTAATGCCCACGGTAAAGCGAGTCGCCATACAGCACGTTGCCAATGTTGTTCAAGTTGGCCTTGACGGTGAAGCGCTCGTCGATCATGTATTCGGCCATTAGGTCAATGGTGGCAAAACCAGGTGCCTCCCACGCAGGTGCTGTGGTGTCGGCGGGTGCCTGGGCTGAGCGGAAGTTGACGCCGCCACCAAATCTGAACTTGGGTGTGTACTGGTACGTGCTCCATACCGTGCCGCTGTGCACAGGCGACAGGCCAGGGCGGTCACCCGCGCGGTTGCCCACTGTGGTGCTGGTGCTGGCGGCAATGTCCACTACGGCTTCAGGCATCCACATGTAGGAGCCATAGACTTCCCACTGCTTATTGATGCGCCCGGTCACATCCACCTCAAAACCAGCGCTGTGGCGTTGGCCAGACAGCAGCAAGCGGGTTGCTGCGGTGTCGGGGTCGGTGTTGCGCTCGTTATTTTTGGTGGAGTGGAACAGCGCCAGTCGCGTGGTGAATTGCTTGTCAGCCGAATCCAGCTTGGCACCAAACTCGATGTTGACACTGCTTTCGGGGTCGGTGTTGGCGCTTTGCGCGTTGTACGAGTAGACGTCGCCCGAGGTATTGAACGAGGTGCCGTAAGAAAAGTGGTACGAGTGCAGCGCGTTGGGCTGGTACAAAACGCCTAAGCGCTTGCTGGGCGCAGAAATGTTCTGCGCGTACGAGGTGGTGACCAGCGCGCCCAGTGGCGTTGCCGTTGGAATGGTGTACGCGCTGTAGTTGCCACGCATGTTGTCGTAACGCAGGCCTAAAAGCACTTTCCAGTCTTGCGCTACTTGAATCAAGTCTTGCGCGTAGATGCCCACGCCCAGCGCCGAAAAATCATTGCCGGGGCGCAAGATGCGCGCGTCTTCGTTCACGCTGGCTCCGTCGGACGGTGTGCCGTAAAAGGTTTGGGCCTTGGTGATGTCAACCCCACCTTGGGCCGCCGTTCTAACCACATTCACAAACTTCTTTTCGTTGGCAAAGTCAATGCCAGTCACGACCTCATGCTTGAAGCCAAGGGCTGCGAATTTGGCAGAAAAATCGCTTTGGAAGTGCAGAGCATCAACGTCCTGAATTTTGAGCGCGGCACCGCGGTTGAGAACCGTGTTGGCATTCAAATTGTCCAGCGTGACGGCGGCTGGGTTCGTCAGTGGTGTGGCGGCTGCCGCAGTTGTGCCCATGAAACGGATCGTGCTGGCACGCTGGTCACGGGTAAAGCGCCCTGAGCGCACCTGCGTGGTGAGCTCGCTGTCAGCGCTGAAGCGGTGCGTGTGTTTGAACGCCAACCACTGCGCACTGCCGTTGTTGCGGTCGCTGGCCATGCCGTAGTAAGCGCTGGGGTCCAGGCCCGTCATCAGGGTATTTGCAGCGGTGGTGGCTGCTGCGTTGGGGCGCACCCAAGGCAGGCCATAGTTGATGCCGTTTTTGTTCTCAAGGTAGTACAAACTGGCCTGAAACTCGTCTTTTTCGCCGATGCCAAACCGGTAGGCGGCGGCAATGCCTTTTTTGTCCAGGCGCGTGCCGGAGCCGTTGTTGTCCGCCTTGGTGATCATGGTGTTGATGCGCAGCGCGGCGCTCTCACCCGTTTTGATGTTGAAGTCGCCCAACACCCGCACATAGTTGTGGCTGCCCAAGGTGGTGGTGACTTCATGCTCAGTGATCAAACGCGGCACCTTGCTGGCCTGGTTGACTGCACCGCCGGTAGAGCCACGGCCAAACAACATCGACGCCGAACCTCGCAGCAGTTCCAGCCGGTCAATATTGAAGGTGTCGCGATCATAAAACGCCGGGTCGCGCATGCCATCAATGAAAATATCGCCGGTGGTGGCCAGTGAAAAACCGCGCAGGCGAATGTCTTCTTCGCCCCCTTCTGCGGCCTGAAACGTTACACCTGCGGTATTGCGCAAGGCGTCTTTCACGGTGTCTAGGTTGCGGTCGTCAATCAGTTTTTCAGTGACCACGGTGATCGACTGCGGAATGTTGCGCAGCTCTTGATTGCCCTTGCCTATGCTGGTGTTGGTGGCGCGAACCGAGTCTTTGCCCTCTGGCGTTTCGGCTTTTTCTTTGACGACGACGGGCTTGAGGGTTTGGCTGGCAGCAGGCGGCGGCGCAGGTGTGGCGGGCGATGTTTGGGCCATAGCGCCCAATGAGCCGAGCGAACCCAAAGAGCCAGCCAACAGCACGGCACCCAGCGGCAGAAGCGCTGAAGGCGGTGCAGAACGGCTGGTTGTTGTTGACGTCTGAGATGAAGACGAAAGCGTCGCCGGGACAGTTCGAGTGCGCGCTGTCTGAATATCGGAGCGATTTTTTTGCATGGTTGTGCAGCCTGAAGTTGTGAAAACACACAGTGGCTGGCGACAACCTGAAGCGAAAAATCGCGCGATCTAGCTGGCTAAATGAGAAGAAACCCGAAGTTTCCTCATGCTATTGTAACTTAATGCGAATCATTCTCATAACGGAGGCTGATTTTTTTGCAAATTAACTCAAATCACCCATCTGGCTTTGCAGGTAATTTTGCAAGCCGACTTTGTCAATCAGGTCGATTTGCGTTTCCAGAAAATCAATATGCTCTTCGGTGTCGTCCAAAATGCCTTGCAGCAGATCGCGCGACACGTAATCCCGCACGCTTTCACAGTGGGCCATGCCATTTTTGATGGTGGTTTGGGCACCTTGCTCTGCCTTTAAATCGCAGGCCAGAATCTCGGGCACCGTCTCGCCCACGTTGATTTTGGCCATGTCCTGCACGTTGGGCAGACCGTCTAGCGTGAAAATGCGGTCCATCAGCTTGTCTGCATGCTTCATTTCGCCAATGGATTCTTCGTATTCCTTTTTGGCCAATTTGCCTAAACCCCAATGCTTGAGCATGCGGTAGTGCAAAAAATACTGGTTAATCGCCGTCAACTCATTTTTAAGTTGCGCCTGGAGGTATGAAATGACTTGGGCATCGCCTTGCATAGGGTTCTTTCGCTGGTTCAAAAGCCGTATTGTCGCGGCGTCCGTTGACCCAAGCAAGCAGGGCCGAAATTCCCCTGCGTCGATCAGTCTTCCGAGCTCATGTGCCTCACGAAAAATGCAAATCCGCGATACGCAGCCAGGGCAACACTGTGCTGCCCGTGTCAATGCGATCGCTGCTTGCAGCCAGCACGTTGCGCAGCATGCGGGCCATGTTGCCGGTGACCATGACTTCGGAAAGCGCCGGGCCAGGCAAGCCCTTGTCGATCAAAAAACTATTTTTAATGACACCTGAAAAATCGCCGTTGGGTGCCGGGTTGCCCATGGACAAGCGCCCCACCACAGCACCATGGTGTACGGCGGAAATCAGTTCGTTCAATGGTGTTTTCCCAGCTGCCAAATCCCAACCTTCGGCTGCCGCGGGCACGTGTGACAGCCCAGTTTTGCGGCTGGCGTACAAACTGGGGGTCAGGCTTTGCAACGTGCCGGCTTTCAAAATTTGCAAGGGCGGCGCGACAAACCCATCAGCCGACAAGGCCACGCAGCCCGGCGCTGCAAAGCGGCTGCGCAGGTCGATGCAAGGCGATGCAATGCTTTGGCCCAGTTTGTCACGGTAAAGGGAACTGCCCGCAATCAAATGCAGGTCGCTGATTTGCCCCAACAGCCACGTCAGCAGGTCTTGCACGGCCTGCGGCATCAAAATCACCTCGCCCTGAAATTTGGCGGAGAGCGGCTGAGTTGTGATTTGGCGCGTGGTGTCCTGCATCATCTGGCCTATGCCAAAAAACTCGGCGGCGCTGCTACTTTGCAAGTCATGGGTGTTGCCACCTGCAAAATTGAAAGAGCTTGACTGGCTGCCTTCGCGGGCGGTACCAAAGGCGCTCAAGCCGTACCACCCGGCGCTGCTGGCCAAGTCGCTGCCTGAACTGGTCAAGGTGTGGCTTTGCACCAGGCTGTGCGACACCACCCCTTCGCTCAAGACCATCAGCGGTGCCTGCGCGGCGCGAAAAGCCAGCAGTTCACTGGCTTTGTCGGCCAGCACGTCAAAGTCAGCCTGCTGCGGCCCTTGGGTGATTTGGGCCGTTTGATTCGCAGACACCACATTGGCAGCATCTTGTGGCGCGCCCAGGGCGTCGGCAAACAGGCTTTGAATGCGCTCCGCCAGGACCGCTGGCGCAAAGTCCGACAGTTCAGTGCTGGCTTTGCGACCGTCCTTCAAACCCAGTAGCGTGACTTTTTGCGACGCCGTGCTGCGCATCAGGCTGATCTCGTTGTCAGCAATGTTCAGCTCGTCTTGCTGGGTGAGCGACGCGTTGACCTGCGCCGCGTCAAAACCTTGCGCGCGCATCAGGGCCAGGGCTTGCTCGGCCACGTCTTTCAAATGGTCGTTCGTCATCATTCGCCCCCTAGGTGAGCGCGGGCGCGCAAGGCAGGACCGCCCATGGACACCACCATGGGCTGCTTTTTGCCGCAATAACCCGAGCAGCTCCAGTGCATGTCGTCAGAGACCGCGTCCACACTTTGCAGCACTTTGATGGCCGACCCCGATAGCGTGGTGTCGCGAATGGCGCGGCCCAATTTGCCCTGTCGAATTTCATAAGCTAGGCTGATGCCAAACATGAACTCGGTGGTTGAATCAGCCTGTCCGTTGGACGTTTTCATCAGCAAATAGCCGTCCTCTACTCCGGCAATCATGGCGTCCAGCTTTTGCCGGCCCGGCAAAATGGCGGTGTTGCGCATGCGCACCAGCGGCTCGTCGTTGGGGCCGTAAGCGCGGGCACTGCCTGTGGGCTGCAGGCCCAGTCGGCTGGCGGTTTCGCGGCTGTTCATGAAATCCGTCAGGATGCCGTTTTGGATGAGCATGGCATCTCGCGCGGCAACGCCCTCGTCATCGGCATAGACGGGAATCAGCACCTCTTGGCCCTTGTAAGTGTGGGCAAAGTCCACCATGGACACCAGTTCGCTTGCCACGGGTTTGCCAACCAGGTTGGCGGTCACGGCGCCGCCCATCACGATGTCGGCCTCGCACGGGTGGCCCATGGCTTCATGCGCGAGCATGCCCGCCAGTGCAGGTGCCAGCACCACCGTGTGCAGGCCGCCGCGCGCGGTCACGGCGTGGCGTTTCGCCATCAGGTGCTCGTGCAGGGCATCGAGATCAGGGGCCAAGGCGGCAATGGTCATATTCAAATCGGCCAAGCTGCCTTTGTTGGAGATGAAATGGGTCAATTCAACCGGTGCGCCGCTGGCGTCTTGTGCGATGAAGGTAACATGAAATGCTGCGCGTTGAATGCTGGCCAAGCTGCGCCCGCCCTCGCTTGTGGCGAGCCACTTGCTGTGGTGTTCGTCGGCCATGGTGAAACGGCTTGACTTGAGCTGCGGGTAACGCTGTTTGCAATAGGCGTGCAGGGCGACAAGTTGGTCGATGCACTGCGCCGGTGTGAGCGCGGCCTGGCCTTTGAATTGATGTTCTCCCGCGTAGCTGCCGCCAGGCATTGCCAGCGTGGCTTGCGGGCCAAACCGCGCCATGGCTTGGGCGTTGTGGCGCGCCTTGTTGGCTACCCGATCAGCACTGCCAGGCCCATGCGGCGCTGATGAAAACCCCCAATAACCGGCGTTGTACACCCGGGCACTCAAACCCGCTTCGGCCGTGCGCGAGTTCAAGCTCAGGTTGCCATCAATCATCATCAAGCGCGTTTTGCGCAGCTCGTGATGGCGAATTTCAGAGTAACTGGCACCAGTTGGCGCTTGCAGGACGATGGGGTTCATAGGATGGGCTCGAGTCGGTTGATGTCACGACTTTAATCCAGACTTTGAGGGGATGCGCAATGCTATACTTAATATAGCTAACTATGTATACAATTCGAGAGCTAGAGGCATAATTAGTTCATAAAATGACCGTGGTTAAGAAAAAAGAACCTGCAGGTTCTTTTTTCCCAAATATCTGGTTTTCTGTTGCCTGCTGTGGTTCGCTGGCATTCACCGCACTTGACCGAGGCATAGAAATCTGATTCGTCAATTTGACAAAATATAGTTTAAGCCTAAACTAAATGGCATGAACATACTTTGCATTGGTGGCGGCCCAGCTGGCTTGTACTTTGCCGTGCTGATGAAGCTGCAAAATACTGCGCATCGCATCACCGTGGTGGAGCGCAACAAACCGTTTGACACTTTTGGTTGGGGCGTAGTGCTGTCAGACCAAACACTGGGCAATTTGCAAACTGCAGACCCCGTGTCAGCCCGGCTGATTGGTGAGGCGTTCAACCACTGGGACGATATTGAGGTGTTTTTCAAAGGGCAAAGCGTGCGCTCCGGCGGCCATGGGTTTTGCGGCATCGGGCGCAAGCGGCTTTTGAACATTCTGCAAGACCGTTGCCTTGAACTGGGCGTTGACCTGGTTTTTGAGGTGGATGCCACGGACGATCAAGCGCTTGCCGCGCAATACGGCGCCGACCTGGTCATTGCCAGCGACGGGCTGAACAGCCGCATTCGCAACCGCTACGCCGCAGCTTTTGAGCCCGATGTCGATCTGCGCCAATGCCGGTTTGTGTGGCTCGGTACCCGCAAGACGTTCGACGCCTTCACCTTCGCTTTTGAAGAAACCGAGCACGGCTGGTTTCAGGCGCATGCCTACAAGTTTGATGGCGAAACCTCAACCTTCATTGTTGAAACGCCTGAAGCCGTTTGGAAGGCGCATGGCCTGGACAACACCACGCAAGAAGAGGGCATTGCCTTTTGCGAGCGCTTGTTTGCCAAGTATTTGGACGGCAACCCGCTGATGACCAATGCCCTGCATTTGCGGGGTTCTGCGCAGTGGATTCGGTTTCCACGCGTGGTTTGCAAAACCTGGGTGCACGCTGAAACTGTCAACGGCAAATTGACACCCATTGTGCTGATGGGCGACGCCGCCCACACCGCGCATTTCTCGATTGGCAGCGGCACCAAATTAGCGCTGGAAGACGCGATTGACCTGGCGAGCGAGTTTGCCGACAGCACCGACGAGCTGGTAGCAGGGGCCGACATGGGCGCAGTGTTGCAACGCTACCAGGCAAGGCGCAGCGTCGAGGTTTTGAAAATTCAAAACGCGGCACGCAATTCGACTGAATGGTTTGAAAACGTGAACCGCTACACGGGTATGCAGATTGAGCAGTTTGCCTACACCATGCTCACGCGTTCGCAGCGCATCAGCCACGAAAACTTGCGCTTGCGCGACGCCACTTGGCTCGGCGGTTATGAGCGCTGGCTGGCCGACCACACGGTGCCAGCCGCCCCCAGCGCCGCCCAAAGCGCCACAACAGGCCGCGCTGCCAGCCCCCAAAAGCACCCGATCCTACCCATGTTGCTGCCATTGCAAATGCGCAGCGTCACACTCAAAAACCGCATCGTCGTATCACCCATGGCAACCTACAGCGCCATCGACGGCGTAGCGCAAGATTTTCACCTGGTGCATTTGGGTGCTCGCGCTTTGGGCGGAGCCGCGATGGTGTTTGTAGAAATGACCAGCCCCACACCCGAGGGGCGCATCACACCGGGGTGTCCGGGGTTGTGGAATGACGACCAAGCGCTGGCCTTTGCTCGCATTGTGGACTTTGTGCACGGCAAAAGCAGCGCCAAAATTGGCCTGCAACTGGGGCACAGTGGCCCCAAAGGCTCAACCCAAATCGGCTGGCAAGACAGCGACGAGCCTTTGCCTGAAGAGCCACAGCACGGCGAAATTCACGAAGGTGAAGTCGTCAGTTCAGCACCCGCCAACTGGCCCTTGCTGGCTGCCAGTGCCGTGCGCTACGGCTCGCAAAACCAGTTGCCGCACGCCATGACCCGGCGCGACATGGATCTGCTGGTGACCCAATTTATTGCCTCCACGGTTCGCGCGGCAGATGCGGGGTTTGACTGGCTGGAGCTGCACTGCGCCCACGGCTACTTGTTATCCAGCTTTATCTCGCCCCTGACCAACCAGCGCCACGATGAATATGGCGGCGACATCACGGCCCGCTGCCGGTACCCGCTTGAAGTGTTCACCGCCATGCGGGCTGTGTGGCCCGCAGACCGCCCCATGAGCGTGCGCATCTCCGCCCACGACTGGGCACCCGGCGGCAACACGGCCGATGACGCGGTGGCCATGGCGCGGCTGTTCAAGGCGGCGGGTTGCGATGTGATCGACGTGTCGTCCGGCCAAACTACACGCGATGCCCAACCCGTGTATGGCCGCATGTACCAAACGCCTTTTTCAGACCGCATTCGCAATGAGGTGGGCATTCGCACCATGGCGGTGGGGGCCATCACCGAAGCCGATCACGCCAACAGCATCATCGCGGCAGGCCGCGCCGACCTGTGCGCTGTGGCCCGCCCGCATCTGGCAGACCCCGCCTGGACATTGCACGAGGCCGCCAAACTGCAAAGCCGCGACGTGGATTGGCCCGTGCAGTACCTGAGCGGGCGCGACCAGCTGTACCGTGAAATGGCCAAGCAAAGCCAACTGGCAGCAGCCTCTGGTGCAGTCGGGCCAGCGCCACAAGAAGAAGAACTCTAGTGGACCAGGAAGCCCGCTTGCACGGTACAACCTTGGCCGAACATCCGCATGAATTGCGGCTGTGGCTGCGCCTGCTGACTTGCACTCAATTGATTGAAACCCAGGTGCGCGCGGGCCTGCGCACTCAGTTCAGCACCACCTTGCCGCGTTTTGATTTGATGGCGCAACTTGAGCGCTCGCCCGATGGTTTGAAGATGAACGAGCTGTCGGCCCGCATGATGGTGACGCGCGGCAACATCACTGGCATTACCAGCCAGCTGGTCGTAGAAGGGCTGCTCGCCCGCATTGACGTGCCAGGCGACAAACGCGCCAGCCGCATCATGCTGACCCCGCTGGGGCGCAAGCAATTTAACGCCATGGCAACTCAACACGAAAGCTGGATCGTGCAAGCGTTCAGTGGCCTGTCTGCCAAAGAAATCACGAGCCTGCATGCTCTGCTGGGCTGTGTCAAACAAGGAAACCCAAAATGAAGCATTACGTATCCGCCAGCAACCCCATGCGGGGGCAATTCAGCGCGCAAGGCAATTACCAGGCTAAACACTTTTCGTGGTCATGCCACCCCGAGTCCAATCCAGCGGGCGAGAGCGGGGCGGGCGCAGCAATGGTCGGCACGCTCACCTTGAATCGGCCCGATCGCAAAAATCCGCTGACCTTTGACTCTTACGCGGAGTTGCGCGATCTGTTTCACGAGCTTAAATTTGCAACCGACGTGAAAGCGGTGGTCATCACCGGGGCCGGTGGCAACTTTTGCAGTGGTGGTGATGTGCATGAAATCATTGGGCCGCTGACCCAAATGAGCATGCCGGAGATGCTTGAATTCACCCGCATGACGGGCGATTTGATTCGCACCATGCGCAACTGCCCGCAGCCCATCATTGGCGCGATAGACGGCATTTGCGCAGGGGCCGGTGCCATGATGGCGCTGGCCTGTGACCTGCGTTACGCAAGCCCCGCCACCAAAACCGCGTTTTTGTTCACCCGCGTGGGCCTGGCGGGCGCTGACATGGGTGCCTGTGCTTTGCTGCCCCGCGTGATTGGGCAGGGCCGCGCGTCCGAGCTGTTGTTCACAGGCCGCGCCATGACAGCGCAAGAGGGCGCTGACTGGGGTTTTTTCAATGGTGTGGTGGCGTCATCAGAGCTGTTGGCCAAAGCCCAGGCCGTGGCTGCGGATCTGGCCGCTGGCCCCACCTTCGCCCACGCCATGACTAAAACCAT
Source organism: Rhodoferax sp. (assembly GCA_031386665.1). Classification (GTDB taxonomy): domain Bacteria; phylum Pseudomonadota; class Gammaproteobacteria; order Burkholderiales; family Burkholderiaceae_C; genus JANYCG01. Next base: position 5,123 of record JANNCN010000034.1, on the reverse strand, counting down.
GCTGCAACAAGAGTGGAGCATGACGATTGACCAGGCCATTGAAGCCGAGGCCCAAGCCCAGGCGATCTGCATGCAAACCCAGGACTTCAAACGCGCTTACGACGCTTTTGCAGCCAAGCAAAAGCCTGTGTTTGGGGGGGACTGAGCATGAACACATCCGCAGAGGTGAAGCCCGCGACGACACGGATCGCCAAATCCGACCACCTGAACCTGCCGTTTTTCAGTGCCGAGCACCAAACCTTGGCACATGAGCTGTCCGCCTGGTGCGCCAGGCAAAAGGTCGACGAATCGGACGACCGCCGCGCCTGCCAAGAATGGGTGCGCCTGCTGGGGAATGCGGGTTGGCTCAAATACTGCGTGCCCGCCCAATTTGGCGGCGCGCTGGCGGCCATGGATTCACGCGCCTTGGTCATCTTGCGCGAAACCCTGGCGTTCTACTCGCCTTTGGCGGACTTTGCGTTTGCCATGCAAGGCTTAGGCAGCGGCGCCATCACGCTGGCGGGCACACCCGCGCAGCAAGCCGCTTACCTGCCAGCGGTTGCGCGAGGCGACAAAATTGCGGCCTTCGCGTTGAGCGAACCCGACGCTGGGTCTGACGCTGCGGCCATGCAAATGACAGCGGTTGTTGACGCTGCGGGTCAATTCGCCCTGAACGGCACCAAAACCTGGATCAGCAACGGTGGCATTGCTGACTACTACTGCCTGTTTGCCAAAACCGACGCGAGTGCGGGCACGCGCGGCATCAGCGCCTTCATTGTGGACGCCAACACGCAGGGTCTTGATACCAGCAGCCACATTCAGGTGATGGCCCCGCACCCACTGGCGACGTTGCAGTTCACCAATTGCAAAGTCCCCGCCAGCGCCTTGCTGGGCGAGTCGAATGGTGGCTTCAAACTGGCCATGCAAACGCTGGATATTTTTCGTGCATCCGTCGCAGGCGCCGCGCTGGGTATGGCCCGGCGGGCTTTGGCAGAAGCGGTTGGTTACGCCCGGACGCGCCCCATGTTTGGCCAGCGCCTGGCCGATTTTCAACTCACACAAGCCAAACTGGGCGACATGGCCGCGCTGATTGACGCCGGGGCCTTGCTCACCTACCGAGCCGCATGGATGCGCGACGCGCTGGGTACTGCCTCGCCCGACACCGCGCAAAAGTACACAGCCGCTGCCGCCATGGCCAAGATGACCGCCACTGAAAACTCACAAAAGGTCATCGACATGGCGCTGCAAATGCACGGCGGCATGGGCGTGAAGGTGGGCACCAAGGTTGAAAGCCTGTACCGCGACATCCGCTCGCTGCGCATTTACGAAGGTGCAACCGAAGTGCAGCAGCTGATCATCGGCAAATCGGTGTTGAAGAATTCCTAAAACGCTTTGAACCAATTGACCCTGTCGAGCATTTTGTGAGGGCCTTGTCATGACAACCTCTGTCCAGATTGATCAATTCGTGCACCAGGGCCTGCCGTTGGCAGAGTACATGCCCACGCTGTGTTTTGACTTGCCCGAGTTGCAGTTCCCTGCGCAAATCAACTTGGTCGAAGCGCTGTTTGCGAAGGCGACAGCCAAAGCTTTTGATAGTCGCGCATTTTTGCGATCTGACACAGTGACCTTCACCTTCGCCCAGGCGCAAGAGAAAGTGAACCGCATCGCCAACTTGCTGACCGATGTGCACGGATTGGTGCCTGGCAACCGCGTTCTGCTGCGGGGGGGCAATTCGGTGGGCATGGCCATGTGCTGGCTGGCGGTAGTCAAAGCGGGCCTGATCGCCGTGGCCACCATGCCGCTCTTGCGCGCCAAAGAGCTGGGCGACATCATCGACAAATCGCAACCGGTTTTGGCGTTGTGCGATGCAACCTTGAAAGACGAGTTGATGGCTGCAAAGGCCACTCAGCCTGTTTTAAGAACTCTCATTTTGTTCAACTCACCAAACGACCCGCAAGACTTGGGCGTGTTGTGCGCTACACAAAGCGCGGATTTTGCAGCCTGCCCAACGGCCGCCACCGACATTGCGCTGATGGCCTTCACATCTGGCACCACAGGCAAACCCAAAGCGGCCATTCACACCCACCGGGATGTACTGGCTGCCTGTGAATGCTGGCCGCGCCACGTGCTGCAAGCTCAGCCAGACGACATCGTCATGGGGTCGCCGCCATTGGCCTTCACCTTTGGTTTGGGCGGCATGTTGATCTTTCCGATGTGGGCGGGTGCCTCGATTTATTACCCCAGTGTTGGCTACACGCCTGAAGGCATGGCCCGGCTGATTCACGAGCGGGGCGCCACGATTTGCTACACCGCGCCTACTTTTTACCGGCAAATGGCACCCTTCATGAAGGCCATTGCGGCAGAGCGCGGCGCGCCTGCATTGCGCATTTGTGTGAGCGCGGGCGAGGCATTGCCAGACGCCACAAGGCAGGTGTGGTTTAACTCGACCGGTATCGATTTGGTGGATGGCATTGGTGCCACCGAAATGTTTCACATTTTCATCTCCAGCGCCGGGGCCGATGTGCGACCCGGTGCTATTGGCAAAGTGGTGCCGGGCTACACCGCGCGGGTGGTCGATGATGACGGCACAGAAGTGCCGCGCGGCACCGTGGGCAAGCTGGCGGTGATTGGCCCGACGGGTTGCAAGTACCTGGCCGACGCGCGCCAAACCAGCTATGTCAAAAGCGGCTGGAACCACCCTGGCGACGCGTTTTTGCAAGATGCTGAAGGTTACTTTGTTTACCAGGCCCGCACTGATGACATGATCATCACATCAGGCTACAACGTGGGCGCACCCGAGGTGGAAGACGCCTTGCTGCAACACAGCGCCGTGGCCGAATGCGCCGTGGTGGGCAAACCCGACGCCGACCGCGGCATGTTGATCAAAGCGTTTGTGGTGCTAAAACCCAGCTACCAAGGCGACCCAGCCCTGGCCCGCGCCCTGCAAGACCACGTGAAGGCCCAAATTGCACCTTACAAATACCCGCGCGAGATCGAATTTTTAGCCAGCCTGCCGCGCACCGAAACTGGCAAGTTGCAGCGCTTCAAACTCAAATCCTAAAGAAAGAGGCACGGCTATGAAGCACCTTCAACCCCCCGGCTGGTTGCCCGCCAAAGGCTACGCCAACGGTATTAGCGCGCGTGGCACACAAATATTTGTCGGCGGCCAGATCGGCTGGAACGCCCAGCAACAGTTTGAAACCGATGACTTCATCGCCCAAACCGCCCAAACCCTGCGCAACATTGTGGCCGTGCTGGCCGAAGGCGGCGCAGAGCCCCAGCACATGGTTCGCATGACCTGGTACATCACCGACCGCGTCGAATACAACGCTCGCCTGAAAGAGCTGGGCCAGGTCTACCGCGAAGTCATGGGCCGCAATTTTCCCGCTATGAGCTGCGTGCAAGTCGCCGCCCTGATGGAGGCGCGTGCGAAGGTAGAGATTGAGGTGACGGCGGTGGTGGGGGAATAGCTTTTTTCAAATCACGCGGTTCAGAATCACATGGCGCCGGATTTCTGACGAATGAGGTTGGATCGCGCTTGCCGCGATCTGAACCTTATTCGTTATGCCCCCCTCAAACAATCGGAAAATTACCCGACCGCCGCTCCCGCTGCGCCAACCCAAGCCCTGCCAAAGCCAGCAAAACCAAAAGCGCCGATTGCGGCTCAGGCGCGTTGTTGCCACCGCCGCCGCCACCCACCATGACATCGCCCGCTCGCACGGCCATGGCGACAAATTCATTGGTTGCTGCTGAGGTCATTTGAATGCCGTTGTAGGTCGCGAAGTACCAAGCATCTGCAGGATTGGGCGCATAGGCGGTGGCTGTCCAGTAGTTGTCGAACTGCATGTCGACAAAATCGCCCACGTTGGACATGAAGCCCGCCGAATTGCCCAAGGTGATGTACCAAAGGTGCCCCATCTCGCCACCCGTGCAGTTAAAGCCGAAACCCTGAAGCGGGAAACTGGGGCCAATGATGCGGCCTTGTTGATCGCAAGAAGCGTCGGGCTGCAAGGTGGTGGGCAAGCGCCAATCGTCAAAGCCACCCAGGCTGAAGCCGCTGGCCCAAGCGTTGGCGTCGGCCCAGCTTTGTGCTCCATTTCGGTTGGCGTCGCGCAGCCAAGTGATGTTCAGGGTGGTGTCGTACAGGAATACCGCGCTGTCGTCGCTGGCTGCTACGGCTTGGCCTGCTATGTCGCGCCCCAGCAATGTTGCGTGGGACGGTGCTGCCAGCAAAAGGCATGCCGCTGTGGTCGAAAGCAGGGCGGCAACGCGTGTTTTGAGTTTCATAGTGCACTTTCTGTTGAGTGTGGACGGGGCAGAGGTGACAAGGTTTCAGCCTTTCAATCCGCTCCAAAGGGTTAATCGCAAAGGGCGGGGCAGTTCCGCCAAAAGCTTCTGAAACAATTTGTACGGACCGAAAAACCTGTTTGAGCGCTACCATCGGTCAACACATTCGCAGGCACGCACGCGCTCGACTTTTCAAGAGGAACCCCACCATGGCCACCATTCGCACGGGCAGCAAAGCCGCATTAATCGTCGTCGATGTGCAAGTTGGCGTGGTGCGCGCCGCCTGGGAAGCAGCGCGAGTGGTGGGCAATGTGGCGCTGGTCGTGCAGCGGGCGCGGGCTGAAGGTGTGCCGATTGTTTGGGTGCAACACGCAAGCGATGAGCTTCCACGCGACAGTGCTCAATGGCAGTGGGTGCCCGAACTGGTGCCAGCCGCAGGCGATTTGCGCATTCACAAGCAGTTCAATTCAGGCTTTGAGCAAACCGCGCTGGATGCCGAACTGGCGTCTTTGGGAGTCGCCCACATTGTGTTGGCGGGTGCCCAATCCAACTGGTGTATTCGGGCCACGGCCCACGGTGCGTTGGAACGCGGTTACGACTTGACGTTAATTAGCGATGCGCACACCGCCGAAACCTTGGAGTTGAACGATGGAGCCAAGATTGCCGCCGCAGACATGGTGCGAGAACTGAATATCGCCATGCAATGGATGAGCTATTCTGGGCGGAAGAACGCGGTGGCTACGGCGGAACAGGTCAACTTTGACGGTGCTGTTGCTGTCGTTGATGAGCTTGCCGCGCCTGCTCGCGGCTGAAAGTCTCACTTGTCACTGGGTATTCGGGCTGTATTTTCAAGCCGT
>JANNCN010000158.1:0-4224 GCA_031386665.1 Rhodoferax sp. | reverse complement strand
AAACTGTCAATTCAATCAAACCGATCAATCAATTTTTTTCTCAGTATGCTAGCCAAACGCATCATCCCCTGCCTGGACGTCACCGGTGGCCGCGTCGTCAAAGGCGTTAATTTTGTGGAACTGCGCGACGCGGGCGACCCGGTTGAAATCGCCGCGCGTTACAACGAACAAGGCGCAGACGAGCTCACGTTTTTGGACATCACCGCCACGTCTGACAACCGCGGTCTCATCTTGCACATGATCGAAGCGGTGGCCTCGCAGGTTTTCATTCCGCTCACTGTGGGCGGTGGCGTGCGCACGGTGGACGACGTGCGCCGTTTGCTCAACGCTGGGGCCGACAAAACCAGCTTCAATTCAGCCGCCATTGCCAACCCGCAGGTCATTGTGGATGCGTCGGCCAAATACGGTGCGCAGTGCATCGTGGTGGCGATTGACGCCAAACGCCGCAGCGCCGAAGCCGCCGCCGCTGACCGCCTGGACGCCAACGGCCAAAAAACTGGGCAAAAAGTGGGCCAGGGGTGGGACGTTTACAGCCACGGCGGCCGCAAAAACACCGGCCTTGACGCCGTGCAGTGGGCCATTGAAATGACCCAACGCGGCGCTGGCGAAATTTTGCTCACCAGCATGGACCGCGACGGCACCAAATCAGGCTTCGATTTAGAACTGACCCGCGCCGTGAGCGATGCCGTCGCCGTGCCCGTGATCGCGTCAGGCGGCGTGGGCACGCTGGACGATTTGGTCAACGGCATCCAAATTGGCCGTGCCGACGCCGTGCTGGCCGCCAGCATTTTTCACTATGGCGAATTCACTGTGGCCCAAGCCAAAGCGCGCATGGCGGCGTGCGGGATTCCGGTGCGAACCTAAACGAAGCAAAGCCCCTGGAAGCCAATGCATCCAAGGGCTTTGTTCAAATTCCCTCTGACGGGTTAGCAAAGGCTAGCAGTGTCGAAGCGCCTCAAGGCTTGGGCAAAATCACCTTGTCGATCACGTGAATGACGCCATTGCTGGTCAGCACGTCGGTGCCGGTGATGTTGGACGTGCGGCCGCGCTGGTCGGTGATGGCCAGGGTGGAGCCCACGGTCAGCGTGTCGCCTTGCACGGTGGCGATGGCGGTGTTCAGAGGAACTTCGGCTTTCAGCACGCGGCCAGGCACGACGTGGTAGGTCAGCACTTTGGTCAACAGCGCTGTGTTTGCCAATAAGTCAGCTTTGCTCAAACCCAGCTCGGTCAACAAGTTGGCAAACGCGGTATCGGTCGGTGCAAACACGGTGAACGGGCCCGCACCAGATAAGGTGCCTTGCAGGTTGGCCGCGATCACAGCTTCTACCAAGATGCTGAACTGAGGCAGGGCTTGCGCAGTCTGCACGATATTTTTGTCAGCGGGCAAAATCACTTTGTCAACAATGTGAACCACGCCATTGCTGGCTTGCACGTCGGCGGTGACGACTTTGGACGTGCGGTTGCGGCCATCGGTGATGACAACCGCGCCCGAGACGCTGTCGATCTTCAAAATCGAGCCTTGCACGGTGGTGATGGCCTTGCCAAACGGAATGGCGCTGCTGGCCACTTTGGCCGGCACCACGTGGTAGGTGAGCACAGCGGTGAGTAGCGCTTTGTTGGCGAAGAGCTGGTCCTTGGTCAGGCCCAACTCGGTCAGCGCGGCGGCAAAGGCGGTGTTGGTGGGTGCAAACACGGTGAATGGCCCAGCGCCCTTAAACGTGTCAACCAAGCCTGCGGCGATCACTGCTTCCACAAGAACGCCGAGCTCGGGCGTAGCCTGCGCGAGGGCCACAACATCAGGGGCTGGGGTAGGCGTTGGGGTTGGCACATGCGGGTCACTGGAACCACCGCAAGCTGACAGCAGGGCAGCGGTGCCAAAGGCGGCGAGAATAAGGGACTTTCTAAGGGCAATTCGACGGTGCATGAGGGAACTCCTGTTGAAAAGGGTGTGAAACTTTAGCATTGAGTAACAAAACGAACTAACTAGCTCATTTATTTACTGATTGGCACTATAAAGACTAACAAGTATTTATAAACACTAAATGGTAATTTTGTGTATCCAACCAAGCCTTGCCCGCACCCCAATGCCCTCAGAATGCCCGCCTTAGCCCCCGCGAATCGGTAACAATTCACCCATGAACTGGATTGATGAAGTGAAATGGGACGACAAGGGTTTGATTCCCGTGATCGCCCAAGAAGTTGGCAGCAACGACGTGCTGATGTTCGCGTGGATGAACCGCGAGGCGGTGCTGGCCACAGCGCAAACCGGGCGGGCGGTGTATTTCAGCCGCTCACGTGGCAAGTTGTGGCCCAAGGGTGAAGAATCTGGCCATGTGCAATTGGTGCACGAGATTCGCATGGACTGCGACAATGACGTCGTGCTGCTCAAAGTCACCCAACTGGGGCATGAGCCAGGCATAGCTTGCCATACCGGTCGGCACAGTTGCTTTTTCAGTTTGCTGAAAGACGGCGCCTGGCAAATTGCAGAGCCCGTCTTGAAAGACCCGCAAACCATCTACAAATAGGGGTAGTGTGGCAAGCGGCCGATCAAGCCGAGCCAGCATGAACCTGCACCCCGAGCCAACCGACCTGATGATTCAATGACTTCAGTGACTTCTCACCCCGCAGCCGACGCGCTGGCCACTTTGGCCGACGTGATTGAATCGCGCTTGCCAAAAAACAAGGGCGACGCCGACGCCAGCTACGTGGCACGTCTGCTGCACCAAGGCCCCGATGCGTTTTTGAAAAAAATAGGCGAGGAAGCCACCGAAGTGGTGATGGCCGCCAAAGACGCCGACCACGGCGGCGACAAAGCCAAGCTGGTGGGCGAAGTGGCCGACCTGTGGTTTCACTGCATGATTGCACTGGCCCATTACGGCCTGCGCCCATCTGACGTGATTGCCGAACTGCAGCGCCGCGCGGGCACCAGCGGCATTGAAGAAAAAGCCCTGCGCAAGGCCCTTGCGCGGGACGCGCAATCGTGAAAGCCCAGACGGGACGCGCAATCGTGAATCCGTCAACCTAAGGAGTCCCCATGAACGAAGTCATTGATGTTGTTTCTGCCGATGCCGCCAAGGCCCAAGATTTAAAAACCGTGGGCTGGGTCAGCTACGTGCTGCACTTGGTGGTGGCCCTGGGGGCTGTCATTCCCGGCGGGCAATTTGGCGCGGTGCTGCTGATTGTGGCGCTGGTCATTGACCTGGTGAAGAAGAGCGAAGCCGAGGGCACCTGGCAGGCTAGCCACTTCTCATGGCGTATCCGCTCGGTCATTTGGGCGGCTATTTTGTATATTGTCACGATTCCGTTGTGGTTGCTGTTTGTGGTGCCTGGCTGGATCGCCTGGGGCATCATTTCCATCTGGTTCCTGTACCGCATCGTGCGTGGCATGGTGGCCATGAACAACAACCAGCCCGTCGGCCAATAACTCCGCTTCTCTCTCGATCAAACCCATGAGCCACGACCCCAACTGCCTGTTTTGCAAAATTGCGGCGGGCAAAATTCCGTCCAAAATGGTGTACCAAGACGATGAGCTGTTCGCCTTTCATGACATTCACCCCTGGGCGCCGGTGCATTTTTTGATGGTTCCGAAGTTGCACGTCCCCTCGATGGCGCAAGTGACCGAAGAGCATGTGGGCTTGCTGGGCCGCATGCTGGTGCTGGCACCCAAGTTGGCGGTCCAAGAGGGCTGCAACCCATACCCGGCGGGCGGGTTTCGCATTGTTACCAATACAGGCAAAGAAGGTGGGCAAGAGGTGCATCATCTGCACATTCACGTCATGGGCGGGCCACGGCCCTGGCTGCGGGGCTAGGGCGGAATTCGCGCTTCAATTCTCGGCAAGCCCAACAATATCAACGCTTGGGGCAAGGGTTAACGCCCCAGACACAGATGCCGTCTAAAATCAACTCTATTCACCGCACGGATAGTTCGTTCTAACACCTTAGGAGACGCTCATGGGATTTTCAACCACCCACCTGATTATTTTTCTGGTCATCATCGTGGTGATCTTCGGCACCAAAAAATTGCGCAACATCGGCGGTGACTTGGGCGGAGCCGTCAAAGGCTTCAAAGACGGCATGAAAGACGGCACTGACAAAGCCGCTGATGCTGCCACAGCCGCCACGGCTGCCACCAGCCAAGTCGGCACCACAGCGGCGACAGTTGCCAAAGAAACCATCGACGTTGAAGCCAAAACCAAGGCCTGATGCGGGCCAGTGGTCTGGTTG
>JANNCN010000075.1:0-5583 GCA_031386665.1 Rhodoferax sp. | reverse complement strand
CCCGTTGATGCAGTTCAGCATAGAGCTTTTGCCTGCACCGTTGGGGCCGATGATGGCGCGTACCTCGTGCTCGCGCACGTCGAATGAAATATCGGTCAGCGCATTCACGCCGCCAAAACTCAATGAAATATTTTTGACGTCCAACACAACGTCACCGATAAGCTTCGCCCCCACGCTTGCCACTTCGTGTGCTGCGCTGCCCCCCGAAGGGGCTAATTTCCCTAGGGGTGGCCCGTCGGGAAATTGCTTTGTCTTCTCGTTAATTGATGCGCTCATGCTGCTGCCTTCACTGGCGTGAAAATTTTGGCATCGTCAATGCGCAAGGTGGCGTTGACGCTGCCGCTGCGGCCGTCCTCAAATTTGACAACGGTCTCGATGAATTGCGATGTTTTGCCGCCGTACAAGGCATCAACCAGGGGTTGGTATTTGTCGGCAATGAAGCCACGGCGTACTTTGTTGGTTCGGGTCAATTCGCCGTCGTCAGCGTCAAGCTCTTTGTGCAAAACCAAAAAGCGGCTGATTTGGCTGCCCGCCAGCAAGCTGTCGGCGCTCAGGTCGGCGTTGACTTTTTCAACGCATTCCTTGATGAGCTGGTAGACCTCAGGTTTTTGGGCCAGGTCGGTGTAACCCGCGTAAGACAAATTGCGCCGCTCGGCCCAGTTGCCTACGGCGTCAAAGTCAATGTTGATCATGACGCAGACCTTTTCGCGCCCGTCGCCATAGGCCACCACCTCTTTGATGTGCGGGAAGAATTTGAGTTTGTTTTCAACATACTTGGGCGCGAACATGCCGCCGTCAAAAACGCCACCTTGCAAACGGCCCACATCTTTCACGCGGTCGATGATCTTCAGGTGGCCATGGGCGTCCAAAAATCCGGCGTCGCTGGTGTGGTACCAGCCATCCGCAGTCAACACCTCGGCTGTGGCTGCCGGGTTTTTGTAATATTCTTTCAGCAAACCGGGCGACTTGACCATGATTTCGCCATTGGCGGCAACCTTGATTTCAACGCCCGAAATCGGGATGCCCACGGTGTCGGCACGGGCGGCGTTGTCGGGCTGCAGGCAGACAAATACAGCGGTTTCGGTCGATCCGTACAACTGCTTGAGGTTGATGCCAATCGATCGGTAAAAGGTGAACAAATCTGGCCCAATGGCCTCGCCCGCCGTGTAGGCCACGCGCACCCGGCTGAAACCCAGGTTGTTGCGCAAAGGGCCATACACCAGCCAGTCGCCCAGCTTGTACTGAATGCGATCCAGCAATGACACCGGATTGCCATCCATTTTGGCGGGGCCCACGCGGCGCGCGACAGCCATGAAACTGTGGAACATTTTGCGCTGCAAGCTGCCTGCGTCTTCCATGCGAATCATCACGCTGGTCAGCAGACCTTCAAACACGCGGGGCGGCGCAAAGTAGTATGTGGGGCCTACTTCTTTCAGGTCGATGGTGATGGTGCCCGCCGATTCAGGGCAGTTCACCACGTAGCCACACACCAGCCACTGCGCGTAGGAGAAGATGTTTTGACCAATCCAGGCGGGTGGCATATAGGCCAGCACTTCTTCCGCCGAGGTGAGTTTGTCAAACGTCGCCCCGGCTTGGGCGCGGTCAAGCAGCGAATTGTGGGTGTGCACCACGCCTTTGGGGTTGCCCGTCGTGCCTGAGGTGAAAAACATAGCGGCCACGTCGCTGGGCACCACGCGATCCACTTCGGCTTTGAAAAAACCAGGGTGGCTGGCCGCGAAGGTTTTGCCAATGCCAATCAGGTCTTCAAGCGACTGCAGGCCGGGCTCGTCGTACTTGCGCAGGCCACGCGGGTCGTCAAAGTAAAGATGTCTCAGTTGCGGGCATTGCTCGCGAATTTCGAGCAGTTTATCGACCTGCTCCTGGTCTTCAGCGAAGGCAAAACGCACATCGGCGTTGTTGATGGGAAAAACGCATTCCAGCGCGGCGGCATCTTGGTACAGCGGAATGGGAATAGCCCCCAGCGACTGAACCGCCAGCATGGTGGCGTAAAGCCGGGGGCGGTTGGCCCCAACCACCACCATATGTTCGCCACGACGCAAACCCGCGTGGTGCAGCCCGCAAGCCAATTGCTCAACCAGGGTGGCCAGGTCGGCCCACGACAGCGCTTGCCAAATGCCGTACTCCTTTTCGCGCATCGCGGCTGCACCGGGGCGCTGGGCCGCGTGGTTGAGCAAAAGCTTCGGGAAAGTTGTCTGCATCCAGAACCTCGGGTTTGAAATGAAAGGCTTGAACTGTGCGTTCAAGCGATGACGATATGACTTGAATGTTAGACATTAGTTTGACGCCAAGTTGTCGTTTGAACGACAATTGAGAACATTATTGGTAGGTGTTTTCCCTTCGCTTGAGCCCGTTGAAAACCAAAGAACGCGATTCATGAACGACGACACTTCACTGTTTCAAAGGCGCCGTGCCTTGACCCAGCCCGAGCTGGACGCCATCCCTTGGCTGCGCCTGCTGTCGCCTGCGGACCATGACCGCGCCGTGAGCGACCTGCGCATCAGCAACGCCAACCCCGGGGAGTACGTTTGCCGCATGGGTCGCCCAGTGACTTACTGGATTGGCGTGGTCGAAGGCCTGCTGAAAATGAGCACCAGCGACGCCACAGGCAAAACCATGACCTTCACCGGTGTACCACCCAGCGGCTGGTTTGGCGAGGGCACGGTGCTGAAGCGCGAAACCTACCGCTACGACATTCAGGCGCTGCGCAAAAGCCTGGTGGCGGGCCTGCATGTGGACACGTTTCACTGGCTGTTGGACCATTCCATTGCGTTCAACCGGTTTGTGATGAACCATTTGAACGAGCGTTTGGGCCAGTTCATCGGCTTGCGTGAAATTGACCGCATGAACAACCCTGACGTGCAGGTGGCCCGCAGCCTGGCCGCACTGTTCAACCCGGTGCTGTACCCGGATGCTGGCTCGCTGTTGCGCATCACCCAGCAAGAGCTGGCCTACCTGGTGGGCCTGTCGCGCCAGCGGGTGAATGAGGCGCTGACGTCTTTGCAGGCGCTGGGGGTGATTCGGGTCGAATATGGCGGTTTGCGGGTGCTGGAGCTTGACGCCCTGCGCAACGCACAATTTGCGAAACGCGGGGAAGCTGTAGATACCAGCCGTCAGCCCGATGCTTTAAATTGACGGCCTTGGCAACGATCAAAATGGACAAAACAGCCCCAAAAACGAAAAAAAGAACCTGCAGGTTCTTTTTTATGAAAAACCTGTCAATTTTGCCATTTTTGTGACATTTTGGGCCTCTAGCTCTCGTAGAATATAGATCTTTTGCTACTATTATAATAGCGCATGTCCACCTCCAAAATTACACCCACCGCTGCAAAACCCTTGAGCCTGCCAAACCCACCGGCTGAGCCCAAATTTCGCCGTGTGGCAAGGCCCATCACAGCGCTGGTCAACCCGGCCAGGCCAGCCTCTGCGGCTGCCATCGCAACCCCAGGCGGTGCCCGAGCACCCGTCGGCAGCGCAGCCACCAGCCGCCTGAACAAACGCATGGCCGAGCTGGGCATGGCCTCACGGCGCGAAGCCGATGACTGGATTGGCCGGGGCTGGGTGAAGGTGAACGGCGAAGTCGCCACCATGGGCATGCAGGTCACGCCCGACGTGCGTATCGAGGTGAACAAACAGGCCCAAGGCCAGCAGGCCAACCAGGTGACAATTTTGGTGAACAAACCCATGGGGCTGGTCAGCGGCCAGGCCGAAGACGGTCACCTGCCCGCCATCACCCTGGTGCAGCCACAAAACCGCTGGGTGGACGACAACGCGCGCTACTTTTTTCACCCCAAACAGCTGCAAAGTTTGGTGCCTGCGGGGCGGCTGGACATTGATTCCATTGGGCTTTTGGTAATGACGCAAGACGGCCGCGTGGCACGCCAATTGATCGGCGAAGACTCGGTGATGGAAAAGGAGTACCTGGTGCGGGTTGCCTACGTGGGCATCAACCAGGTCGATCAAACGCCCGGCCAACTGATTCGCATGGACGATGACGACCCCGTTACCAGCAACGTGCAGGCGATTTTCCCCCCCGCCGGGCTGGCCAAGCTGCGCCACGGCCTAAGCCTGGATGGCCAAGCCCTGAAACCCGCCAAAGTGGCGTGGCAAAACCCCGAGCAACTGCGCGTGGTGCTGACCGAAGGCAAAAAACGCCAAATCAGACGCATGTGCGAACTGGTCGGCCTGAAGGTCGTTGGCCTGAAGCGCGTGCGCATTGGCAACGTGATGCTGGGCAATTTGCCGCTGGGGCAATGGCGGTATTTGGCGCCGCATGAGAGGTTTTGAGTGATATTTAATATATAGCAAACTATTGAATATATTCGAGGGCTTGAGCCATATTTTGATAAAAAAAATGGCTCAAAATCACCTCTCCGCCAAAAAAAGAACCTGCAGGTTCTTTTTTATGTATTATTCACAAAATTAGCGCCCAACCTCTACCCAGGCAACTCGCACTCAAGGGCTAGGGAAGCTCTGCAGAACTCCTCGCGGCTCGTGATAGTCCGGCCTCGGGCGGTCTGCGGCGTTGGTTTTCTTGCAAATATTCTCGATACTTGCTGCAAAAACCGCCTTGCATCCCATCCCGATCCGGGCCTACACGATTCCGCGATGGGTTATGCAGAGCTTCCCTAGGCCGCGCGCAACGCCTGCGCCAAAACCACCCCTCAAGCCTTCAACTTCAACAGCTGCGCAATCAGCTTCAGCGCATTCCCATCGATCTCGATGAAGCTGGTTAAATCAGGGCCGGACATCAGAGACGACTCCCAGTAGCTTTGCTTCAAAGTCGCCTTCCAAAGATCGTAGGTCACGGCTTTTTTGACGGCCAGCAGCATCTCGGCTTTGCGCGGCTCGGGCACAGCTTGGCCCGTGAACACGGCGCACCAGTTGGTGATGTCAACGTCGACGCCTTGCTCGCGCACGGCGGCGATGCCAAACGCCGCTTTTTTGGACGAGACGCCCAGTGCCCGCAGCTTGCCGCTTTGCAAATCCGGGCCAAAGGCCAAATGGCTTGAAATGCCCGCAGCAGCTTTGCCGCTCAGCACCGCATCAACCAGCTCGTGGCGACGACCGAAAGCCGGGTAGCTGGCGTCTTCGGGTTTGCTGCCCGTCCATTTGACCAACAGGCTGGCAAAAATGTGGTCCACTCCGCCCATCGCGCTGATGGCCAGGGGCGTTTGCTTGGGTGCGGTGCGCAGGCGGTCGGCGAGGTCTTTGACGGTTTTGAGCGGCGAATTGGCGGGGACGACGATGACGAGGTGGTCAGTTGTCAGCCGGGCAATGGGGGTTAGCTTGTCCAGATTGGCGCTGGGTTTTTGCACCGCCAACGCGCCAATGAGCGAAGTGTCGGCCATGAAAAAGCTGTTCACGTCTTTGCTGTACTTGTCGCCAAACACCAAAACGCCCTGGGTGCCGCCCCGCGCGTCGTGGTTTTCGTATTCCAGCTCGTCGCAAAATCCAAGCCCCAACAGCGCGTCGCCCAATGAGCGGCTGGCGTCGTCCAGGTTGGTGCGGGTGGCGGCCGGAATGACGATTCGCAATTTGGGGGCGAGCGGTTTGACCTTGCCA